>JALDXQ010000284.1:0-7540 GCA_032156805.1 Acidobacteriota bacterium
CCCCCCCCCCCCCCCCCCACCAGTCTACCGCCCGGGGCCGTAGGCGGTCGGCCAAAGCCCGTGCTAACCTCACTTTCCGCCAGGGAGGCGCTCATGATGCCTGTCGTTCGTCGTCCGATGGTCTGGACCGTCGTTGCCGTTCTCATATCCGCGAGTGCCGCCGGGGCACAAGTGCGCATCGTCCAGACGAACTCGGCCGGGGACAACATCCATCTGATCGATCCCGCGACCAATGCAATCGTCGGCGAGATCAAGGGTGTTCCCATCAATCACGGCGCAGCCGCGCTTCCTGACGGCAGCCGCTTCTTCTTCAGCAGTGAAGCGGAGCAGACGCTGCACGTCGTGGACGGCAAGTCGCTCCAGACGACGAAGAAGATCCCGCTGACGGGTCGCCCGAACAACATCTCCATCAGCAAGGACGGCGCGCGTGTGTACGTCGGGATTGTCACGGCCCCGGGCGCCGTCGACGTCATCGACACGAAGACGCTCGAGAAGGTGAAGAGCATCCCGACGAAGGGCGGGATTCACAACGTGTATGTGACGCCGGACGGCAAGCACGTCATCGCCGGGTCGATCGCTGGCCGGGTGATGACCGTCATCGATCAGAAGACGGATGAGCCACTCTGGACACTCTTCGAGGAGGGCGTACGGCCGATGGCTTTCGAAGTCAACCCTGACGGTTCGACCAGGCGCATCTTCGTGCAGTTGTCGAATCTCCATGGTTTCGCGGTCGTTGACTTCCAGCAGCGCAAGGAAGTCGCTCGCATCACGTTGCCCGATGACATCCCCGCAGAGAAGGTCGACAAAGGGCCGTTCAACGCATCGCCGTCACACGGCCTCGGCGTGGCGCCTGATGGGAAGACGCTGTGGGTGACGAGCAGACCCAACGCGCGCGTGTACACGTACTCGCTGCCGGATCTGAAGCTCCTGCCCAATCCGGTCGACCTCGGCGGTCGGCCTGACTGGGTCACATTCACACCGGACAGCAAGCTGATTTACATCACCACCGAGAACACGGACCTCGTGCACGCGATCGACGTAACGTCGCGGAAAGAAGTGGCGGCGATCAAAGTCGGACGGGCACCGAAGCGAAACATCACTGCAGTAATCAGATAGTTCAGGGTTCACGGTTGAGGGTTCAGGGTTCGTGTTCAGCGTTCGGGTTCGGGGTTCACGGTGCAGGGTTCAGGGTTCCGGCATGCGTTGGGTGATCGCCAGTCTCCTGGGTTTCGTGGTGATAGTTGGGTTATCAGCGTCAGGGGCACGGGCAGTCGCTCCTGAAGATGATTTGCCCGAAGGAGAGGGGAAGAAGATCCTGCTCTCGTCATGCACCGCTTGTCATGAGCTCACCGAGGTGACCAAGTTCCGCGGCTATTACAACCGCGATCAGTGGCATGACATCGTCACGACGATGAAGGAGTACGGCGCGCCAATCGATGACCGCCAGGTCGACGTGCTGACGGATTACCTCACCAAGAACCTGGGACGCTAGAGTCGCGACCGGATTTCCCACAGATCCGGAAACAGGTTGCGTCCGATCGTCGATTGCAGATAGGCCGCGCCTCGCGAGCCGCCGGTTCCCGGCTTGCTGCCGATTGTGCGCTCGACCATCCGGACGTGACGGTAACGCCATTCCGCCAGCCCTTCATCGAGATCGACGAGCCGCTCGCAGATCTCCGCGCTCTTGACGTCACGGCGATACACCTCGATCAGGATCTCCTGAACCTCCGGCGTCGGCTGCACCGGCTTCGAGTGGTCGCGCGCCAGGTGTGATGGCGGGACGGGGTAACCTTCTCGCGATAGGTAATGAAGGAACGCGTCCCACAGTGTGGGCGCCTGGTATCTCTGGTCCAGCACCCGCCGGCCAGGGCTGCCTGCCGGAAAGCGCGACAGCGCGGCCTCGTTCTTGGCGCCGAGCAGGAACTCGATCTGCCGGAACTGGTTCGATTGAAATCCACTCGCCGCTTCCAGGCGTGCGCGGAAGGACAGGAACTCGAGTGGTGTCATCGTCTCGAGGATGTCGAGCTGCGCGACGAGTACCTTGAGAATCGTGAGGATGCGCTTCAGCGTGTGTTGCGCGCGATGCGGCTTGTCGGTCCTGAAGAGCACGGTGACGTGATCCAGCTCGTGCAGTAACTCCTTGAACCACAGCTCGTACACCTGGTGAATGACGATGAAGAGCATCTCGTCGTGCTCGGGCCCTTCCGAGCGTGGCACCTGCAGCGACAGCAGCGTGTCCAGCCGGAGGTAGCTCTCATACGTGACTGCTGCCTCATGTTCCTGCATAAGTCGGCTCCCGTAATGCCGCCCGTGTTAGACCTCTGTTTCTTCCCGTGGTACGTCGAGTCCCACGGCGCGCATGAGTGCGATCGCATTGCTTCGGGTCACCGGGCCAGGCTTCATGCGGTAATCGAAGTGAATGTCGCTGCCCTCGAACCAGTCCTCGAAGTGGACGTTGATTGCGCGCGGCGCCAGCGCTCGTACGATCGACGTCAGCGCCAGATCATGCGTGGTGATGAGGCCAATGGCGCCACGATTGAGCAGGCTGCGCAACACGCCTGATGCACCGATCAGCCGATCGTGCGAGTTGGTGCCGTGAAAGAGTTCATCGAGCAGAAAGAGCAACGGAACTGGTCCGCCGGCGAGGTCGGCCAGTGCCCGGACGCGCGTGATCTCTGCGTAGAATCGCGACCGGCCTTCCTGCAGCGAGTCCTGGATCCGCAACGTTGCGCCAACGCGTAGCGGCGACAGCCGAAGCGACCCGGCCCGCACGGTGGCACCGGCTTGTGCGAGCACCGCGTTGATGCCAACCGTGCGCAACAACGTGCTCTTGCCAGACATGTTGGAGCCGCTCACCACGAGAAGGCGGTGGTCGCCATTCATGCGCACGTCGTTCCGCACGCAGCGCGCGGCGGGAATCAGCGGATGGCCCAGGTCGGCGCCTTCGAACATCGCGGACGCTGGTTCATCTACCGCGATGACCGGAAACGGATCGTCCGGATGCTCGAACGTGAAGGCCGAGAGCGATGACAGCGCTTCGAATTCCGCAACGGCGTCGAGCCATCCCCGGATGTGTCGCCCATGACGGGCCCGCCAGGCTTCGATTGCCCACGCGACGTGCGTGCCCCAGAGAAAGAAGATCGAGATCAGCAGAAAGATCAGGTTGTGCTGCCAGTCGTGCAGTTCGACCAGCCGATGCAGTGAGCGAATGGAAGCCGAGGCACGCCCGTCTCCCGCATCGAGCGCCTGACGCAACGAACGCAGGCGCGCACTGGAAAACTGCTGTTCTTCGAGCCGCTCGAGCAGGTGTCCGAGGATATCCAGATCGCGAGCAACCGCTGCCGCGCGATGAAGTGCTTGTTCGATCCGCTTCTGCTGCGGCCATGCAAAACCAATCTGCAGCGCCAACAGGAATTGCAGGGGCACCTCAGGTCCACCAGCCAGAAACATGGCGCCAGCCACGATGACCGACGCTGTCAGGGCAACCGCAACCCAGCGAGCCCAGAGCGGCCTCAGCAGCGGCGGTGCCTCGGCCCAGCCAACCAGTTCGTGGCCATGCACCCCAGCGGCGACGTCGGTGCCGGCGAGTGACAGCGTTTCGCGGAGGTCGAGCATTGGAGCGAATTCGGCAACGCTTGCCTGGCGGGCGGCGATCTCCTCGGGTATCGCCGGCGCCTTCAGCCAGCCGGCGAGCCTCTCCTCGCCGGCCCGTGTCCGTGCGATCGACAGCAGCTCGAAGAGCGACCCGTGACCAAACAGATCGAGGTCGTTCGCATACAGATGGTTGTCGTCGCGAAAGCGGTCACCCGGTTCGCCGGTGCCGGGCCAGCGGTCCTCGATGCGCGCGAGGCCGCGCTCGTAGAACGCGATCGCCCTCGCCGCTGCATCGCGTTGCTGGATCACCTCTTCGTGCCTGCGCAGCAGAACGATGAAGGCGGCGACCGGCACGAGGAGAAGCCAGGATGTGAGGAACTGCTGCCAGACGAGGAAGAGAGCGAGCGCACCCAGGCCAAACACCGCCAGCCGCGCGTGGCTGAACTGGCGATCGATACGCGAGAGCCGCTCGTGGGAGGCGCGCCGCTGGCCTAGCCGGTCGCGATACTCGTTTGCGGGATTGGGGTGCACGCCTAGATTGTGGCTCACACGACGGACAATTCGGTGCGCAAGCGCAGCGATATCCCGCCGTTGGGCCTGTCCGGCATTATGTTACAGTACAAACATAATAAAGTTATGTCACGAATTGGTATCAGGGGCAGGAGCGCGGCGGCCATCGCGTCCTCGATAGAACAGGGCCTGCACTCCGGGACCCTTGCCGCAGGCCACAAGCTCCCGGCGATCCGCGCGCTCGCGACCAGTCTGCAGGTCAGCCCGGTCACGGTCGCTGCGGCGTACCGTCTCCTTCGATCGCGCGGACTGGTGGTCGGCAATGGCCGGCGCGGCACGACGCTCCGAGTGCCGGCCTCGATCGCGGCGCCGCCGATGAGGTACGAGCGCCAGCCTGATAGTCTCGTCGACCTTGCGTCCGGTAATCCCGACCCTGCATTCCTGCCCTCGGTGACCCGCGCGCTTCGGTCGTTCGATCCGGGGACTCGCTTGTACGGCGGGCCACCCGAATCGCCAGCACTCGCAGCCTTTGCCGCAACGGAGTTCGCAACGGACGGAATCGCGAGCGGCCCCGTTGCCGTGACCAGCGGCAGCCTCGATGCCATCGAGCGTCTCCTGCGGGAGCACACGCGTGCCGGTGACCAGGTTGCGGTTGAAGATCCGACGTTCCCTGCGCTTCTCGATCTCCTCGCCTCGCTCGGTCTCACACCGCTTCCATTTGGCATTGACGATGAGGGACCGAGCCCAGAGGCACTGGACCGGGCGCTCGTGACACGAGTGCCGGCGGTGGTGCTGTCGTCACGCGCACAGAACCCCACTGGCGCGGCGATCAGCGAGAGCCGGGCAGCCGATCTCCGCCGGATCCTTCGACGTCGTCCGGAGGCACTGCTGATCGAGATCGATGATTCCGCTGCCGTCGCGGGGGTTCCTCTCGTGACGCTGACCGATCAGCGGAAACACTGGACCGTTGTGAGATCCACGTCGAAGTGGCTTGGCCCGGATCTGCGCGTGGCCGTGATGACTGGAGATCCCGTCACCATCGCACGGCTGCAGCGGCGGCAACTCGTCAGCGTGAGGTGGGTCAGTCATCTGCTTCAGAACCTGACGATCGCCTTATGGTCGGATCCGTCGAGCGGGAGACTGCTGGCGCGAGCCGCCGAGGTCTATGCCGAGCGACGTGTCGCACTCATCGAAGCACTTGCTCAGTGGAACATCGAGGGCCACGGCCGCTCGGGCTTCAATGTGTGGATTCCCGTTCGCGAGGAGACCGCGACGGTGCAGGGTCTCGCCGAGCGGGGATGGTCAGTCGCGCCCGGCGAGCGTTTTCGGATTCAGAGCCCGCCGGCCGTTCGCGTCACCACATCGGCGTTGCAGCCGGCGGAGGCGAAGCGATTCGCCGCCGATCTCGCGGCGGCAGTTCGTCCACGAGCAACGGTGCCGGCGTAGCGGCATCCAGCAGTGCACGGTTGAGGAACCTGACCAGGGGAGTCACGGCTGTGAACACCCGCAGCAGCTCGGAGTAGAAGCGCGAGCTGGTAGCGAACGCCGCTTCGTACTCGCAGCCACCGATGAACTGCTTGAACTGCAGATAGTTCGCGGCCGGATGATCTTTCACGTAGCCGTTGGGGACACGCGTGAGCCGCTCACCGCTCAGTTCGCCAACGGCCTTGCGGAACGTTGGCGCCGTGACCAGCCGGTGCAGCTTTGGATGCGTGGTCGCGATCTGGCTGCGGATTGCCTGCAGGTCCGAGGTCGAAGGCATGTACATGCCGCCACCGATCCAGACCCACGTCGGTGCGATCTCGAAGTAGAGCCCGGCGCCCTGGTTGCGGGCGAAGTGGCGGCTCGGAAAATGTGCGCCGACAGCTGTCTTGAGCGGCGTCTTGTCGCTGCTGAATCGAGTGTCGCGATAGATTCGAAACATCGACACTTTCGGATCGGAGATGAGCTCCGGTGCGAAGGTCTGGAAATCGATCGCGAGCCGTCCCAGCACCTCGATCATCGGGCCTCGGACGTGGCGCTCATAGTCGTCTTTGCGCCGCCGGAACCATTCGCGGTCGTTGTTGCGTTTCAGCGCACGCAGGAAGGAGAGGCTCTTCGCCGTGAACATGACCGATCAAGGTACCGTACTATAGAGAGCCTTGAAGCGATCTCGCAAAGGCTCACCCTCGCTGTTCGACCTTCCTGACGATCAGGCGGCCCCGCCGTCGCCACCCGGAGGTGCAGAAGGCGTTGCGTTACACGAGGCGGCCCAGAGCCGTTACCTCAACTACGCGCTCTCGGTCATCACCTCGCGTGCACTGCCTGATGTTCGCGACGGCCTGAAGCCGGTTCAACGCCGCATCCTTTACACGATGTGGCAACAAAACCTGACGGCGGACACCAAGCACCGCAAGTGCGCGAAGGTCGTTGGCGACGTGATGGGCAGCTATCACCCGCATGGCGACGCGGCGCTCTACGAGACGCTGGTGCGCATGGCGCAGTCGTTCTCGCTCCGCTACCCGCTCGTCGACGGTTCGGGCAACTTCGGCTCCCTCGACGGTGATCCGGCCGCGGCGATGCGTTACACGGAATGCCGGCTGGCGCGCATCTCGGACGAGATGCTCATCGAGATCGAGCAGCGCACGGTTCCGTTCCGTCCCAATTACGACGGCACGAAGACCGAGCCGGTCGTCCTGCCGGCGCGAATACCGAATCTTCTGATCAACGGCACGACTGGTATCGCCGTTGGCATGGCCACAAACATCCCGCCGCACAATCTGGGCGAGGTCTGTACCGCGCTCATCAAGCTGCTGGACAACCCCGATCTGAGCAGTGTGCAGCTGTGCCGGTATGTCAAAGGCCCCGATTTTCCAACCGGCGCGCAGGTCCTCAATTCCCCCGATGAGTTGAAAGAGATCTACAAGACCGGCTCAGGGACCGTGCGGCTGCGCGCGACGTGGGAGGAAGGGCAGAGCTCTCGCACGAGCCAGACGATTCACATCACGAGCATCCCATATGCGGTAAACAAGGCCGCACTCGTCGAGCGGATCGCCGAGGTCGCCGAGTCGCGCAAGTTGCCGCCGCTCCTCGACGTCAAGGATGTCTCGACTGATGATGTCAGGATTGCGCTGGAGCTGAAGAAGGACGCCGATCCGAAGATGGTCATGGCGTATCTCTTCAAGAACACGCCACTCCAGACCAACTTCATCGTCAACCTGACGTGCCTCATCCCGACCGAGAATGCCGAGGTCGGACGGCCCGAACGGCTCGACCTCAAGGCGATCCTCTGGCACTTCCTGCATTTCCGCCTCGAGGTCGTGACCAACCGTCTCGAGCACGAGCTCGAGTCACTCAGGAGGCGCATTCACATCCTCGAGGGTTTCGAGAAGGTCTTCGACGCGCTCGACGAGATCATCCGCATCATCCGCAAGTCGGACGGCAAGGCGGACTCGGC
>JALDXQ010000285.1:0-7534 GCA_032156805.1 Acidobacteriota bacterium
TGCGCACCGATGTGCCGTTTGCGCAGGCGCCGGCCAATCCGGCAGCCAGCCGCGGCAAGCTGGGATGAACGAATCACCGGCTCGACTGTAGACACGCAATTCCGCGATCGTCGTGGGGTACATCGGTTGCAAGATCGGAGAGTACATGTCGAACTGACATGCGCACCGCTCGAGCTCCGAGGGCATCATGAATCACAACTCCGCATCAAACGTTCGTCACCTGCAAGCGCTCGCTCGACTGATTCGTCTCCACTGCCTCAACATGACGAGCACCGCGCATTCGGGGCACCTGACCTCGTCGCTCTCGGCCACCGATCTGATGACCGCGTTGGTTTTCGGTGGTACTTTTCGATTCAAGCTCGATGAGCCGGCTCATCCCAACAACGACCGGCTGATCTTTTCAAAGGGACACGCGTCACCTCTCTTCTACGCACTGTGGGCGGTTGCGGGCGCACTCACGGAAGATGAGCTGATGACCTACCGGCACTTCGGCAGCCGGCTCGAAGGCCATCCGACACCGCGCCTGCCGTTCGTCGAGGCCGCAACGGGTTCGCTGGGTCAGGGCCTGGGTATCGGCCTTGGCATGGCGCTGAACGCAAGCCGACTCGATCGACTTCCCTATCGCACCTACGTGTTGCTCGGCGACAGCGAGATGACTGAAGGCTCTCAGTGGGAAGCGATTCAGCTCGCGGCGTACTACCACGCTTCGAATCTCATCGGCGTCATCGATGTGAATCGGCTCGGGCAGCGCGGCGAGACGATGTTCGGGCACGACATCGGGGCATACGCGAGGCGTGTGGCCGCGTTCGGCTGGAAGACGATCGAGATCGATGGCCACGACATCGCGCACGCGCTCCGCGCGTTTGCCGAGGCGGCGACGGAAGAATCACAGCCCGTCATGATCGTCGCGCGCACACTCAAGGGAAAGGGCATCCCCCTCGTGGAAGATGCCGACGGTTGGCACGGCAAGGCGCTCGATGACGATCAGTGGACGCAGGCGTTGCAGGAGTTCTCTGACGTTGACCGCACGGTGCGCGGCACGATCGCGTCCCCGGAGGATCGGCGTCCGGTAACGGTCTCGACGCAGGCGGCCGATCCGCCCGAATACGCCAGTGGGAAGCCGGTCTCGACGCGCAAGGCGTACGGTACAGCGTTGGCCCGCATCCAGGCGCAGTTCCCGCAACTGGTCAGTCTGGATGCCGAAGTCAGCAACTCCACGATGGCGGAGCTCTTTGCGAAGAAAGTCCCCGCCCGCTTCTTCGAGATGTTCGTCGCCGAGCAGAACATGGTGGAAGTCGCGCTCGGCCTGTCGCGCCGCGGGAAGGTTCCGTTCGTCTCCACGTTCGCCGCGTTCTTCACGCGGGCATTCGATCAGATCCGGATGAGCCAGTACTCACAGGCCAACGTCAAGTTTGTCGGGTCGCATGCCGGCGTGTCGATCGGCGAAGACGGCCCCTCGCAGATGGCGCTCGAAGACATCGCGATGTTCCGGTCGATCCTCACGGCGACGGTGCTCCACCCGTGTGACGCGACATCGACCGAGAAGCTCGTCGAAGCCGCCGCGACTCACGAGGGCATGCTCTACCTGCGCACCATGCGGCAGGACACGCCGGTCATCTACGACGTGAAGGAGACCTTCCACATCGGCGGCAGCAAGGTCCTGCGACACAGCGGGGACGATCGCCTCACGATCGTTGGCGCAGGCGCCACGGTTCACGAAGCGCTCCAGGCGTTTGAACAACTCAAGACAGAGGGAATCGCCGTCCGCGTCATCGATGCCTACAGCATCGAGCCGATCGACGCGGTGACGCTGCGCAACGCCGCGGAGGCCACCGGTGCGATCGTCACGGTAGAGGACCACTATCCGGCAGGCGGACTGGGCGACGCTGTGCTTCAAGCGCTGGCAGACCGTCCCATTCCGGTCACGGTACTCGCGGTCCGCAAGACGCCGATGAGTGGCAAAGGCGACGAGTTACGTCACTTCGAGGGCATTTCCGCCGACGCGATCGTCAACGCGGTGAAGCAACTGGTCAAGAGCGAAGCCAGGCCCGTCACCGCTGGCGCGCAGCAGACGAAGTAACCAGCTGCGCGACGAGCAAGCCGTCCCGAATCGGAACGATGCTGGCGGCCCACTCGGGATCGGAAGTCACGTGCTTCGTGAACTCGCGGATGCCGGCCGTGCTTGATGATGAATCCGAGCTGTCGAAGATGCGCCCGCTCCAGAGCAGGTTGTCCACGATCAGCACGCCGCCGCTGCGCAGGCGGGACTTGATCACCGGAAGCGAGGCCACATAGCCGTCCTTGTCGATGTCGTTGAAGACGAGATCGAACGGCCCATCGGCCTCGCGCAGCGCCGCGACCGCTTCGCCCACGCGGAACGTCACGAGATCGCTCAGGCCGAGCGCGGCCAGGTGCGCGCGCGCACGGCGTGACAGCTTCTCGTCCCACACCGTGTGGTGAACGATCCCGCCGCCGTTCTCCTGCACGGCCCGAGCGAACCATGCCGTCGAGTAGCCGAAGCCAGACCCCAGCTCGAACACTGAGCGCGCACCAGTCAAGCGCGTAATCAGGTAACAGAAATAACCGGCGGCTGGACCGATGATCGGAAAGTTCGTCCGTTCCGCCTCGGCTTCCATCGCCATCATGGCCGGAGGTCTCGGTGGCACGAGCCCGTCGAGATAGCTCGCCAGCTCGGGATGGACGAGAGGAACGGGCATTCGACTATGCTACGCCATCGCCACATCTGTTCCGGCGCTCTCGTCCGACGCTCAGAACACGTGGCCGAGGCTGACGTGCACTCGCCAGCGCCGATCCTGTGGTTGTCCGTCAATGCGCAGATTCTGAATGGGCGTCAGCTGATATCCAGCATCGACTCGCACCAGTCCAAATGGACTCGCAACGCGCGCACCGATGCCGACGTTCGATCGAAGACTGCCGAGATGAAGCTCCCATGACTGCGCCCACACGTTTCCCGCGTCGACGAAGGCAACGCCCGAAACGGCTCGCAGGACGGGAAATCGCATCTCGCCGTTGGCCACGGCGATTGAGCGGCCACCAATCGGCGCACCGGAGGGTGAAAGCGGGCTGACCTCGAAGCGTCCCCATCCGCGAAGCGTCTCTGCTCCGCCCAGAAAGTAGCGCCTGGAGAATGGAATGTCGCTCTCCTGTGCGGCATCGATCGTGCCGAACTGAACGCGACCCGCGAGCGTCGCTGGACCCACGGCGCGATAGTAGCTGGCGGCGGTGAAGAAGTTGCGAAACTCGAACACTCCAGGCAGCCATCCTCCTGCCTTCTCCACGCGCAGCAACGTGCGGTAACCAGAACGAGGATTCTCGGCATCAACGGTGGTCTCGCGAACGGCGTCGAACCTGAGCGCGGAGAGCACTCCGTCCTGCTGCAGGACGAAGGGGTCGGCAACCGCATCTTCGTCGATGCGATTCCGCTCGGACTGATGGAGATAGGTCGCTGACACTCTGTTGAGGCGACCCAGGAGGTAGCTCAGGCTCGCGGTGCCGCCGGCAGAGAACAGCGAGTACACGGGCTCGTCCACATGCCACGCGCCGGCACTGAGTTGCACAGACAGCCGCGGGGTGAACAGATACGGCTGCTGGAACAGTCCTTCACCTCCGCGGTCGATCGAGGACCATCGGCCACGAATGGTGGTGCTGCGTCCGCCTCCCAGAAAATTGAGGTGCCGCCATTGGGCGTCACCGTAGACCTGCTTCTCGCTGTCGTAGCCAAACGAATAGCTGAATTGATTGAGGTCGCCTTCCTCGAGCGCAATCCTGGTTGGAACTTCTGGCAGCGGCGGCTTTGAATCGACGACTTCGATCATGACCGACTCGAACATGCCGAGCCGCGTGAGTCGCCGCTCGCTCTCGCGCAGCGCGGATACGCTGAAGCGCTGGCCTGGCAGGTAAGCCAACTGGCGACGGATGACCTCGTCATCCACAGTGCTGTTGCCAACGATCTCGATCGGACCAAAGAAACCGACCTGCCCAGGCTCGGCGCGCAACTCTACCGCCACGCGTTCGGGCTCGACGGGCGTCTGACGAATCTGGATGCGTGCGTACGCGTAACCGGCTTCACCGAGCGCATCGGCGGCCATCTCCGCCGTCCGTCGCAGCATCTCCGTTGCCAACGGATCTCCTGGCTTCAGCGGCGCAAGCTCGCGGATCGCGCGAAGGCGGCTCGGCGGGATCGCATCGAAGCCGGTGAACTCCAGGACAGCCACACGAAGCGGGTTTCCTTCCTCGACGGCGATCCGAACGGAGACCTCACTGTCACGTGTTTGTGCGTCGCTCTTCACGACCCGTGCGCTCGGATAGCCGTACTCTCGATAGAACTCCTCGATGCGTTTCAGGTCGGCCTCGAAGGTCTCGCGACTGAAGTACCTCTTCTCTCCCCATGGCCACCACGAGCGCGCGCGAGTCTGGAGAGCTGCCCGCAACTGCGCCTCGTCCACTGAGCGGACACCGTCGATTCGCAGATCGGCAACCTCGAGGCGCTCATCCGGAACAGGCGACGGCGACGGAGCGCCTTGCCCTGACAGACGTGGCGCCCCTGACGCGAGCAGCAGAACGGCGATCGGTGACATGAGGGATCTCGAAACCATCATTGGTCTTCTCCTCGCGGCCGTCCTCCTCGCTGCGGCTGCCCGCCGTCTTCGCAGACTGCGACCCCCACATCGGATTCTGACGATCCTCGAAGGAGAAAGTCTGCTCAACGACGCGAGCGCACTCCTCATCTATCGACTGGCAGTCGGCGCGGTTGCGGCCAACGGCTTCTCCGTCGGGGCACTTACGCCCACGTTCCGTCTCGCTGGCGGCAGCATTGGCGTTGCCTGTGACATTTCGATTCCGCGACCTGATCGTCTTGACCGCATTCTTCGTCGTGCTCGGCACGCTCGTGACCCAGGGACTGACCCTCAAGCCGCTGCTGCGCGCGCTCGATCTGCGAGACGACGATCCCGATGGACGAGAGCTCAGTGCGGCGCGTGAACGGAACTTGACTGGTTGGAAATGGCGAGCGGCATCCGGGAAAAACCGGAGAACCGGTAGTCGTTCACGGCTGAGGTTTGCGAATTCAGCGCTCGATGCCTTGATCTTCCGTGAGGGGTAAGCCACGATGCCTTGATGGATGAGCGTGGGAGACCTGAGCGCAGCGAGTGGCGTGAACAGCTGCTGCAGACGCTGATCCATTGGTCGACGATCTTCGGCGCCGTCATCGCAATCGGCGTGACGATCCGCGCCCTCTTCTTCGATTTCGCAGACGTCCGCAATCCAGCGTTCATCGCCATGCTCGTCGGGTATGGCGGGATTGCGGCACTGAGGTTTCTGCCCGGGCTCTCGTATCGAACGCAGGCCATCGGACTGTCGGCAGCGACCTTCATCGCGGCCAGCAGCGCTGTGCTCGTCCGTGGGCTGGCGGCGGCACCGGTCCTTCTGCTCGGGCTCAACGTTCTGATAGCCGGTCTTTTTCTCGGGCGCGCCGGCATGCTCACCATCCTGGCGCTCGTCGGAGCTGTCGTCGCCATTGCCGGCCGCCCCGAACCAAGTGGCACGTTCAGCGCGTGGTCGAGCGCCATCGATGTCGTGTGTGTGGCTGGAGTCCTGACCGTCCTCGTGCAGTTTGTCGTGCGCCGGCTCGAGGGATCTCTCGAGCACAGCGCTCAGGCGCTTGAAAAACTGCGTGCCGAACAGGCGCTACGCGAGCATGCACAGGAGGAGCTGACGCGCGCGCAGGCCACGCTCCAGCAGACGCAGAAGCTCGACGCGGTCGGACGGCTGGCAGGCGGTGTCGCGCACGACTTCAATAACACGTTGCAGGTAGTACTGGGCTGGACCGAGCTGCTACGCAGCGAGAAAGAACCCGATCGGATGCAGGACGGAATCGAGCAGATTCGCGCCGCTGCCGAACGAAGCCGGGGGCTGACGCGCCAGCTGCTGACATTCAGCCGGCCGGAGATGTGTGCGCCTACCCGAATCGAGCTGCACGCCTTCCTGCCCGCGTTGGCCAAGTCGTACCGTCGAATCCTTCCAGACGACATTTCCATCGTCGTGCGCACGGTTCCGGATCTCACCATCCTCATGGATGAGGGCCACCTGAGCCAGGTCCTGCTCAACATCGTCCTCAACGCGCGGGATGCGATGCCCACCGGCGGAACCGTCGCGATCATCGCGAAGCTCGCATCGCGCGACGAGCTGCCCCCTGCGACGGATGGATTCGACGACGGAGCCGTCGAGATCGAAGTGACCGACACTGGAACGGGCATGGACAAGGAGACGAGGAGCCGCGTCTTCGAGCCGTTCTTCACGACCAAGGGCAAACGCGGAACCGGGCTGGGACTTTCGACGGTTTACGGCGTCGTTCAGCAGGCCCACGGTGCGATCGACATTCACAGCGAGCCCGGGAAGGGAACGTCGGTGAAGCTGTTCTTCCCGCCACTATCGAGTGCGGTGGTCACCGCCCCGGCGCAGGAGGCGCGCGCGTCACGCCCGGGCGCCGGCCACGCTGTGTTATTAGCCGAAGACGACCGCGACGTGCGCACCACTCTCGCGCGCGCGCTTCGACAGGCCGGCCATCGAGTCGTCGAGGTTGGCGATGTCGAGAGCGGACGCGTCGTGGTCCGCGCGCGGGGAGCGGAATTCGCGGTGCTCGTCACCGACGGCATCATGCCTGGCGGCAGCACACGGCAACTGATCGACGATTACCTGGCGGTCCGCCCCGACGGCCGCGTCGTTATCTGTTCCGGGTATATCGACGATGAACTGTCGATGCGCGACCTCACTGCGCGAAGCTTCGAGTTCGTGCCGAAGCCGTTCGCGCCGTCGGAGCTCGTGACCAGGCTGCAAACTGTCGGCGTGCCGTCGCGGTGAGATGGAGGGTCCGGCTCTAGCCGGACCTCAGACGTAGTGTCCGGCTTTAGCCGGACTCGGACGTGGCGTCCGAAGAGGGGCGGGTCCCGCAGGACCTGCCCCTCTTCGTGTTCTTCGAGCTCTTCGTGACCTTCGTGCGTTAGAAGTCGATGGTCGCGTTGAAGCGCACGAACCGCGCGTTCAGGATCGACGTCGGACGCAGCCACGTCGTGCTGTTCACCGCGCCTGCCGCATTCATCGTACCGAACGTCTGGTTGAACGCAGTGCCCGTGTTCGAGTTGAACAGGTTGTAGAGGTCGATGCCGACATTGCTGCGCGTACGACCGAAGCGCAGGATCTTCGACACGCGCATGTCAACGGTGTTGAGCCGCTCAGGATACACATCACCCGGCAGCGCAAGGTTCACCGTCACGTTCTGGGCACCACCAGCGAGCGGCCGGCCAAGCGCGGCCTGCACGACGCTGTTCGGCACGATCAGGTTGGCATTCGCCGACGCACCGTTCGACCCCGGGTCGTTGGTCGCCGCGATGTTTTCCATCGAGCGCAGGATGCCGCTGACCTGAACGTCGATCTTCGGCACCGTGTAGTTGACCAGGCCGCGCCACGCCCACAGCCACGGCTCTTCGACGTGGCAGGACGAGATCGCCTGCTGCAC
>JALDXQ010000286.1:0-7477 GCA_032156805.1 Acidobacteriota bacterium
GACATGAACCGCTTGCCGGCGTCGGGCAGCGTAATCGTGACCGGTGCGGCCGCGAGATCGAACACGGCGCCGCTGTAGAGGGTGTCGCGATTCATCCGCACCACCGTCTGATGGTCGATGGTCGGCGGCGTCCGATAGTGGTAGAACGTCCCCAAGCCGCCCTGTTTCACGACATCTGCGAAGTACCGATCGGACTCGGCGCGCGAGAAGTTGGCGACCGTGACTGCGACCTCGTTGCGGTCAGTCGATGAAGGCGCCCGCGCCGGCGCGTGACGTCGTTGCATGCTGTCTCTCCTTGCTGCACTGCCGCGCCTACCGGCTGGCGGCGGCCCCCGCTTTCGGCTTGCCGACATCCTGCTTGCCGAGCTTGAAGTGCACCTTGTCGATCGTTCCCGTGAACGCGAACGGGAGCGTGTAGGTGAAGTCGATCGGTGAGCCGATATCCATGCCGATGTCGAGCCCCTCGCCGAGCGAGAGCTGTGCCGGGACTGTTCGCTCCAGGCGTCCGTCCGCAACGGACTTGCCATTCACGCTCACCGTCACCTTCCCGCCCTTGCCAGCGCCGCCGCCGTCGTACTTGAAGTCGACCACGATCGTTGCCTTGCCTTTGGGGAGCGCCTCCTTCGCGGCGAAGGTTGACCGTTCAATCGAGAGGAAGTTGTAGACGAACGTCGGCTTGCCGTCGCGCAGGTACAGACCGTAGCCACCCTCGAGGCCGCCGTGCGTGACGATCATGCCTTCGGCCCTGCCGTCGGGGACCTCGATGTCCGCAGTGATCGTCCACGACTTGTTGATCATGGGCGGCGCCGCCGAATCCGGCACGCCGATGGTGCCCGCGTAATAAGTCAACTCGTCATGGCCACGGATCAGACTCGGCCTCCCCATGAGCTCGGAGTTGAAGCGCTCGGTCGCTCGCCAATCGAGCGGCAGCACCTGATACTTGGCCGCCTCGATCCACCACATGTCCTGCATGTGGCGAAGTTTCTCGGGGAACTTCGCCGCCAGGTCGTTGGCCTGCGAGAAGTCCTCGTCGATGTTGTAGAGCTCCCAGACCGCTTTGTCCGGATCCCACTCTTGCCGGTTGGGATCCCATGGGACAAATGACGGCGCTGATGCCATCCAGCCGTCGTGATACAGGCCCCGGTTGCAGCCCAGCTCGAAGTACTGCGTCTTGCGCTTGCTCGGCGCCTTCTTGTCGTCCAGCGCGAACGCGAAACTCAGTCCTTCGATGGGCTTCTGCTGCACGCCGTTGAGCTCGCGCGGCGGGGTGATGCCGCACCACTCATAGAGCGTCGGGACGAGATCGATCACGTGAAGGAACTGGTCGCGCAGCCCGCCCTTGTCTTTAATCCGCGCCGGCCACGAGATGATCATCGGGTTGCGTGTCCCGCCAAAGTGGCTCGCCACCTGCTTGGTCCACTGGAACGGCGTGTTCATCGCGTGCGCCCACGCCGACGGGAAATGGTTGAAGTGTTTGGGGCCGCCGAGCTCGTCGATCGCCTTGATGTTGTCCTGCCACTTCTCCACGATCCCGTTGAAGAACAGGTTCTCGCACAGCGATCCTTCGAGGCCGCCTTCGGCGCTGGCGCCGTTATCGCCGGCGATATGGATGAAGATTGTGTTGTCGGCGCCGGGCAGCTGTTTGCACGCGTCAACGACGCGTCCCAGCTCGTGGTCGCACTGCGCGGCGAAACCGGCGAACACCTCCATCATGCGGGCGTACAGACGCTTCTGATCGGTGTTGAGCGAGTCCCAGGCCGGCAGTCCCTTCGAGCGCTCGGTCAGCTTCGTATCCTTCGGGACGACGCCGAGCTTCTTCTGCCGTTCGAGTGTCGCCTCGCGATAGGCGTCCCACCCGCTGTCGAACTGCCCCTTGAACCTGTCGATCCACTCCTTCGACGTCTGGTGTGGCGCGTGGGTCGCGCCCGTGGCGACATAGAGGAAGTACGGACGGTCCGGCGCGAGGCTCTTGACCTGGCGCACCCACGCGATCGCCTTGTTGGCAATGTCGGTGGTCAGGTGATATTCCGGATCAGTCGATGCCGGGACGAGATTGCGATTCTCGTACAGCACCGGATTCCAATGGTTCATGTCGCCGGCGTTGAACCCGTAGAAGTAGTCGAAGCCGTGGCCGTTCGCCCAGCGGTCGAAGGGACCGGCCTGGCTGGTATCCCAGGGTGGTGTGTTGTGGTTCTTGCCGATCCACGCGGTCATGTAACCGTTCTGACGCAGCACCTCGCCGATCGTGCCGCAGCTCTTCGGCAGGATGCAGGTGTAGCCGTCGTAGCCCGTCGCGACCTCGGTGATACCAGCAAACGACGCGGAGTGATGGTTGCGGCCGGTGATCAGCGCCGCCCGAGTCGGTGAGCACAGCGCCGTCGTGTGGAACCGGTTGAAGCGCAGCCCCTCGGCCGCCAGCTTATCCATCGTCGGCGATGGAATGCCGCCGCCGAAGGTGCCGTACTGGCCGAACCCGCAATCGTCGATCAGGAGCAGGACGATATTCGGCGCGCCTTTGGGCGCGGCCACTGGTTGGGGAAACTTCGGCGGATCCGATTCGAGATAGGTGCGTCCGACCTCGCCGGGGAATCGGAAATCCGGCCGGGGCAGGACGGTTGGTGTGCCGACTTTCGGTGTATCACTCACGACGACCTCCGGAACTGATAGTTGAAGTCAGTGCTTGACGCGCGCATTGATCGTGGGCGGCGACCAGGCGTTGTCGACGATCGTCTGGTCCGGCCAATATGCGCGAATGTACAGCGAGAAGTTGCCCTCCGGTGCCGGCAGCCAGCTCGACTCTTCGTCACGGCCTGGATTCTGCGCCTGGACGTAAATCGTGAGACCGCCATCGGCATCGTTCGACAACTGCTTGCTCTTGGTTCCCAACGAGAAGCGGTCGAGGGCGTTCGGATGGAAGAAGTGCTGCTCGTTGTAGAGCGTGAGCGACCAGAAGCCGCGTACCGGAGGCAAGCTGCCCTTCGGGAAGGTGATCACGTAAGACTTCGCGCCGTTCAGCCGTGCTCCTGCGCTGTCGAAGTCCGCCCCGAAGTACTTCGTCTCCTCCGGCACGTTGGAGAACATGTTGCCCTTGGCGGTCGCCGTGCGCTGGAAGTAGTCGCAGCCGAACCGCGCCGCGTTGTCCTGGGTGCGCCAGCCATGACCCGCATCGATCCCGTTGTTGCGGAACTCGAACATCGTGGTCACGGCGCCCTGCTCGGTTTCGATGGCGCACTCACGCAGGGCTGTGCGCAGGACGGGATCGTCCTTGGCGGCATCGAGCACCTGCTGGATCGCGGCGTAGATGCCCTCTTCACCCGGGAGAGGCGGCACGTCCCGCATCACCTGCGGAAGCTCGTCGAAGTACGTCTCGGGGTTGACCCACTGCGTTTCCTTGTCGCCGCCGGCGTTCGGATTCTCGATGGTTGGCGCTTCGGACCAGTCCGTGGTCTGCATCTTCCCCGTGAACTTGGAAAGGGGATACGCGACGACTTGATCTACCATCGCCTGAATCGCCTGGTGGTCCTCTGCGGTGTCGTCCATGAAGACACGCGGGAATACCGCGCCCAGGTTCGTTGACGATCGGTAGGTGGCCGTGATGCCGTTCGGCGTCTCGCCTTTCCAGTTGGGTCCGACCAACAGATAGAGCCCGGGCTGTGAGTCATACTGCTTCCCGAGCCTCGCGAAGGAATCGCTCCGCTGGTCGACGATCTGGTAGACCCAGAACCGCTCGCCGAAATCAGGGACCTGGACGACGACGGGCTCAGTGTCGAGCGCCAGGAAACCCGCGCCATAGACAACGTCCTGGTTGGGCGAGGTCACGAACCGCTGTTTCGGATCGAGGTACGCCGACAGCATCGTCAACTGATTCAGCGGCGCCACGGGCAAGACTCCGCCCAGCAGGCCCGGGTGCGGCGCCAACGAGAACAGCCTCTGGCGGTTGTGCATGTTGACCAGGGGCCAGCCCCAGACATACGCAAAGCGACCAATCGCACGGGCATAGTCGGCCGAGATCGGCGCCCCAGCTGCAGGCTGCGGGACATCCCTAGCGCTTTGAGGTGGTTTGACCTGACCGACGTGCTGGTCTTTGTCTTCCGGCATCCTGACCTCCGAACCTGGGACCTGAATCGCTGCGCTGGCCGCAGCGGTCGACGAAGTGTTGCAACCTAGATGCTTTGCCAACCTGCATCTTTGCCCAATAAGACTTTGGTGCAATGGGGCGACCGGCGTGTGCCGTCCGCGCGATCCAGTCAACGCCTCTGACGTAGACTGGAGGGGGAACCTCGCGTAGGCGCGCGCCTTGGCCGGTCACGCCCACGTCCAGCCGCCGGGAAGCCCGTGCGGCCAGAGAGCTCGCGCCGATCGCACCACCAACCGTACGCCGTCGGCCGGCCGAGAGTCCCCTTGATTTCGGCAAAAAGTCGGCGTGCACGCATGTTCGAGCTCACGTGTTCGGACTTCGAGGAATGGGCCCGCGCGGTCCAGGGTGCGGACTGCCGCGTCATGCGCAGCGGGCCGGAAGAGTCGGGCTGGTGGCTCCGCATTGTGGAGCTGCTCCACCTCAGCCTGCAGCTCGCGCACGAAGGCGCCCCGAATGTCTTCGAAGGCGCCACCTGGCCGAACTCGATCAACCTCCTGACATCGCTTGATGGTGCGCCGTTCACCCTGAACGGCGAAGCCTTCACTGGCAACTCACTTGGACTGCTGGCGCCGGGCTGCGCGCTCACGACGCTGCTGAACTCCGGTGTGAGCACGTGGGCCTCGATCGCCATTCCGGTGTCTGTCTTTGGCGAGTCGTGCGCACCGAACGACGACCGTCGGCTTCAGCAGGTTCTGTCGGGAAGGACGTCGCTCGTCCGCACGGACCCGCGTTATGTGGCTCGCCTGCATCGCCTGATTGGGCAGATCGTCCCACTGGCGCGTGCCGGAGGCCTCGACGACGGCGAATCAAGACGATCGGCGGAATCCGAGATGTTGTACGCGACGACCCTCGCACTCGCCGACAGCTTCGCGAATCGGGAGGACCACTGGGGCCGTCCGTCCGTGTCTCGCCGTTTGGTCGTCGATCGGGCGCTCGAGTGGATGACCGCGCACTGGGACGGTGCGCTGCGCGTCACGGAGCTGGCCCAGGCCGCGGGCGTCAGCGAGCGCACTCTGCGGAACGTCTTCATCGAGTGCTTCGGGATGGGGCCGCTCCGCTACATTCGTCTGCGGCAGGTCCATCAAGTGCACGCGGCGCTGTTGGCGGCCGATCCAGAACGCACAACGGTCACCGGCGTGGCGATGAAGCTTGGAATCTGGGATGTGGACGGGCTGGCGGCTCGCTATCGACGTGTCTTCGGCCAGAGCCCGAGATCGACGCTTCGAAATCCGCCAAGCCAGCGGCAGTTGGAGGTTCAGTAGGCCCAAAACGGGGGCAGCTTCGGTCTTACCTCAGTTCCTCGGCCATCGGCCATTGTCGTGCGCCGCGTCGCACGTGCACCACTCACACCATTTCGGCGTCGTCGTCGATGGTGAAGAAGATGCGATATGGGTGCGGCTTCCGGCCGTAGAGCAGCACTCGCACAGGACGATGGGGATCGAAGCTTTCAGGCGCTGTCGGGCAGCGCTTGGGATGCCGCTCCAGCGACAGGACCGCACGTTCGAGACCATTGAACCACCGGGCGCCTTCTGCGGCGCCCGTTCGACCACCCACAGGTACAGTTCCTCGAGATCGGCTTCCGCGCGGCGCGCAATCTCAACGCGATATGCCATGCTTGCGGCGCAGCCGATCAAACACCTGGCGCGCCGGCTTGGTGCGGCCGGCCTTCACGTCCGCCAGACCTTCCTGAATCCCTTCGATGGCTTCGATGCGATCGAGCAGTGCCTGGTAGGCCGCCGCATCTTGAACGACCAGCTCGGCCTTGCCGTTGATGGTCAGGACCAGCGGGTGCCCGGTCTTTCTGAGGCGGTCCAGTAGATCGACGGTGTTGCGCTTGAACTCACTAAGCGACCGAATGTCGTTGGCTAGATCGAGCATCGCTTCCTCATCAAATTCGCATTGAATTTAATGATCATACGACGACACCGGCTCGATCAACCGCTGTAGAGGCTGTCCCTAAAATTGTCCCTGCCAGCGCCCGAGAGTGGGCTTCCAGAGCCAACAGCAGCCAACATGCTCGATCGGAGAAGTGATTGAAACGCGTGGATTTGCGAGGAAAAACGAAGATGGCCGAAAAGCTGATCGGCGGTTTAGCAAACCGCCGCCTTCAGCCTCTCGGCCACCTCACCGCGGTTTCTAAGTGTACGTGAAATCAGGAACCGGCGTGATCCTAATTTTCCAGCGCGAAGGCGGCGGTTCGACGGGCCGCCGCCTTCGATTGCTCCCTCAGAGCTTTTTCAGGTACGCGAGCAGCGCACGCCGCTCAGCAGGACGGGGGGCGCGATCCCAGTCGATGCCGTTGGTAGAGCCCACCGGCAGCACCGTCCCCGGCGGCGCGACCGCCACGACGAGTTTGAAGAACTCGATGTAGTGGTTCACGACCTCGTCGAGCGTGGCGGCGCTGTTGTTGTGGAAGTACGGGGCAGTGCGGCTGATGCCGCGCAGGCCCGGCACGTCGAGCTCGTCCCAATCGTCCAGCGGGCCCGGTCCGCCGACAAACCCGGTCAGCAACGCGCGGCCCGGATCAGAGCTCGTACGCCGTACCTTCGTGCCAGCCGGAAGCACGCCCGTCGGCCCCGGGATCGGCGCCGAGAGCGTTATCTCGTAGGTCCGCGCGTTTCGGGCCAGCCGCGGCGGACACGGGGTGAACGCGAATCGCGGGGGCGCCGCGGTATCGACCGGCCTCGGGCACTGGGTGAAGATGCCGCTGAACCGGTTGATCGGAAACGCCGGCGTCGACTGCCCAGGGCGGCCATGACAGTGGCCGCAGGCGCGCTCGAACACCACCTTGCCCTCACGCTCCAGCCGGTTGAGGGGAGGATCGGGATCAGGCAGATCCGGCGTCAGCGTGCGGACGGCGTCTGCCAGCTCCCGGACGCGATGGTTCGTGAAGAGCACCCGTTGGAACGACGTCAGGTCGTCGAGCAGTCGCGGCGGGATGAACTGTTGGATCTGCGCGTGATTCACCAGCGCTCCCAGCGCCTGCTCCTGCAGCGTGCCCAGACGCGCGTCGAGCTGATAGCCGCCGGTCGGATTCGGGTTCCGCGGCCAGATCGAGCTGCCGTTGTCCGGCCCGGTGAGCGCAACGTTGTTCACGGACGGCACCATGCGCCAGACGTCGACGAACGGCTCGCCCGACACCGCGTTGGTCGCCGGGTCGATGAGACGGATGTTCGGTGGCAGCGGGATGGTGATCCTGATCAGCCCGTTCTGACGAAGGTTGCCGAAATCGCTGGCCGCCTCGCCGTTCACGCGGAAGTCGTCGGCATCGATGGCCCGGAACAGCGGGTCGTCCGCCTCCGGGTCCCACTGGCGCCGCCACTGCAGGAACGCGAATCT
>JALDXQ010000287.1:0-7407 GCA_032156805.1 Acidobacteriota bacterium
GCGAGGCCGAGCATCTGCAACGCCCGGATGCCGATCCAGTTCTGATCGAGCTCGTACCAGGCAAGGCCGTGACGAGCGCTGGTCGGATGCGCGTGGTGATTGTTGTGCCAGCCCTCACCGAAGGTGAGCAGCGCAACCCACCAGTTGTTCGTGGAGTCGTCTCGCGTCTGGAAGCGACGCGATCCCCACTTGTGTGTAGCGGAATTCACCAGCCAGGTCGCGTGTAGGCCAAACGTGGTGCGGAAGAAGATGCCCCAGAGCACGTACGGGATTCCGCCGAAGGCCAGCAGAGCAAGGCCCACGACGACATTGCTGACCCAGTGCCAGCTGGAGAGCCAGACATGGACACGGTCGCGGCTCAGGTCGGGCACATAGCGCGACATGACTGACGCGTCGTGGTGCAGCCCCTGGCCAAACAGGATCCATCCCATGTGCGCCCACCAGGTACCCTCGCGCGGCGTGTGGGGGTCGCCCTCCTTATCGGACTTCTGATGATGGATGCGATGCGTGGCAACCCAGAAGATAGGTCCACCCTCCAGCGCGAGCGTTCCGCAGAAGGTCAGGAAGTACTCGACGAACTTCGGCGTCTTGTAGCCGCGATGCGTGAGCAGCCGGTGATAGCCCATACCGATGCCGAGCATCCCGGCGACGTAGTAAAGGATCAACGCGGCGATGATGGCGCCTGCATCGATATAAAAGAAGGCCGCCACGGCGCCGATGTGGAAGCCGGTCATGGCGATAGCAGTGATCGTGTTGATGCCGGTCTGATGCTTGCGGCCGTACATGAGAAGCGGTGTCGCCATGAACGCAGGTATCCTCCAGAATGAGTTGTCGGGAAAAGAGTCGCCACACCATAGCAGTCCTGCAGCAGTCGCACTGTAATAGTTGTGTACGCGACTTCAACTACAAGGGGTTCAATGAGTTCGAGAGAAGTCTTTGCGCTGTCGATCCACGCAGATTATCGGTGCCGGCATTCGGGGGCCTGCTGCTCGGCCGATTGGGACGTACCCGTAGAACTACCGGTCTATCGAACGCTCAACGACGCGGTTGAGGGCGGCCGTCTCCGACCGCAGGCGTTGGCCCGGCATCTGGCTCCCTTTGTGGTGGAACCGGACCTTCCAGACGGCGTCGCGGCGATGCTCGAGCGAACGGAAAAGGGTGAGTGCGTATTCCTCGAACGAGAATCGAGGCTCTGCATCGTCCATCGCGACATGGGTGAAGCCGCTCTGCCGGCGACGTGCCGGCATTTTCCTCGGCTTGCGGTGCAGGACGATCGCGGCACGTTCATCACCCTTTCCCATTTCTGCCCGACAGCCGCGTCGATGCTGTTCAGGCGCGACTGTCCATTAACCATTGTCGCGATGCCTCGGGCGTTTCCTCCCGGCGACTACGATGGGCTCGTGGTGACCGAGAACGATCTCCCGCCGCTCCTTTGTCCAACGATGCTGATGGATCCTCCCGGGTATTCGGCGTGGGAGCGCCACATGGTCGAGCGATGCGCTGCGAACGGAAGTCCTGAGACCGTCCTTGCCACAATCGAGCGGGATGCCCGTGTGCTGCGCATGTGGAAACCGACGGGCCAGCCACTGGTCGACGCTGTCCGGGGCCTTCCGCAGAGTCTTGCCCAGGCGTATCCGGAGCCGACGCTCGACGCGAGCCTGGCGCTGTATGCCCAGGTGATCCAGGCCATACCTGACGACCTGCGCCCCGCGCCGGACGAGGACACGCTGGACAGCGCGTATGGCCGGCACGTGAGCTCCCGCTGGTCCGCCTTTCACATCCCTCTCAACCGGTACCTCGCGGCGAAGGCCTTCGCGTCATGGACGGCCTACCAGGGACGTGGTGTGCTGACGATCGTCCGCGGGCTCGAGGCCGCCCTGGCGATCGTGCGGGTCGAGTGCGCCCGCCTCTGTCGCGACGCTGGACACGACCTCGACGCCGACGCGCTGCGTGACGCATTCCGAAGTGCCGATTTCATCCTCAACCATCTTGCCGTTGGCGAGGACCTGGCGACGGCCTGGTCGTCTGCCGAAGCCTGATTCCCCTTAATTCAAGCTCCTGTACCGAAGGCCGATTTTGGAGAGGTGCCGGTGCGTGCATTCGACACGTCGGTGGGGAGCGTCCGCGTCCTGGTCGCTGAAGACGACCCGGTTTCGCGTCATCGACTCCATGCGGCCATCAGCAGCTGGGGCTACGAGGTTACCAGTGTCGTTGATGGCCACGAAGCCTTGCGGGAGATCGCTCGCCCCGATCCGCCTCACCTCGCGATCCTCGATTGGTCGATGCCGAGGATCGACGGACTGCAGGTCTGTCGCGCCGTTCGCGAGACGGCGGCAGGACAGTACGTCTACGTGATCCTGCTGACCTCGCACGATCGAGACGACGATGTGCTCGAGGGGTTTGATGCGGGCGCCGACGACTACATCACCAAGCCGTTCGATTCGCGTCAGCTCAAGGCGCGCCTCAGCTCCGGAGCGCGCATCGTGCGACTGCAGCAGCAGCTCATCGCGGCACGTGAGCAGCTTCGCGAGAAGGCGATGCACGACCCTCTCACCGGCTTGCTCACGCGCGGTGCGTTTTTCGAGATCTGCGATGGCGAGATCGCACGCGCCCATCGACGGAGCCAGTCCCTGGCGCTGATCATGTCGGACCTCGATCACTTCAAGGGGATCAACGATCAGCATGGGCACCTCGCCGGCGACGACGTCCTTCGCGAGGCGGCAACACGTCTGCGAGCCACATTTCGACGGGGTGATGCCGTCGGTCGGTATGGTGGCGAGGAGTTCGTGGCTCTTGCCCCTGGTTGCCTGTTGGAAGATGCCGTCGCGCTGGCCGAGCGTTTCCGTCAGCGCATCAGTAGTGAGCCGTTTGAAACCTCGGCCGGCCTCATCAAAGTGACGACCAGCGTTGGTGTGGCTGTCATCCCTGGTGTCGAGGCCTCGTCGGCGTTGTTCAAGGCGGCCGATGAGGCGCTCTATCGCGCCAAGGCCGCAGGCCGGAACACCGTCGCCCTCGCGGCCTAGATCACGTCATACATCGAATACCGCGACGACGGGCCCGTGGTCGCTCGTCCCGAACTCGCGCTGCACGACGCAGGACGTTGCGCGTGACGCGAGCGCCTGACTGGCAAACACATAATCCAGTCGCCAGCCGATGTTGCGCTGCTTGAGGTTGCGCCACGGCGCCCACCACGTGAACAGGTCGGCGTTGTCAGGGTCGAGAGTACGGTGCACGTCAACCAGGCCGCGCGCCAGGATCTGCTCGATGAGCGCGCGTTCATCGGCTCGTTGTCCGACGATGCCCGGCTTCCGTTCCTTGGCGTGCACATCCATGTCCGTGCGCGCGACGTTCATGTCTCCGCACAGGACGAGCGCTGTTCCCGCGGTCTGGGCTTCCGCCGCGAACGCCTCCATGGCCTGCAGGAATCGCATCTTCGCGGCGAAGTCCTTGCCGCCATTTGGTACATAGATCGACGCCACCGTCGCTGTGGGCAGTTGCACCGTGACGATGCGATGCTCGAAGTCGAAGGACGGATGCTGGAAGGCCGGTGGCGCGGGATAGGTCGCGGTGCGAACGTGCAGCGCGACACCCGAATAGCCCTTCCCGCCATGCCAATAGCACGAATATCCCTCGAGCTGGCAGATCCACACGGGAAGCTGATCGAGGGACGCCTTGATTTCCTGGAGGCACAGGACGTCCGGCTGTTCGCGTTCGATGAATTCCTGGAGCTCGGTCTGCCGGGCGCGAATCCCGTTTACGTTCCAGGTGGCAATCTTCATTGGATGGCGTCTGGTGGAAGGTCGATGGTGGATGGTTTCGCGCCATCCAGAATTAAAGTGTAGAGCAATGCACGCTACGCACGAGCTCGCACGGCGAGTCGACCGCGCCGAGATTGATTTCTGCGCCCTGGCGACGATGGCAGGCGCGCCCGACGCCGCGACGCTCGAGCGCGGCGGCGGGCTTGCCGTCTACGGGGTGCCAGGCTCGCCGGTCAACAAGGTGCTCGGTCTCGGACTCGGCGTCGAGGTGACCGACGACGACCTCGATGACATCGAGCAGTTCTATGCGGAACGGGGCTGCCCCGTGCAGATAGAGCTGTGCCCCCTGGCCGCGCCCGATCTCGCCCCCCGTCTCACCAAACGAGGGTACGTGCTTCAGGCGTTTGAGAACGAACTCGCTCGCCAGGTCCCGGGTGAGCCTGTGAAGGCGCCGGTTGGCGCCGATATATCAGTCGAGGCAGGCGCGGGCGAGCGGCCGTGGCTTCAGATTGTGTCCGAGGGTTTTGCGACACCCGATCGTGCCGTGGCCGGCAGCCCCGTGCCGGGCGACGCTGTGAGCGCGATCGGTGAAGTGATGCGACAGTTCTTTCATCCTGAAATCGTGCGTTACGTCGCCCATGTCAACGGAGAATCGGGGGCCGCCGGGTTGAGCTTCGTGCGCAACGGTGTCCTCGGCATTTTCGGTACGGCCACGCTGCCCGCGTTTCGGCGCCGGGGGCTCCAGGCCGCGATCGTGGCGCGGGCGATGAATGACAACCGTGACAGAGCCGACCTGGTGATTGCGACAACCGAGCCTGGCAGCATCTCCCAGCGCACGTTCGAGCGTCTCGGGTTCCGGGTCATTTACACGCGGGCGATTCTGGTCAAGTACTGAGTCTCTATGGAAAGATGGCTCGTCGTGACCAGGCTGACGCGCACGCGGGTGCTGATCGGGGCGCTGTTGTTGCTGCTCGTGACGGCCGCCTACACCCGCACGCAGTCGCAGGCCGTCTCGGCGATCACGCCGCCTGCCGCTCACTTCGGCGCCAACATCGGCGACGACTACTTTCTCGCCACGTATTCGCAACTCGAAGCGTACTGGCAGCGGCTGGCGGGCGAGTCGGACCGGATGCGGCTCGTGGACATCGGCCGGACGGAAGAAGGCCGCACCCAGTGGATGGCCGTCATCTCATCGCCCGAGAACCTGGCGCGTCTCGATCATTACCGTGATATCTCGCGTCGTCTCGCGCTGGCCGAGGGATTGACCGATGCGCAAGCGCGCGCTCTGGCGGCCGAGGGTAAAGCGATCGTCTGGATCGACGGCGGATTGCACGCCAACGAAGTGCTGGGTGCGCAACAGCTGATCGAGACCGTCTATCAGCTCGTCAGCGGCTCCGACGATGAGACGCGTCGATTCCTGCGTGACGTAATCGTGCTGGCCGTGCACGCCAACCCTGACGGTCATGAGCTGGTGGCGAATTGGTACATGCGTGATGCCGATCCCGCCCGCCGCTCTCTCGCGGGAATTCCACGTCCGTACCAAAAGTACGTGGGGCACGACAACAACCGCGACTTCTACATGGCGACTCAGGCGGAAACGATCAACATGAACCGTGTCCTCTACCGGGAATGGTTCCCGCAGATCGTCTACGACCATCACCAGACGGGACCTCCGGGCACGGTCATGTTCGCGCCGCCGTTTCGCGATCCGTTCAATTACTTCCTCGATCCGTTGATACCGGTCTCGATCGATCTGATCGGCGCAGCGATGCACGCCCGCTTCGCGGCTGAAGGAAAGGCCGGGGTCACGATGCGAAGCGGGTCGAATTACTCGACGTGGTGGAATGGCGGACTGCGAACGACCGCCTACTTTCACAATCAGATCGGGTTGCTGACGGAGACCATCGGGAGCCCCACGCCGGGTGAGGTGCCGTTCGTGGCCGAGAAGCAGCTGCCCACCGCCGATCTGCCGTATCCAATCGCGCCTCAGCGCTGGCGGTTCCGTCAGTCGATCGAGTACTCGGTCACCGCGAACCGTGCCGTGATCGATGCGGCGTCACGGAATCGCGAAGCCTTGCTCCTCGGTGTGTATCGCATGGGCAGGAACTCGATTGAGCGCGGCAATCGCGACTCATGGACGGTATCGCCGCGCGCTCTCGCGGCCACCGGTGCACGTGGCCGTGGCGACTTCGAAGGGCAATTTCGCGATCCGGCGCGTCGCGATGCGAGGGTCTACATCCTGCCAGCGGATCAACCGGACTTCCTGACCGCGATCAAGTTCGTCGATTCGCTGCTCAAGACGGGGATCACGGTGCACCGCGCGACCACGGCATTCAGCGTGGCTGGCAAGAGCTACCCGGCCGGGTCATTCGTGGTGAAAACGGCACAGGCGTTTCGTCCTCACGTGCTGGATATGTTCGAGCCGCAGGATCATCCCGATGACATCCCGTATCCGGGCGGCCCACCTACTCCTCCGTACGACAGCGCCGGATGGACGCTCGCGTTCCAGATGGGCGTGAAGTTCGATCGGATTCTCGAGGGCGTCGAGGGACCGTTCGAGCGGGTAGATCGGGTCGCGCCATCTCCGGGTCGCGTGCTCGGGCCGTCGAGTGTGGCCGGCTATGTCGTGAGCCATCATCAGAACGACACCTTTACTGCGGTCAGTCGATTGCTCGCTGGCGGCCAGGACGTGTTCTGGCCGCAGAACCGGGCTCTGGGAGACACGGCCAGCGACGTGGGCGTGATGTACATACCTGCGCGAGGGGGCACGCGCGCGGTGCTCGAGAAGACGGCGGCCGATCTCGGCCTCACGTTCACCGGCGTGACGACGGCACCGGCAGGCGCAGGGTTGAAGCTCGCGCCCGTCAGAGTCGCGCTGTGGGATCGCTACGGCGGGTCGAGCCCGAGCGGCTGGACGCGCTGGCTCCTCGAGCGATACGGATTTCAGTTCGACGTGATCTACGCACAGAGCATCGATGCCGGCGATCTACGCGGCCGCTACGACGTCCTGGTTCTCACGGACGACGCGGTGCTGAATGCTCGCGATACGAGTGAGGGGCAGGCCGATCGAATTCCCTCCGAGTACCGATCGCGAACCGGCGCCATCACGACCGCGCGTTCGCTGCCGCAGTTGAAGCGGTTCGTCGACGAGGGAGGTACGTTGATCGCGATCGGCAACTCGACCGCCATTGGAGCGGAGCTGGGGCTGCCAGTCTCGAGTGCGCTCATGCAGGGTCGCGGCGAGTCGGTACGAGCGCTGACATCGGAGTTGTACTACGTCCCAGGATCGGTGCTGCGCGTGAGCGTCGACAACACGACACCTCTCGGGTACGGATTCGAGCGTGAGGTGGACGTGTTCTTCGACAGGAGCCCGGTGTTCCGGCTCGCCGATCATGCGATGGGGACAGCGGACCGGGTGGCGTGGTTCTCGAGCGCCTCACCGCTCCGGAGCGGCTGGGCCTGGGGTCAGAAGTTTCTCGAGAACGGAGTGGCTGTCGTCGATGCGAAGCTCGGGCGCGGTCGAGTGCTGCTGTTCGGGCCCGAGATCGCCTTTCGCGCGCAGTCGCACGGAACGTTCAAGTTCCTGTTCAACGCGATCTACTACGCGACGGCGAAGCCCGCCGAACTAAGAACGAAGAAATAAGAACGA
>JALDXQ010000288.1:0-7350 GCA_032156805.1 Acidobacteriota bacterium
TCGTCCGGTGCACCTGGACTTTCGAGGCTTCCCGAAAGAGTTGCCGCGTGCGCTGCGTCGCATCAACCAGGTGCGCCGATACGACCTCCGAGTCCGCAAGAACGTCGGGCTGCCTTCCAATGTGTTCTCGCCCGACGATCGCTACACGTTTTCAGACACCGCGTTTCCCTGGAGCGCCTGCGGACGCGTCGACACCGCCGCCGGCTTCGGTTCGGGCGTCATGATCGGACCGCGTCACTTCATGACGGCCAGTCACGTCGTCAACTGGGGACCGAACAATACGGCCGGGTGGCTGAAGTTCACGCCTCTCTACTTCGATGGCAGCGAGCCATTCGGGCATGCCTACGCCACGACAATTTATTCGTGGACGAAAGCCGATGGATCGGACGGCATCAACGCAGATGAATGCGCTTTCGACTACGTCGTGTGTGTGCTGGACAACCGGCTCGGGGACGTCACCGGGTGGATGGGTTCGCGCGGCTACTCGACGTCATGGGACGGCGGCGCCTACTGGGGGCACGTGGGCTACCCGGGCGATCTCGCGAGTGGGCAGCGGCCAGCTTTTGTCGGCTATCAAGCCATGGACTCCACGTTCACCCGAACGATCGGTGGGCGGGATTCCTTCGGCATCAGGCACCGCATCGACGTGATCCCTGGACAGTCAGGCGGACCGTACTTCGGTTGGTGGGCCGACGAGCCGTGGCCGCGGGTGGTTGCCACACAAAGCGCACACCAGTGGGGCGGTGCGACCGGACCCAATACCGGTGGAGGCGGCAACCCGCTGCCGGAACTGATCAACCACGCACGCACCGTGGCCCCGTAGCACGACGTTGCCCTGTCGAGCCCTCGCACCGGCGCTGAACTCCAATCGGATCTTCAGTGCCGGCGTGGGATCGATGCCGGACGTGCGTGCTGCAACCGGGTTCACCCCCGACCTGGTTTTGAGCCTGCGGCGGCCTCCCTGCATAATCTCTCGTCGATGCCCCGGTCCGCCTTCATGCTCTGTGTCGCTCTCGTGGCGACGATCGAAACGCTGCATGCCCAGCGCCCGACGGACCTGGTGAACCGGCAGTTCGTCGCTGAAGTCACTCACGTGGCGGACGGCGACACCGTCGATGTCCTCATGCCTCCGGCGCGCCGCCTCCGTCTGCGGTTCCACGGCGTGGACACACCAGAGTCGAATGAGGCTTTCAGCGACCGCGCTCGCACCTTCACGCGAGTCCTGATGTTTGGTCGCAGCGTGACAGTGGTCGGCAAGGACGTCGACAGGTACGGTCGCCTGGTCGCTCGCGTGACCGTGGACGACGTGGACGCCAGCGAGTCCATCATCGCGGCTGGACTGGGATGCACGTTCCGGCAGTACGCGCGCGATCCGGTGCTCGATGCGGCGCTGGACAGCGCACGCCGATCCCACCGAGGATTCTGGGCAGCCGGCACGTCGCAGCCCGCCTGTGTGGCACGCGAGGCTCGACTCCAGCGCGCGGCACCGCGAGCGGCCGCGGCTGTCGTCGGGAACGTGAACAGCAAGGTCTATCACCTGCTCACGTGCCCGAATGCGAGCTGCAAGAACTGCACGCGTCGCTTTGCGACGCAGAAGGACGCTGCGGCCGCCGGCTTCACGCCGGCGGGTGATTGTATTCATTGAGAGCGGAGGTGCGCGCGGGATTCAGAGGCTGCCGGGTTCCGGAGTATGCTTCGAGCCCGAAGACCATACCGGCGGAGCCCATCACGCCCGCCGACGGAGGGGGCTCCGATGATGCCGAAGAAGTCATTGCTGCTTGCGTTCGCTGCGACGCTTTTTGCGGTTGGGCTATGGCCCTCGCTTCGCACGATTACTGCCCAGGGGAGCGCGTCTGTCCTCGCAGGACAGGTGAGCTCGGCACGGGAAGGCCGGATGGAGGGCGTTCTCGTCACCGCGAAACGTGCGGGCAGCGCCATCTCGACCACGGTGGTGAGCGGCGCCGACGGCACTTTCAGCTTCCCGCACGACCGGCTGGAGCCCGGGCAGCACGAGATCACGATTCGCGCGAGCGGCTACGTCATGCCCGCGGCGACGGTCGATGTGGCCGCAACCGGAACCGCACCGCTGAACCTCGAGCTGCGTGAGGCCAACGTTCTCGAGCTTGCACTGCAGCTCACCGATCCCGAGTGGCTCGCCAGCTACCCGCTGGACGACAAGACGAAGTTCGACCTGCTACGCGACTGCAGCCGTTGCCACACACTGCAGCGTCCGTCGTTCTCGCGCTACAACGCCGAACAACTCGCGTGGGTGATGAAGCGAATGGTCTATTCGGCGGGAAGCTCGCCGATGACGTTCCAGCTCCCTGCGCCGCAGACTCCGACCTGGGGCCGGGCCGAATGGGGAGAGCCGTCGGCACTCCACCGCCAGCAGGCCGAAGCGGTGGCCAAGATCAATCTGCACCGCGGCATGTGGCAGTACGAGTTGAAGACCTTGCCGCGCCCGAAAGGCGCCGAGACCCGGGTCGTCTACACGACATGGCAACTGCCGGCCACCGACCGACCGCACGACACGCGCATCGGCAAGGACGGGTTGATCTATTTCAATCACTTCAACGACAACGCGATCGGACGGCTGAACCCGAAGACGGGCGAGACAAAGCGGTGGCGCTGGCCGTACCGTGCGAAGGAAGGGTCGTTCGCGCCGACGGGTGCCCGCACGTTGATGGGACCCGATCACAAAGGCCGGTTCTACATCGGGAACCAGGCACAGGACGGTCTCGTCGTCTTCGATCCGGCGACGGAAGCGTTCACGTACGTCGATCCTCCTGGAGGCGGCGAGATGATCGACGTGTCCGCCTCGCACGTCGACGGGCACGGCTGGCGGACAGAAAGCGGCGCGGCCTATCGCATCAACCTGGAGACCTGGGAGCACACTCCGTTCAAGGGCGCGCGTCCGCTCGTGGCCTACGACATCGCTGCTGACACCAAGAACAACCTGTTCGGCGCCGCGCGCAATAGCCGCTACGTCTGGCGCGTCGACAAGACAACGGGACACGTCTCGTACTACGACATCCCCGCGCAGCCGCGCAGCGTCGGCGGGGGCGGCAGCGGCATGCGTCGCGGGATCGCCGATGCACAGGATCGTCTCTGGTGGGGCGGCTACGATGGCAACTTCGTGGGGATGCTCGACCCGAGACAGCCAGCCGGCAAGGAGATCACGCTGTATCCGATGCCACCGTGGTTCTTCCCCTACGACGCGCACCACGACAATCAGGGCTACACCTGGACCGGCGGTATCTACGCCGACCGAGTCGCGCGGTTGAACGTGAAAACCGGCGCCTGGAACTACTACCTGCTGCCCTTCGAGGCCAATATCCGGGATATCGATCTGCAACCGGCTGCGGCCGGCGGCCTCTCGGGACTGTGGCTCGGCCACACGCACCAGGGGCTGATCACGCTGGTCGAGCCGCTCGCGCCGTGAGCGACTACCGGCACGACGGCCGGAGCGTCGGGGTCCACTCGACAGCCATGCGACGAGCGGACGTCCGCGTTCCCTGTGCGCACACGAAGTCAGACTCGTGGGCCAATCTTCTATCAGACGAAGGTGTCGGCGACACCTTCGTATCGGGTTCAGCTGTCAGTGGGTCACTGCGAGTGAGCTCCTTCTGTTGACTTGAATCGCGCGGGTACGTCCGCCACGTCGGTGCGCAGCGGAAACGATTCGTTGGTCAACCAGCCGCGTAACAGGTTCAGGTAGAACTGACCACCGGGGACGCCGCTTTGACCGCCAGGCAGGCTTGACACCGATGTGATGCCGTTGGCCTCGAGGCTGGCCACATAGCGCAGCGAGGGGCCACCGGGAAACATGAAGCCGTTGGAATTGTTGCGGTTGAACTGATGGTTGCCGAGATCCACAGTGTGCAGGCCGCCATCGGTAGGAATTCCCGGCAGACCCGGTAGCGGCTGCGGGAAGGCGCCATTCGCTGGCGGAATGTTGAACGGCCCGCCGAGCGGGTGCGCCAGCACTACTCGATGCAGGCGTCCCCAGCGATAGTCGGTCTGGTTGCTAGAGCCGTTGAACGCGTCGGCGAAGTCGGGACTGGCCAGCGCATCGAGTGCGAGGCTCACGCTGCGCAAGAGCACGATGTCGCGGCGATCGGCAGCGCGTCCCACTCCGGGCACTTCGAAGAAGTCGATGCCCGAGACACCGACGCCGGAGCGCTCTGGGAATTCGTCGAACAGGTTCTTCACCGCGGTGAGCTGGATGTCGCGCGGACCGGGGACCATCAGACCGTGCCGCGTCAGGGCGGCGCTCAGGGTCTGATTCACGATCTGATTTCGCCAGACGGCGTAGATAGTGGCCGCGACGCTGTTGGCGATCTCCCGCGCCTGCGGCTGGGAGCGCGCGCCATTCTGATCGCTGGCATCGAACCCTTCGACGATGCCGGTGGGCGTGCTGCCGTCCCACACCGCCATGCGAGCCACGGCCTGCACAATGCGCGGATCCCTGGCCAAGCTCGCCAGCTCGCCAGGGGCGCCGGGCCGTAGTGCATTGCCAAGTGCCCGCACGATGAAGGGCACGAAGAAGGTGGCATCTCCCATCACGACATCCGCCTGGACGCGCTGCAGGTCTTGAACCCCGAGTTTCCGGCCGCTCGCCAGGAACGAGGCCAACAGTTGCTCGATGCGTCCGGCGCGGATGCCCAGGTCGAAGCCATAGCCCGAGCCGATATAGCGAATGCCGCCACCGGGCCGCAGCACGTTGAGCACGTTGTTGTCGCGGTTGTTGCCGATCGGATCGTTGTTGGAATTGACGATGAACCCGCGCCGCGGATTGATCAGCTGCGGCATCTCCCTGAAGGGCAGGATGGCGAACGGCAGCGCGCGATCGGGATCGTTGTCCTGTGCCGGCAGCCACTCGTTGCCGCCCTGGCCATCGCGGATCAGGAACGGCGGCAGTCCAACCGGTGCGCCGTTCTCCAGATCCTCACGCAGCGGCATCTCGCCGGTGGCGAAATAGGCGATATCGCCCCCCTTGTCCGCGTAGATGAAGTTCTGCGACCCGACGTCGAAGCTCTGGAGCGCCGCGGTGAACTGAGAGAGGTTGCGGGCGCGATTGATGCTGCGGAAGGCCTGCATCTCGCGGGTGCCGCTGAAGCCGGCGTACTGCACGCTGATCGCGGTACCCGCGGCCTGGTTGAACGCAATGATGGGTCCGTGATTCCGCCTCGGCACGATCATCACGGCCGCGGGAATCGCGCCACCCGGGGGCACTGTGGCAACGTTGTTCTGTACACCATCGCCGAGGGTGTTGGCGCGGAACACCTGCGGCAGTGCCTGCACGGGCTCGAGAGTGCCCTGATACATGGTGCTCAACCCGCTCGGCGAATTCGGGTCGGGCATGATCCGCTCTTGATAGACGTCGGTCACGTCCATCCGATGGGTGGTGACACCCCAGGCAAAGCGCTCGGTGTTGCCGATGATGACGAAGGGCACGCCTGGGAGGCTGCCACCGATGGCACTGAAGCCGGGCGTGCGAATCTCGTTCTGGTAGAAGATCGCCGGTGCCGTGAGGTCCAGGTGCGGATCGTTGGCCAGGATAGGGCTGCCGGTACGAGAGTGTTGCCCCGAGATCACGAACTCGTTGCTCCCACGTTCATCGTCGGGATTCCTCAGTGCCGCCTTCACCAACGGCAGCGAGCGCAGGTGCGCGAGATAGTCCCTGGCCAATCCCATCAACACTGCGTCGTTCATGGCCGGCGAGGCTGCCGCCAGATTCATGACACTGGTGCTGGCCGGGGCGACGTTCTCGACCGGGTCCGCCACCCCTCTGCGCGAACGGGATGCGCTGGCATCCGGTACCGTGGCCGCATTGTCGAAGGGTGCGAGGCGGCTGACGTCTTCGAAGAACAGCGCCGCCCCGTCGAACCCTTGTGCGGCGCCTGCGGCCTGGTATTGCGCCAGGAGCGTGGTGCGATCCAGATCGGTCAGCTCGAAGGACAGGCCGAAGCCAATCAGCCTGACGATGCTCAGCGAATCAACGGGTGCCCAGGGGCGGAACGTCGTGATTTCGAGCGTCGCGTATTCGGGCGGCAACGGATTGCGCGCCACGTAGTCATTGACGCCGTCGGCATAGGCACTGAGCGCGTCGCGCACGGCCTGAGACAGGACGGGGAGCGAACGTTCGGCGGCGCGGCGCAGGCCGAAGGTGCGCAGGTTCACATCGCTCGCCAGCGCCCCCGCGCCGAGCAGCTCGGCCAGCGTGCCCTCGGCCTGGCGACGCGAGAAATCCATCTGGAAGAGGCGGTCCTGCGCGTGGGTGAACCCCTGCAGGTATATCACCTCACGTTCGGTCCTGGCCGCGATGTGTGGAATGCCATGCTTGTCGCGCACTACTCTGGCGTTGTTGCGCGAGTGGCGTTGGCGGCCGTCCGACTTGATATCGGCGACGGTCGTGGCTTGAGCACGAACGCTGACCGGCAACAGTGTCACCACGATCAACGCTGCGCTCACGATCCATCCTGTACTGCACTTCGGCATCGTTCTCACCATGCCGTTATAACGAAGCGAAGCGAATTGTGGATTTCTCGAACGAGCGCCGCGCGCCATTCCCGTCTGCCTATAGCGTTTTTCACTCCTACGACACACCGAGGCGCTGAGGCACCGAGGGAATGTTCTCGACTTTTCTCAATGCCTCTGTGCCTCGCGCGCGACATCGAAGTGAAACGCGCGCTAGAAGTCCAGCCGGGTCGAGACCCCGAAGGTACGCGGCTGATTGGTCAGGAAGCCGACGCGCGCACGCGTGCCGCGCTCCTGGTCGAACGACAGCAGGGCCAGTTCGTCGAACACGTTGTTGATGAACAACGCGATGTCCCACTGGTTGCGTCGAATGCCCGCTCGCAGGTTGACGAGATCGTAGGCGGGCAACCTGGGATCGTAGGTAAAGACACTCGCGGTGAGCGGCCCGCCTATGGTGTTGTCGCCAAACGACAGCAGGTTCAGGCTGCCAAGGTCCTCGTCACCAACCTGTGTAAAACGCGAACCGATATGTTGGTAGGTACCCGTCGTGTACGCGAGCGCGCCTGGCCTTACCTCCCACTGGTAGGTCGCCGCCGCAACCAGCTGGAATCGAGGTACCGTAGGCAACCGCCGGCCTTCCTCGATGCCCGAAACGATGCTGACGTTGCCGCTGGCGTCGGTGGACGTGAGTGTCGAACGCAGCTCCGAATCGTTGAAGGTCGCAGAGACCGCAACGTCGACGTGGCGATTCGGCGCGACCTCGAACTCGACCTCGAATCCCCGCGTCCGTGCCTTCGGCACGTTGAAGACCACGCGAGAGGAACACGAACCGGCAGTGACGGTGGCCTGGAGATCACTGATGTCCAGGTA
>JALDXQ010000289.1:0-7319 GCA_032156805.1 Acidobacteriota bacterium
ATCGCGAACACGACGATCGTGACGATGCCCCCGGCGTAGAGCAGCAGCTGCACGGCGGCGAGGAACTCCGCCTCGAGGAGTAGAAACACGCCCGCCGTTCCAGTCAGCGCCAGCGCGAGCCAGAGAACCGAGTGAAAGAGGTTTTTCGACAGGACCACGGCGAGAGCTGAGCCCACCAGGACGATCGCGAGACTCCAGAAAGCGAGAGTTTCACCCATCAGGCGGTGCCCCCCACCTTGGGTGCTTCTTCTTCCTTCTTGGCATGCGCCTCGGCGCGCGCCTGCTTGGGCGGTCCCTGCATGTCGCGCAGCAGGTTGCCGGTCGCCCACGACGGTTGATGCTGCAGGCCGAGCGCGTGCAGTCGATCCTTGTCGAGCAGCATGTCGCGGCGATCGGTCGTCGGCATGTCGAACGATCGAGTCATCACGATCGCATCCGTCGGGCACACCTGGACGCACAACTCGCAGAACTCGCAGGCGTAGAGCTCGAGCGTGAACGTCTTGGCGTAGTTCCGCTTCTCGCTCTTGAGCATCTCGACCTTGATCACGGCCGGAGGGCAGACGAATTCACACAGGCGGCAGCCGATGCAGGCCTCTTCGCCGGTGTCCTTTTCGTACACGAGCGCGAGCAGGCCGCGATACCGATCCGGATACTTGCGAGTGACGTCAGGGTAGTGAACGGTGACGGGCTTGCGGAACAGGTTGATGAACGTCACCTTCATGGCCGTCAAGACGGCCTTCAGGATGGCTCCGACCTCGGTGCCGCTCGAACGCGTCTCAGAAGCCACCGGATCTCCAGACGACCACGATCGCGGTCACGACGAGCAGCGCCAGCGTAGACGGCAGCAGGAATTTCCAGGACAGCGCCAGGATCTGGTCGACGCGGATGCGGACGAAGCTCCAGCGCACCCACGTCACCAGCAGGAAGATGAACATGGCCTTGAGCAGGAACCAGATCGGGCCCAGCCACTCGGGTCCGGGTCCCGCCCATGCGCCGAGGAAGAGCAGCGCGCCAAGGAATGACGATCCGATCACGTGGGCGTACTCGCCGAGCTGAATGAGCGCGAACTTCATCCCGGAGTACTCGACGCGAAATCCGGCCACCAGCTCGGACTCGGCCTCGAGGATGTCGAAGGGAACGCGATTCTCGGCTGCCAGCGTCGAGACGACGAACGCGAGGAAGGCGAGTTGTCCGATGACGGGGTAGAAGACGAACCAGAGACCGCTCTGCGCTGTTGCGATGTCAGACAACTTGAGCGAGCCGGCCAGCATGACAGGCACGAGCGCCGAGAAGATGAAGGGCAGATCGTAGGAGATGATCTGGTTCACTGCCCGCATCGCGGACAGCAACGCGTACTTGTTGTTCGATCCCCAGCCGGCCATGAACAGGCCGACGATTTCCATCGACGAGACCGCCAGGAAGAACAGGATGCCGATGTTCAGATCGGCGACGCCGAGCCCTGGTGCAAAAGGGATCGTGGCGAAAATCAACATGCACGGGATGAGGAACACGATCGGCGCCAGGTTGAACACGGGGCGATCGGCCGCGGTCGGCACCACGTCTTCCTTCATCATCAGCTTCAACGCGTCGGCGATCGGCTGAAGCAGTCCATGTGGACCCACACGGTATGGCCCGATGCGTGACTGCATGCGCGCTGCGAACTTGCGCTCGAGCAGCGTCACGTACGTCACCATCCCGATGACCACGTTCAGCACGATGAACGGCACGATGATTGGATCGATCCAACTTGGCATGAGATCAGGCTCTCGGCTCTCGGCTCTTGGCTCTCGGTGTTCGCGCTGCAGACACCTGGCGTGTCTGGGACTCCGTCCGCGGCCGAGCGGGAACGTAGCCAGAGCCGAAAGCCCAGAGCCTGGAGTCGTCGATCATCGATCCACCTCGCCGAAGACCGGATCCACCGAGCCCATGATCGCCACCACGTCCGCCACCTTGTGCCCGGGAATGATATGCGGCAACACCGCCAGATTCGAGAACGACGCGCCGCGCCATTTCATGCGGTACGGCTTGGCGCTCCCATCGGCCACGAGATAGCAGCCGACCTCGCCGCGCGGTCCCTCCACGCGCGCGTACGCCTCGCCCTTCGGAATTCGAGTCTGCGCCACAGATTTCAGTCCGGGGCGTGACGAAATCGGACCCTCCGGCAGGCCGTCGAGCACCTGGCGAACGATGCGAATCGATTCGCGGAACTCGGCCATCCGGACGCGGTAGCGCGCGAAGCAGTCGCCCACGGACTCGGTCGGCACCGTGAACTGGAAATCCTGATACGACGAGTAGGGCGCCGACCGACGCAGGTCGAAATTCACGCCTGAACCGCGCAGGAGTGGACCGGCAATCCCGACATCCTCGGCGAGCTCGCGCGAGATGATGCCGACACCCTGCGCGCGCGCGAGGAAGAACGGGTTCTGTTCGAGCAGCCCCTCGTACTCGCCGATGCGCATGTCGATCACGTCGATCGTCTGACGGCACGAATCGGCCCACCCGGCTGGAATGTCGTAGCGGACGCCGCCCACCTGATAGAAGCCGTACAGCAGTCGGGCGCCGACCAGCGACTCGAACAGATCGAGGATCAGCTCACGCTCGCGAATGCAGTAGAGGAAAATCGTGGCGCCGCCGCCCAGCGCTCCGCCCATGTCCATGCACCAGGTGCCGAGCCAGAGCAGGTGCGATGCCACACGCTGCAGTTCAGCCGTGACGACCCGCAGGTATTGGGCACGTTTCGGGACCTCGATCTTGCCAATCTCCTCGGCCGCGAGGACGTAGGCGAACTCGCTGGTCATTGCCGCGACGTAGTCGGTCTTCGAGGCAATCGAGGGGTACTGGGCGTAGGTCAGTGTTTCCGCGAGCTTCTCGTGGCAGCGGTGCAGATAGCCGATCACCGCATCGACACCGACGACCGTCTCACCTTGGAGCGTGAGAATCGCGCGAAACACCCCATGGGCCGACGGATGCTGCGGCCCCATGTTCATCGTCAGGCGCTCGCCACCGGAGTAATCGAGCTCGACGTGTGAGAGCGTGGGGGTAGCCATTATCGGTAGGGCGGATACGGCGTGTCGACCGCGTAGGACTTCAGGAGGGGATGCCCCACCCAGTCATCGCCCAGCAGAATGCGGCGCAGGTCCGGATGACCCTCGAACTGGATACCGAACATGTCGTAGCACTCACGTTCCATCCAGTTGGCGCCACGAAACACGGGAACGAGCGACGGACACGACGAGACACCAGGGCCCAGTCGTGTCTTCATCAGCACCGCGACGCCATCGTCCAGGTTGTCGACCCGGGCAATAACCTCGAGGCCCTGTTCCTTCCAGTCGACGGCCGTCGAAAACGAAAAGAAGCGGCAGCCGAGCGTTTCTTTCGCGAAGCGCGCGAACGCCTGCCACTGTTCGACCGGAACGGTGACCACCAACGGCGAGTCGCCCTGGACCTGCGCTCCTCCGAACTGTTCGCCGATGAGGGTAGCCGCCTGGGCGCGTATCACGATGTCAGTCGACCTTTGGGTTGGGATCGGCCCGCTTGCCGGTGCGGCGGAAGTGCGCGATTTGATCCTGCAGGAGCAGCAACCCGTTCAGTAGTGATTCGGGTGGCGGAGGACAGCCCGGTACGTAGACGTCGACAGGGATGACGCGGTCCACGCCTTTCACGACGTGATAGCCATGACGGAATGGTCCGCCGGAGTTGGCGCACGAGCCCATTGAGACGGCCCACTTCGGGTCCGGCATCTGATCGTAGATGCGCAACAGCATCGGCGCCATCTTGATCGTCACCGTGCCCGAGACGATCATCAGGTCGGAGTGGCGCGGCGATGCCCACGGCACCATGCCGAGGCGTTCCACGTCGAAGCGCGACGCAAAGGTCGCCATCATCTCGATTGCGCAGCATGCCAGCCCGAACGTCACCGGCCAGATCGATGACTTGCGCGCCCAGTTCAGGAACGCATCGGCTGCCGTCGTCACGACGAACCCGCCCGGGAAGTTGTGAATGCCCTCAGTGACCGACACGAACGCCGACGAGTGCTTGTCGCCTTCCGGCCGCCGCTGCCGGAGCCGTTCGTACTCCTGAAGATCCTTGATGTCGCGCCAGACGGGCGCCGGGATGATAGGGACGGGGGGCTTTATTTCCACTCGAGAATGCGCTCCCGGTACGCGTAGATCCAGCCGAGGAGGAGGATCGAGAGGAACATGAGCATCGCAAGGATACCCCACGCCCCGAGTTGACGGATGACGAGTGCCCACGGGAAGAGAAACACGGCGAGTGCGTCGAAGACGATGAACACGAGCGCGACGAGATAGAAGCCGACCGGGAACTGCACCCAGGCTTCGCCAATCGGTTCGGCGCCACATTCGTAGCTTTCGAGCTTGGCCGGAAAGGGACGACCCGGGCCCAGCAGGCGGGCCGCAAGGAGCGACACGACAGCAAACGCCACGATGATCCCGAGATAGATGACGACTGGCAGATAGCCGGTCACTGACGCTCCCCGACTCTCGGCTCTAGGCCGCACGACTCTCGGCTCTAGGCTTTCGGCTCTGGGCCGAGTTCTTGGTTCTCGTTCAGTACGCCGAAGTCACAAGTCTAAGCCGAGAGTCTAGCCCAAAGCCGAAAGTCCAGAGCCCAAAGCCAAGAGCCAACCGCCCAGAGCCCAGAGCCGAGCCTAACGAAAGCTCTCCATGATTTCGTCGAGCGCGGCTTTTCCAGGCCGCGTCCGCGACTCATCGAGATGCGCCAACGGTTCGTCGACGAGGCCGAGCAGGTCGATGAAGTCCGGCTTGTCGGGTTCGACGTAGAGGATACCCGTTGCGAACTCGTTCCGCATCGCCGTTTCACGCAGGATGCGCAGCGAGAGCAGCCGATCGGTGGGATTGTAGTCCTCTGTCATCTTGGTCAGCACGATCTTCGACCCATCGTGCAGGCTCACCGTCGTGGACGTGCCCGGATCGTAGTCGATGGTGATGTCCTCGAAGAACGGCACGAAGCTCACGTCGGAGAGCGGCTCCTCGTGGTCCTTGGCGTACGAGTAGCTCTTGGTCGAGCCTTCGTGATCGTTGAACGTCACGCACGGCGAGAGCACGTCGATCATCGCCGTGCCGCGATGGCTGAGCGCCGCCTTGAGGATCGCCTTGAGCTGCTTCGGATCGCCCGAGAACGACCGCGCGACGAACGAGGCGCCGAGCTCGATCGCGAGCGCACAGGTGTCGATGGGCGGCAGATCGTTGATGACGCCGGTCTTGAGCTTCGAGCCGAGGTCGGCGGTCGGCGAGAACTGCCCCTTGGTGAGGCCGTAGCAGCCGTTGTCCTCGATGATGTAGACCATCGGGAGGTTGCGCCGCATCAGGTGGACGAACTGACCGATGCCGATCGCGCCCGTATCCCCGTCACCGCTGACGCCGATCGCGATCATCTTGCGATTCGCCACCACCGCGCCGGTGGCGACCGACGGCATCCTGCCGTGCACCGAGTTGAAGCCGTGCGACTGGTTGAGGAAATAGGCCGGGCTCTTGCTCGAGCACCCGATCCCGGACAGCTTGAGGACCTGGTCGGGGCTGATGCCAAGCTCCCAGAACGAATCGATGATGCGCTCGGTGATGGCGTTGTGGCCGCATCCCGCGCAGAGCGTCGTCTTGCTGCCTCGGTAAGCGATGGGTTCGAGTCCGATTCGATTGAGTTTCTTGCCTGGTGCCGGCTGCGTTGGTGTCGACATTCCCTGTGTCCTCTAGTGTCCGTCCTCGGTCCTTAGTTCACTGGCCTTAGTCAACGGTCCGAATCCCGAACTCGGGTTCCCGGGGCGCCGGGCCTGGCTCTATCCCTTCTTGCTTCAGCAACTCCGTCGTGACGGAGCGTCCGTCGATCGGCAGTCCGGCGTAGTGACGGATGCTGCGCAGCTTGAGCACCCGCTGCGGCGTCAGATCGATCCGCAGCAGCGACATCATCTGCGCGTCACGATTCTGTTCGACGACGTAGACGTGGTCGTGGCGGTCGATGAAGTCGTTCAGCTCTTCGCTGAAGGGATACGCCCTGAGCCGCAGGTAAGAAGTGTTGATGCCGCTCTCCGCCTTCAGCTGATCACGCGACTCGACGATCGCCCAGTGCGACGTCCCGTAGGCGATGAGCCCGATGCCGCCTTCTGCCGCGAAGTCCACCTCCGGCTTCGGCATCATCTTTTTCGCCGTCTGGAATTTTCGCGACAGCCGGTCGAGATTCTTGGTGTAGTCGTCGGCGCGCTCGCTGTAGAGCGCCTGCTCATTGTGTCCCGAGCCGCGCGCGAAGTACGAGGGCATTCCGTCGCCCGGAACCGAGCGGTAAGGGATGCCATCGCCTTCAACGTCGCGATACCGCCCGAACTGCCCGCCGAGCTTCTTCAGCGTCTCAGCGTCCAGCCGCTTGCCGCGCTTGAATGGCGCGGTCGGGTACTCGAACGGCTGTGCCATCCATGTGTTCATGCCGAGGTCGAGATCGGACATCACGAATACCGGCTGCTGCAGCTGCTCGGCCAGATCGAAGGCGTCCATCGCCATCGTGTAGCACTCGGTCACGGATGCCGGGAGGAGCAGCGGATGATTCGTATCGCCGTGCGAGAGGATTGCGGTCGAGAGGATGTCCTGCTGACCCGTACGAGTGGGAAGCCCCGTCGATGGTCCGGCGCGCTGGATGTCGAAAATCACTGCGGGGACTTCGGCGTAGTAGCCGAGGCCAGCGAACTCCGCCATCAGCGAGACGCCCGGTCCTGCCGTCGAGGTCATCGCCCGCGCACCCGCCCACCCGGCGCCAATCACCATTCCCAGTGCGGCCAGCTCGTCTTCCGCCTGCACGACTGCGTAGGTGGTCTTGCCGCTCTCGGAATCGCGGCGGTACTTCTTGAGATAGTCGATGAGCGCTTCGGGTAGAGAGGAAGAAGGCGTGATCGGATACCAGGCGACCACGGTGACGCCGGCCATCATGCAGCCGATGGCCGCCGCGGCATTGCCCTCGATGAGGATCATGCCCTGCGTCTTGTTCATCGGCTCGACGACAAAGGGATCCTGCTTGGTGAAGTTGGCCTCGGCGTAGTCGTAGCCGGCCTTGAGCGCCGACATGTTCAGCTCGATCGCTTTCAGCTTCTTCCCGAGCTGCTTCTTGAGCGCCTTCTCCATCTGCCCCATGTCGACCGAGAGCAGCCGTGAGAGGGCACCGTCGTACACCATGTTCCGCACGAGCCGGCGCAGCTTCGCGTCGCTCGTGATGGGCTGCATCAGCTTGTCGAACGGGACCGGGTAGAAGACGAGGTCCTGGCGAAGCTCCTTCAGCTTCAGCGGCTCGTCGTAGAC
>JALDXQ010000290.1:0-7281 GCA_032156805.1 Acidobacteriota bacterium
CATGAGCCGCGATCGCTGCTGCGCGCGTACGCGCACGCCGAGCTCGCCATCGCGCTCCTCGGGTTTGCGGTCTCGATGACGCTGCCTCACCTTGGCCCCATCAGCGCGCTCGTGTCGTCGTACTCACCCGGTCCGCACGGCTGGTTCGTCCCCTCCCTCACCTCGTATCTGACGCGCCTGGGAATGGCGACCGTGTTACTGCTTCCCATCACGCTGCTGATGGGCGGGACGCTGACGCTGCTGATTCGTCATCTCGTGCGGCAGGACGTCTCGATTGCCCCGAGCCGAATCGCGGGGCTGTATGCGGTCAATACCGCCGGCGCGGCTCTCGGCTGCTTCTTCACCGACTTCGCGCTCATCCCGGCGGCCGGACTGCTGCGCACGCAGATGATCGCCGTCGCGCTCAATGTGATGGCCGGTGCCGGCGCGCTGGCCATCGCCTCGTTATCGGCCAAGCGGGAGAGCGACGGCGGATCCACAGCGGCGCATCGGGTGCTTCGCGGCGAACGCCTCAAGTTACGCGTGGAGAGACTCTCGCGCACGCGGGTCGTGCTGGCCAGCATGGCTCTTGGCCTGACCGGATTCGCAGCGCTCGGGATGGAGATTCTCTGGTTCCGTCACGCAACCATCCTGCTCGGTGGATTTCGCGCGGTGTTCGCGCTGCTGCTGACCGTCGTGCTGACCGGCATCGGCATCGGTGCGCTGGCCGGAGGGGTCATCACCCGTCGGACAAGGCACGCCGCGTTGTGGCTGATGGCCACACAAGCGCTCTTCGCCATCACGGCCCTCGCCGGCACGATGCTCGTCAGCGTGCAACCGATCGAAGCCGCCGTGAGGTCCGCGGCGGGACCGGTGCCACCCTTGACCGAGCTCGTGTTCAACCTCGCGCCCCTCCTTGCCATCGCCGGTGTTCCATCGATCCTGATGGGCCTCAGCTTCCCGCTCGCCAACGCACTCGTTCAGCACGCCGAGCATGTCGTCGCGCGCCGCGCCGGTGCCTTGTATCTCGCGAACACCGTGGGCGCCGTGAGCGGTTCCCTGGCAACCGGCTTCGTGCTACTCCCGTGGTTTGGCATCCAGGCGAGCGCAACCATGCTGGCGAGCGCTTCGGCGCTGGCCATCGTGCCGCTCTATCTCTGCTCGCCGAGAGAGTCGCGCCGCCGCAACATCGGCGTTCTGGTGGGATCGCTGCTCGCGGCGGGAGCCGCCATTGCGATGAGCGCGAATCTGCCGGTGGACTTCGTCATTCGCCGCGCGCTTGGAAGCGCCAGCGGAACGGGCAAGGTCGTGGCCCAACACGAAGGGCTGACCGAAGTCATCACCATCACCGACCGGCCCGAAGGCCGGCTGCTCATGACCAATGGGCACGCCATGTCGTCGACCGCCAGGCTGTCGCAGCGCTACATGCGCGCCCTCGCGCATATTCCGCTGTTGATGATGGACGTTCCTGCGTCCGTGCTCGTGATCGGATTCGGCGTCGGCAACACCACGCATGCCGCCACGCTCCATCCCTCGGTGCGCGTCATCGACGTCGCCGACGTGTCTCGCGGCATCCTCGAGCATGCGCCGTATTTCGAGGAGGCAAATGGCAGCGTGCTGACCAATTCCCGTGTCCAGGTGTATATCAACGACGGGCGGCAGCACCTGCAGCGGCAGGTCGATGCCACCTACGATCTGATCACGCTCGAGCCGCCACCGATTTCCTATGCGGGTGTCGGAGCGCTCTACTCGAAAGAGTTCTACGAGCTGGCGAAATCGCGGCTCACACCTCGCGGATACATCAGCCAGTGGCTTCCCACCTACCAGGTGCCCACGTCGACGACGTTGGCAATGGTGCGGGCGTTCATCGACGTCTTCCCACAGGCGGTTCTCCTGTCCGGCGCGCAGGCCGACCTGCTCCTTCTTGGCACCAACGGGCCTGGCATCGAACTCGACCCGACGCGCATGGCCGCCGCATTGGCCGAGCGGCCACCTGTCCGCGATGATCTCGCCCGCCTCGATCTCGGAACAGTCCGTGAGATTGCCGGGGCATTCGTCGCGTCGGCGTCGACGCTGCAGAAGGCCGCAGGCAGCACGCGTCCGGTCACCGACGACTGGCCGCTCATGGAGCACAGCGTGATCTCGGCGCTCAATCCCGGTGAAGACGTCCCGACGTCAATCGTCAGCCTCGATCGACTGACGGACTGGTGTCCGCGATGCTTCGCGGACGGGGCGCCTGTGCCCAGGGTCGCGGGACTCGATCTGTACCTGCGGCTGCTCGACATGGCCTATCGCGCGACGCCTGCCGAGGGAGCACACCTTCAGGACGTGGCCCGCACCGCGGCGAGTGCGCGTCTCGTGGCCGGGAGTGCGTACCTCGGGGCCATCGTTCCCGAGCGTGCGGAGGTCTACAACACACTCGGCATCCAGAGCGCGGCAAGTGGATCCATGGACGAAGCGATCAGGATGTTTGAGAGGGCAATACGACTCGAGCCCAACTCAGCGGCCGCGCACTGGCACCTCGGCGCGGCGCTGGCGCAGACCGGCGCGCGCGAGGAGGCGATCCGGCATCTGCAGCGTTCGATAGAGCTCGATCCCACGAACACCTACGCGCGCAACGACCTCGCGGTTCTCGTGGCGGCATCTGGACCGTAAAGGATGGCGGAGGTGACAGAGATACGATCGCCGCGAAGGCACGAAGACACGAAGGAGTGGGGTGGGTCCGCGGCGATCCGTTTTCTCCGTCAACCTCCGCCTCCTGGGCTTAGTCGCTCAACACCCGCACATGCGCCTCCCCCTCTCGCAGCGTGCGCATGAACGCCATCACGAGCTCGGGATCGAACTCGGTGCCGGCCCGCTCGGAGAGGTAGGCCATCGTCTTCTCCGAGGGCCACGCCTCCCGATACGGGCGTGTCGTGCTGAGCGCATCGTAGACGTCGCACACGTGAACGAGACGGCTGGCCATCGTGCACTCCCGCCCGTAGTGCAGCCGCGGATACCCGCCGCCGTTCAGCATGATGTGATGCTCGTAGGCGACAATCGCCGCCGTGCCGAGGTCCTCGTCACTCTGCATGATGATCCGGGCGCCATCGACCGGATGCTGGTTCATGATCTGGCGTTCCTCGTCGGTCAGCCTCCCGGGCTTGGTCAGCACCTCGAGCGGAATCCGGATCTTGCCGATGTCATGCAGCAGCCCGGCGACACCGATGCTCCGCACTTCCGCCGGAGCGCACCCGAGCGACTCCGCCAGCCCCATCGACAGCACCGCGACGTTCAGCGAATGCGTCGTCGTGTATTGATCGAACTCCTTCAACTTGAGCAGCGGCAACACCATCCGGCTGTCACCATGCATCGCCACCGACAGGGATCGCACGACCGCCTCGGCTTCGAGGAACGGCACGGACCCTTGTGAGCGCACGCGCGTCTGCATCCAGCGAAAAGTCTCCGCCTCCTCGCCGAGCGCAAGTTCCAGGGTCGCCGTCGCCTGCTCGGGCAGTTGCGCGTCCAACTCCGTCCGGTCGTGCCCTTCCAGGCCCACGGCGCCAAAGCGGATGCCCAGCGATCGCATCTGCCGCGCTTCGCCGGTATCGACAGACGAGAGCACCAGCCTCCCGAGAACCTCGTTGAGGAATCCATCGAACTCGTCGCGGCTCACCTTCCGCTCGAACTCGAGTCGCTGAATGCCGGCAGCCACCAGGCGTCGCCCCCAGTCCCACGACTTGAGCTCACGCAGCCGTTCGCGGCCAAACACGACTTCGTCATCGAGGAATGTGAACGAGGGGTGGCCGGCCGGCACCGTGAGCCCGTCGAGTTCTCTGAAGGCGATGTCGACGGCACGCTCACGTGAGGGGTGGCCCTCCGGATACAGCGTCATCACGCCGAGGGCCTGAGCAAAGGCGTTGAGGAAACGAACGGGATCGCTCATGACAGAGGTGGCAAAACCGCAGCGCGAATATCGGGATCAGGAGATTCAGCGGCAACCCCCAATACCGCGGCAGCACGCGAGTCGAAGGCCCATTCCTCGGAAAGCGCACGCAGGGCAGCCAGGAGCACCGACGTCTTCAGCGGCAAACGGATCCTTCCCAGCAGCGACCGTCCGCCATCCGTCAGTTCCAACAGCGCGTCCAGCACCTGGGGCCGCCGCAACTTTCCGACCACGTTGACTGCAAGTGTGCGGATATCGTCGTCGAGATCGGCGTCGACGGCGAGGTTGATGATGCGCGGGATCAGTTCCTCCGGACACGCCTGCTGAATGGCGGTGAGACCGACGTGCACGATACGGGGGTCGAGGTCATCGAGCGCCCAGAGAATGGCGCCCTCCCGCTCTTCCGGCAGCCTGAGCTGCAATCGAATGGCTTCGCAGCGCACGCGTGGGTCGGGATGCGCCGTCCACGGCGCCGCCGAAAAACCCTCGGGCACGCGTGGAGCACGCTCGAGCAGGATGAGCATATTCCGCTGCACGTACCAGCGCGGATCGTCCAGGTGCTTCAGGATGAGCGGACCGATGTCCATTTCGGTCCGCGACAGTCGATCCACCAACCGGCGCCGCGTCGTCCGATTCTCCGAGGTGGCGAGCGCCTCGAGAAGGTACTCGTAGCCCTCGATCGGTAGACGAGGCAGCAGTGCGTCGAGGCTGGTGACGTCGAGCGGCTCGTGCGCGAGCAGCGCCTTGATGATCGATGGGCGGATCAGCCAGGTGAGCAACGAGTCCGCAACGTTGTCTTCCACATTCGGACGCGCGGCCAGGAGCTCCGTCACCGCCTTCGCCTGTCCCGCGTGAACCAGCGCATCGAGCGCCTTCTGAACCAGCGGACCGACTGCGCCAGATTCCAGGCTCATTTGCACGAGGCGCACGGGTTCGGGAGCTTGCGTCACTTTTGCGGCCAGGTGCGGCCGGTGATGCGCCGTCGTCGTAGCGAGATGCTGGAGCACACGGCCGTATTCTTCAGGATTGGGGTCCTGCAAATCCCAGTTCTCCAGCAGGCGGCCTACCTGCTCGCGCAGCTCGGCGTCGGCACGTGGACGCGCACGCTCCGATCCCAACTCGGCATGCAGCGCGAGCTTCGACAGCATGCGCACGAGGCCATGGGAGATCGTCTGCCCACTGGCATCGGCAGCTGCCTTGACGATCTCAATCACGGCATCGACCGCCATACCATGCGTCGCATCGAGCACGAAGCGGCCGCGGCGCGCGCGGTCTCCTCCCATGTTGACGAGCCGATTGAGCGTCTCGGGCCGCACCGAGGCAACGAGCTGCGACGTCTTCTTGCGAAGCTGGTCGGCCTTCTCACCCGATGCCGTCTTCAGTTCCTGCGCGATCTGGAAGAGATACCCGACGATGACCTGGTCGTAGGTTCCTGCCTGTGAGTGTTCGTCGATCGCCCGCGCGACCGCGCCGGGGTCACTCACGTCGACTCCCTCGGGGCTGGACTCGTCTGCTGACAGCGCGGCACGTGCCAGCGCGACCCAGAGCTCGGCGTCCATCGCTGCCTGACTGTGGCCGCCATGCCCGGTTCCCGTCCCGTCGTCGACCAGTGCCAGCCCGTCGAAGGTGAGTGGATGCAGGGTGAGGTGGGGCCATTCAATCAGGCGCCGGTCGCCTTTGAGACCGATCGGGCCGCTTCGATCAGCTTCGGCGGCAAGGGCGCGCAGCGCGTCGTCGAACTCCTGCGGCTGCACACCTCGACTGATGCTGATCGCGCCGATGTGATGGCGGTGAAGACCTTCGGCGAGCCGCCGAAGCACGGGCTGTTCCGGGTCGGTCGTGACGCCGTCGACGATCAGTTGGCGTCGGGCCACACCAAGAGCGATCATCGGCCGGTCCTGGAGCAGCCTGGCGGCCCGACTCACGATGGCGTCCACAACAGGGCCAAGCGAGGGATGTCCGCTCGGATACATCGAGTATCGATGGAGCGCAACGGACAACTCGACGAGAAACTCACTCAACTCACGCGTCAGAACACCACGCTCTGACCTTCGGTCCTCGATCGGCACCAGCGGGAAGACTAGCCTTCATGGCCGGGCTTCGCAAGACTGGAATTCGCCAAGGACGCTATTCCGGCGCCCGAAGGGTCCCCGAAGCGTGCAATGACACTCGCTACGAGTCTGTCGTTACGCGATGTGCGCTCCGACGGTCTCCACATAGACGCTATAGAGAGACTGGCTGGCGGTCATGAAGAGGCGATTCCGTCGCGCGCCTCCGAAGCAGACGTTGGCGCACGTCTCGGGCAGGCGAATCATGCCAATGCGATCGCCGTTGGGAGCAAAGACCTGCACCCCAGGTCGTGCGCCCGCCCAGATGTTGCCGTCGGCGTCGCAACGAATCCCGTCCGCGGCCGAGGGCGTACCTGCCCCGGGGATGTCGAACTGCACGAAGCGACGGCCGTTGCTCAGCCGGCCGCCATCGACGTCCCAGACTTTGATCTCCCGCGGCATCCCTGTGTCGGCCACGTACAGTCGCTTGTAGTCGGGCGAGAAGCACAATCCATTCGGCTGGCCGACTTCGTCGGTCACTTTGGCAACCTGCCCGGTTTGCCCATCCACCCGATACACGGACTCCTTTGACTCCTGCTGCGCCTTGAACCCTTCGTAGTTGCCGCGAATACCGTAGAACGGATCCGTGAACCAGATGCTGCGGTCGGGATTGACGACAACGTCGTTGGGAGAGTTGAGGCGTTTGCCGTCGAAGCGCTCGGCGATCGTGGTCACGGTTCCGTTCGGCTCGTATCGCACCACACGCCGGCCGCCGTGTTCGCACGATAGTTGCCGGCCGTCGTAGTCGAACGTGTTTCCGTTGCTGTAGCCAGCCGGGTTCCGGAACGTTGTCACATGGCCGTCTTCTTCGATCCAGCGCATCTGGACGTTGTTGGGGATGTCGCTCCACACGAGGTAACGGCCGACGCCGTTCCACGCTGGTCCCTCCGCCCACTGCGTCCCGATGTGATGTCGTTTGATCGACGTGTTGAAGATGATGTACTGGCGGAAGCGCGGATCGAGCGCCACGATGTCCGGGTCGGGGTACGCAATCGGCTCGAGCCTGGACCAGTCGCGTGGCGTCGGCACTGGCGACACCTGTGGCGGCGCCTGCGCATGCGCCACGGCGCGCGCGGCCGCTGCTCCGATCGTCGCTGCCAGAAACGTCCGCCGATCACAACCCATAGGTCCTCGCTTTCTTTGCCGTGAAATCTACACCAGTTCTGGGAGAGACTAGCGGGGGCATCCGTCCGGTTCAGGGTTCATGGTTCAGAGTTCATGTTCAGGGTTCAGGGTTCACGGTTCAAGGTTCGGGGGCTGAGATTCGGA
>JALDXQ010000291.1:0-7269 GCA_032156805.1 Acidobacteriota bacterium
TCTGCATTGGGCCGGCAAGTTTACATATCCGTCGCTATACGATCTCCCCCCTTGCACAGTCTGTCGGTGAGGATTCCGCTGAGATTTCTCGGCGTCGCCACGCGGTGGGCTCACCGGAAGCGGCTCTGTCAGCGCTGAGACTCCGCTGGATCAAGCGGTTGAACTCGAAGGAGGGGATCCGTGAACCTCCCGCACAGAATCGTAGGGAGGCATAGCGAACATCAGGGTCGCGACCGTCAGCGTCACGATCGCAAGTGTGGTGAGAAGGGCCTCGTAGGATCCCGTTTCGTCAAACGCCCTTCCCATCAGAATTGGCCCAACCGCGGCCGCAACACCAGTCGCCACCCATGTGGCGCCGTAAAGAGTCGAGAGGGAACGGAGTCCGAAATACCGCGAAAAGAGATACGGCGTCACGTCGGACTCGCCTCCCATGCCGAAGCCGATGCACATCGCGGCGAGTGCCCCCATTGCGAACGACTGTGCACCGGATAACAGGTACGTTCCAAGCGCCGCAAGGGTCAGCAAGGCGAAAGAGACATACGGTCCGAAAAAGCGGTCCAGGAGCCACCCGGTAAGAAGCCTCCCGCCCAGACTCGCACCACCCATCGCAGACAGGGCAATTGCTGCTTCGCCGGCAGAGACGCCGCGATCGGTGAGCAACGGTACGAGGTGAACAAGGGCTGCGTTCTGCGCCGTCGCACTGCCGAACAACACGATCATCTGAAACCAGAAGACGCGCGACATCAGCCCGTCAGAGAGCGACGGCCACGCGTGCGGGCTCGCCACGCGCGCGTTGTCGCCTGGCTCCCGTACAAGCGCGACCACCGTCGGCAAGCCGACCAGGAGAAACAGACCACCGAACGCGACTGCCGCACCACGCCAGCCGACGAGGCGAGTCAACGCTTCGGCCACAGGAGGATGCAACAGGCCGCCAATGGCGCCGCCGCAGACAACGACGGCCAGCGCCATGCCACGCCTCGCGTCGAACCAGCTGGAAACCACGCGCGAGTAGGCCACCGCCGACATTGCCGTACCGGTGACGCCCAACACACCAAACGTCACATAGAGGTGCCACAGGTTCGGCGTCAAGGCGGCGAGCGATGCGAATGCGCAAGCCGTCAGGATCTGGCTGGGGATGACGATCCGCGCCGGGCTGAAACGGTCGAACAGCCAGCCGAGAGGCACGGCGGCCATCGCTGCGGCCACCGCTGCAACCCCATAGGCCGCGGAGATCGACTCTCGAGACCACGAGAATTCTTCGGACAGCGGTTTGAGAAAGATGCCGAACGTGTAAATGAAGAGGGACGCGAGAAACACACTGACGGCGCCGGCTGTGGCGACGCGCCATCCCTGGTAGCGCAGGCTCGTTTCGTCCATCTAAAACGTGTACTTGAGGCCCAACTGGATGATGCGGCCGTCTTCGGCGCTGGTGATCTGGCCGAAGGTCGGCGACCCGATCTGATTGCCCGGTTGACCGAAGCGGACGGTATTGAACGCGTTGAACGCTTCGATTCGTAATTGCAGCCGCTGTGTGCTGGCAATGAGGAAGTTCTTGAACAACGACACATCGACGCGGTTGAAGCCGGGTCCGCGGACGGCATTGCGCGGCTCGTTGCCGACGCTTCCGGCGTCGTCGGGAAGGGTCAGTCGCCGAAAGCAGCTGGTATCGAACCATTGCGCAGTCGTTCGAGCTCCTCCAACGTTGGGGTTGCATGTCATGTCGGGCCGGTTGGTGGACGAGGTCAGCGAGATATTGCTTGGCTCGATGACCGTCAACGGAAATCCCGTCTGCGCCTGGACGATACCGTTCAACTGCCAGTCGCCCAGCACGAGCCGCGTGGCAGTGGGACGCGATTCCAATCGCGGAAGCTCGTAACCCACGCTGATCACGAAACGCTGTCTGACGTCGAAGAGAGCGTCACCTTTCTCGCGCGCAAGGGCGGCCCCGATCTTCTGGTCGTCGCCAATGGCAACAGGAAGCACGGGTCTGGGTTCTCCGCTGCTCAAGCTGGAGATGTGATCGACGGCATGGCTCAACGCATAGGATGTCAGAAGGTTGAGGCCGCGCCACGGCCGCAGACGCGCGCTGGTCTGCCACGAGTCGAACCAGGAGCGTGCGACAGCGAAGGTGGGCCGCATGAGGCTGAAGGCCGGATTGGCACGCGGGCCTAGTCCCGGTGCAGGTTCCAAGATCGGTGTCGTCGGGTTGATGTCCATGAAGATTGGAAGATGGCTCCCGCGTGAACCGACATAACCGGTCTCGAGTCCCCAATTGGCGCCCAGTTGTTGCTGCAGCGACACGGTGAAGTGCTGAACACGAGGCGTCGCAAAATCCGGCCCCCATCCGACGAACGAGATGCCGGCCGGAAAATCCAGTCCCGTGGCCACTCCCTGCAGCGGATCGGCGAACGGGGACGATGCCATCGTCAACGGGAAGATCACCTCGGTCAACGTTCGAAAGGGCGCAGCGGCGACGCCGTTCTGAAAGAAGTCTCCCTGCCCCGGCAGCGTGTCGAAGAAGAGGCCCCATGCGGCGCGAATGCTGGTCCGACCGTCTCCGCGAGGATCCCAAATCGCCGCGAGTCGTGGCGCCACGTTGTTGCGATCGGTGTGATAGGTGCCGCGCGGCACTCCCGGATCGCCCGGGTAGACGAGCCCGATGGGTGCGTCCACAAAGACAGTGGACTGCGTGCCCGGATGGAATGCATTCAAACGATCGCGCGCTTCGGCGTACGGCGTGCTCACTTCGTACCGCACACCGTAATTCAGCGTCACCCTGGGGCCCGGCCGATACTCGTCCTGGGCATAGATTGCGTACGTCCATGAAGAGCCGTCCAGGTTTGGATCGCCCATCGTCAATCGAAACAGCGACGGGAATCCAAGCACGAAGTCGGCGATCGTGCTCCCCGAATACTGTCCGGTGAAGATGAACTCCCCGTTGGGATCAAAGATGTACGTCGCCTTGATTCGATCTCGGCGAATCTCTCCACCGAGCTTCAGTGAGTGTGGCCCGACGACCGACGCGAAGTCGTCGGCTACGGACCAGACGTGATTCTCGCGGGTGACGAACTGTCCCTGTGCATCGCCGGTCGTAAACAAGCCCTGAAGCGTCGTAAATGGTAAGCCGGTTGCCACAGCATGCCCGGAAAAGGCGAAGCCCAACGTGCTCGGATCCAGGCCGCTACTGATCGTCGGCTGTGCGTCGATTCGATTCAGCGAGACTCGCACAACGTTGATCCTGGTATTACCCAGCACCCAGGTGTGCGATCCCAACACATCCTGGAGCGTTGCCGTGCTGATGTTGGAGATGGGCGCGAAGTTCGTCGCGCCAAGAGGGTTCTCGATTCTCGTACGCCCGACGATGTAGCGCGAGAGCACGGTCTGCTGATTCGTGAGCCTGGCGTCCATACGTACGCCCACCTGTCTTCGTGTGTCGTCGATCTCTGGCGAGCGTACTGCCAGGTTGTCAGGATCGTTGGGCAACGGAATATAGTCGTGCAGAATCCTGCGCGCGATCGGATCGAGTCGTTCAGGTGGAATGATGTTGCCGGTGAACGCCTCGCCCGTCGTCGGATCGCGAATCACCGGGTCGCCCGAGAAGTCGCCGTTGCGTTGTGCGGCAGACGGCACGGCCCGTGTATCCGTCTGACCTTCGCGGTTGCGAAATCCTTCGAAATAGGTGAACAGGAACAGGCGATCCCTTCTGAGCGGCCCGCCGAGCGCCCCGCCAAACTGGTTCTGCCTCAACGTCGGCTTCGTTGTCGCGAAATGGTTCTTCGCCTGCAGCCGATCGTCGCGATTGAATTCCCAGAGCGCTCCACTCCAGGTATTACTGCCAGACCGGGTCACGACGTTGACGATGGAACCGGCGCTTCGCCCGAACTCCGCGGTGTAGGCATGCGACAGGATCTTGAATTCCTGAATGGCATCCGGCGGCGGACGAATCACGAACCCGGTGTTGAACGAGTCGTTGTTCGGCGCGCCATCCAGAAGGAAGTTGTTCGACTGGTTGCGCATGCCGTTGACGTTGAACCCGCCGGTTGCGTTGACGATACCGCCAGGCGTGGCGTTGCCGGTCTGCCCGCCAAGCGAAAGCGGTGGCGCGATGACTCCTGGAATCAACGTACCAAGCTGGGTGAAATTCCGGCCGTTCAGCGGAAGGTCGACCACGGCACGTTGGCCGATGACGATTCCGCGCGTTGCGCTCCTGGTTTCGACCAGCGGCGTTTCATGAAGTACCGTCACGTGATCGGTGACGTCGCCGACCTCGAGGATGAAATCTGCACGAACAGTCTCGTTGACGGACACGTCGACGCGATCGCGAACCGCGGTGCGGAATCCTGGCAATGACGCCCTGATCTCGTACGCGCCAGGACTGAGAAGCGGGGCCGTGAAAACACCATCGGGACCCGTCACCGTCGAGCGCATCTGGCCCGTGCTCAAACTCGCCGCCTCGATAGTTACGCCGGGCGCGACGGCTCCCGACGTGTCGGTGACGAGCCCTGTGATGGCGCCGCTGGCTTGAGCGAGCGCCGGCAGCGGAGTGACCAGAAGAAGCAGGAGCGTGCGAAACGAACGGAACATCATGGTGACATCGGTAGCCGTCGATTATCGACTGAGTTGCTCTCGTTCGGTCGCCATGTGACACTTCTTCGCCATCATGGCTCCAGCCGACGCGCTCTGTGAGGGCGTCCGAGTCCTGCTCGCTGAGGCCGCCGATTTCCTCGCGGTCCAGGGCCTTGGCGTGCTCGTGGACGACGGCCCCGAGCACGTGGTCTTCACGTACGTTGATGGCTTCGGCGCCACAGGTTACCGCGCCCGCGTGGAAGCGATTCCCGAATCACTTCGGCCGCGCGAAGCCAGGCGTGAGGTCTCGACGATCAGCCTCGACGCGCATCCTGACCGTCTCGTCGAGAGCAGGCTATTGCATCCCGGATTCTCTGAAGCCATCCGACGAGAATTTGTCGTGCACCAAACGGTGGCCGTCGCCGTTCCCGAGTCGAGCGAACCGGCAGTTCTCGTGATTGCGCTCAGCACGCCCGCCGCGCTGACGACCGACCAGAGAGCAGGCATCGATCGGATTGCCACGCGAGTGGCTGACTTCTTGCGGCGAGCCGAAGCGCCGGAGGAAGAACGTGAGCGCTCGCGAAGGTTGGAGGCTGTTGCACGAATGTTGCCGGCGCTCGTGCGCGTGCTGGACGTTCGAGAGATCTTCGACCAACTCTCCTCGATCGCGAAGGATGTGCTGCGGCACGACTTCGCCAACATGGGACTCTTCGAGGACGATCACACCACGCTCGCGCTGTATGTGCAGACGTCGGGTGGTCCGTTCGAGTTTCGAACCGGCCCGATGCCGTTCCCTCCGGTGCAGACCGATCATTGGCTGTACCGGTTCCTCGATGATCTGTCGACGAGCCCTCTCGAGCGCGACGGCGAGAGCATCAAGGCTGGTGGTCGCTCTTCGATTCGAGTCGCGATCCGACTCGACGACACCATTCTCGGTGCTATCAGCTTCACCAGCGGCGATCCCGTTCCGTATACGGCAACGGATCTTGCGGTCTGCCGCCGCATTGCCGACTACGTGGCAATTGCCCTCTCGCACCAGCGTCTCGCCGAGGAAGCACGTCTGAACGAAGGGTTGCGCGCGAGAGCCGCGAATCTCGCGCTGCTCGATGAATTACTCGCCGCGTTGAGCGATACCGGCGAGCTTGTTGAGATCCTCGAACGCATTTCATCGCTCGCACAAAAGGTCATTCCCCACGACGGATTGGTTCTTCGCGTGCTGCTGCCAGACGGCCGCCAGGCACGGCGCTATGTGTCAGGTGTGGCGAACACGGGAGCGTTGCCACACATCGTCGATGCTCCCGAAGCATTGCGTAAACCAGAATGGGATTTCGAGTTGAGTCCGGAGCTGACTCCGGATCGGGCACTGCTCGACGCAGATATGGAGGCGCAAGGGTTTCGATCGGTCTTGTGCGTGCCTGTTCGCCTCGATGGCGGGATCGCTGCAAGCCTCGCTTTCGTGTCGCGAGCAACGTCGGCATTCACAGCCGAGGACGTTCCTGTCGCTCGTCGCATCGGGGATCGGATCGCGCTCAGCGTCTCGCGCGAACACGGCCGCGAAGCGACAAGGCGAGCGGACGAGGCGACCGTACGAGTCTCCAACCTCGAATCGCGGGTTCGCGCCCTCACCGAGGAGCTCGACGCCCGTACGGGATTCCGGCACATCGTCGGGGAGTCTGCGCGATGGCACGAGGTGCTCACGCAGTCGACACAGGTGGCACCGACGGAGACGACTGTCTTGTTGCTTGGCGAATCCGGAACCGGAAAAGAGGTCGTCGCGCGCTTCCTGCATCGCGCCTCTCCTCGCAAGGGCGGCCCCTTCATCGCCTTGAACTGCGCAGCCCTTCCAGAGCAGCTTCTGGAAGCCGAGTTGTTTGGCTACGAGCGGGGGGCGTACACCGGCGCGACTCAGAGCAAGCCGGGCCAGCTCGAGCTCGCCTCCGGCGGGACGCTGTTCCTCGACGAAGTCGGGGAAATGAGTCCATCCGCCCAGGCGAAATTCCTGCGGGTCCTTCAGGAGCGCGAGTTTCAGCGCCTGGGCGGGACGCGAGTGCTGCGGACCGACGCACGCATCGTGGCGGCGACCAACCGCGACCTCCCGCGGGCGATCGCCAACGGACAATTCCGTGAGGACCTTTATTACCGGCTCAACGTCTTCCCCATCCGTCTACCTCCACTCCGCGAGCGGCGTGAGGACATCCCCCGGCTGAGCGAAGCGTTTCTCACCGAGATCGGGCGTGGCCTGGGCCGTCCACCTGCCGGAATCTCGCGCGACGCCCGTAAAGTGCTCGTCGACTATCACTGGCCCGGAAACGTCCGGGAGTTGAGGAACATCCTCGAACGCGCCGCCATCCTGTGCGATGGTGGCTTGATCACAGCGGAGCACCTCGCGATCAGCGGCCCTGAGTCCCAACCACCAGTCCCACCATCTCAGTCGGTCCCAGCCGCCGCACGTGCGTCCACGGCATCGTCGGCCCGCGATCTGGAGTCGATTGAGCGCGCCATGGTCGAGCACGCTCTGCAAGACGCGCGCTTCAACAAGTCCAAGGCGGCCAAAGCGCTCGGCCTGACGCGCCGCCAGTTATACGTCCGCATGCGACGTCACGGGCTCGCCTGACACCGAAGCGCCCGGCAGCCTGACCCAGCCAAGGGGCTCCGCCCTTGATATACCCGCGGAGCCCTCGGCTGGCTGCCAGTATCTCTTCC
>JALDXQ010000292.1:0-7102 GCA_032156805.1 Acidobacteriota bacterium
AATCTGGCTCTGGACTCTTGGCTTTCGGCTTTGGGAATTGGGAGTTGGGAGTTGGGGGTTGGGAGTTGGGAGTTAACAGTCGCACTCGTGTTCACAAGCTCGATCGCATCCTGCAGGACCGCCATCATCCCGAGCCCGAGCAGGTCGACCTTGACGATGCCCATGTCGGCGCAATCGTCCTTGTCCCACTGGATGACGACCCGCCCGGGCATGCTGGCGGGCTCGAGCGGCACGACCGAATCGAGCTCTCCCTGCGAGACGACCATGCCGCCGGAATGCTGCCCGAGATGACGCGGCAGATCCTGGATGGCGAGCCACAGCTCGGCAAACGCACGCACGCGCGGCATGTCCAGCGACAGGCCGGCGGACTGCATGTTGCGGGCGAGCGTCTCGTTCGGATCGGTGAACTCGAAGGCGTGCATCACCTTGGCGAGCCGATCGATGCGTTCCTCGTCGAGCGACAGCACCTTCCCCACCTCGCGCGCGGCGCTCTTGCCGCGATAGGTGATGACGTTGGCCGTCATCGCCGCACCGCGCTGCCCGTACTTCTCGTAGACGTGTTGAATCACCCGCTCGCGTCGATCGCCGCTCGGCAGGTCGAGATCGATATCCGGCCACTCGCCGCGCTCCTCGGACAGGAAGCGCTCGAACAGCAGTTCCATCTTGATCGGATCGACCGCCGTGATCCCGAGGCTGTAGCAGACGGCGCTGTTGGCGGCCGAGCCACGCCCCTGCACGAGGATGTCCTGCTGGCGGCAGTAATTGACGATGTCCCAGACGATCAGGAAGTAGCCGGCGAGGTCCAGTTTCTCGATGAGATCGAGCTCACGGGCAATCTGTACGCGCGCCTTGTCGTGATACGGGCGATAGCGATCGCGGGCGCCGACTTCGGTGATGTGGCGAAGGAACGACACAGCGGTTTCCCCCGGCGGCACGGGATAGATCGGAAACCGGTATCCCAGATCGGCCATGGTGTACTCGAGCCGCTCGGCCAGCGCCATCGTTCCCTTGATCGCATCGGGGCGATCGGAAAACAGCTCCGCCATCACCGCCGGCGACTTGAGATACCGCTCGGCATTGCGCGCGAGCCGTCGCCCTGCCGCATCGAGCGTGGTGCGATGACGGACGCACGTGAGCACGTCGAGGAGCGGACGGTCGGCGGGCGTCGCGCAGCGGACGTCGTTGGTGGCGACAATCAGCACGCGAAACCCGCGTGCGAGCTCGGTCAGCGCCGCGTTCTCACACTCCTCGTCGCGCAGGAGGTGACGTTGCAGCTCGACGCACACGTTGCCGCGTCCGAACAGGCCGACCAGCCGATCGAGCAGGCCGCCGACGCCGTGGTGCCGGGTATCGAGCACCGGGCGTCCGGCCAGCGCCACGAGCCCGGTGGTGAAGCCGTCGAGCTCCTCCAGCGTGAGCGCCCCTTCTCCCTTCGGCGCGCGCAGCTTCATGCGCGTCACGAGGCGGCAGAGATTTTTGTAGCCTTCGGCGGACGAGACGAGAACGGGCAGCCGCCACGTCTGGCTCTCGGCTTTGGGCTCTCGACTCCGGGGACTGGGCTCTCGGCTCTGGGCTCTCGGGGGTCTCGACGATTGGGAGTTGGGATTTGGGAATTGGGAGTTTTCGATTGTCAGCTCGGCCCCGACGATCGCGCGGAGCCCTGCCTGCTTCGCGGCTTTATGAAAGCGTGGCGCGCCGTAGACGCCATCGGCATCGAGCAGCGCCAGCGCGGGATAGCCGAGCGACGCCGCGCGCTCGATGAGCGTTTCGGGCAATGAAGCGCCCTGAAGAAAGCTGAAGGCCGATGCAGCGTGGAGCTCGATATACACGGGCGAACTACATTGGAAGTCGGGAGTTGGAGATTGGTAGTTGTCGTCAATCAACAACTCCCTCGAGAAACCACTTGTCCGAGTGCCGCTCGCGAAACAGCCGATAGGTCGGCCCCTCTGCGATCGCCACATCCCACTCGTCGCGATCCCAGGGCACGACCAGAGCGTTCCACGTTCCAGGTTCACGCGTTCCAGGTTCTCGAGCCCCGTCTCCCCACCAGCCGCCGGAAGTCCGCCAGGGGCCGGCACACGAATCGACTGCGCCTCCACTCAATCCGCGCTGAAAGATCGAAACGCTCGAGGGCCTCCCCTCTTTCACACGAACATGAATCGGAACGGGATGGCGGAAACGACGAAGTGCCACGATCGGCGCAGCTGCCTCTGCTTTCACGACACCCCGCCCCTCGACGGTGCTCGGGGCGCCCTGAGCGACAGCCGAAGGGCGAGGCACTGAGGCACTGTGATCATGCTGACGACGAACCTTGCCATCAGGCGGCATGAACGCTTTCATCGCAAAAGCCCCTGGCTGCCACGAGTCGATCATTTCCGGCGCTCCGCACCGCGTTTCTCCCATGAGCGCGTGGAGACGCGCCATGAGCGTGGAGAGCTGCTCCGGTGAGGGCAGCGGACGCGTCAGCAGCGAAAACTGCACGATGCGGCCCGGCGTGGGATCCACCGCGACCGTCACCCGATCGATGGCGGCGGGCGGCGGGTTCGATTCGAGATCGAGGAGAGCGAGCGTGCGCAGCGTGCGCGCGTCGCGAATCGCCACCGGCAGCTGCAACGATCGCTCGTGCACCTCGCGCGTCGCGCCAGCTGTCTTGATCAAATGCAGACGCACGTGCAGCACGGCGGCGCCGCGATCGCGGTGCTCGAGGTGAGCCTCGAGCTGCTCCATCAGGCGCCCGAGCACGAACGAGAGCGGCTCGAGCTCTTCGATCGGCCACTCGAGCTCGAGCGACTGCTCGAAGCGCTCTTCTGGTACGGCAGGTACCAGCGGACGTGAATCTTCCCCACGCGCGAGGCGTTGCCATTCCGTTTCGTGCCGGCCGAGGCGTGCAGCAAGATCGTCAGATGGCAGCGCCGCGAGATCGCCCAGCGTCCGCAATCCCCAGCGCCGAAACGTGGTGAGCAGATCCGAAACCCGGGGATCCGCTGGTTCGGCGAACAGCTCGCCCAGCAACGCGATCGGCAACGGCGCCACTGCCGCAGCCTCGTTCCCTGGCTCGATGATTGTGAGACCGGCGCGGTAGCGCACGAGTAACCGTGCCGCAGTACGTGTGCCCGCCATTGCCACGCGCACACGCAGCCCGCGATCGGCGGCCGTCCGGCGCAGCTCCTCGGCAATCGTCCGGGCCTCGCCAAACAACCGCTCCAGGCCGCTCAGATCCAGCACGATCTCCGTGGCGCTGCATACCTCGATTCGCGGCGAGAACTCGCGCGCGACGTCCGCCAGCACCGATGACGGAGAGCCTTCTGCTGTCGTCAACGCACCAAACACAAATGCCTCCGACCGTAGGGCTGATGAAACGTCGTCAAGTCAGAATGCAGAATTCAGAATGCAGAAGCCTGAACGCGCACGTCCACATCAATCCGTTTTCGTGGCGACACGACCCGCACACGAAGATCGTTCCCCTGCAACAGGCGGCTGCGATCTGACGCGCCTGCCCAGGTCGATCGACCGGCAAGCGATAACGTCAGGCCGCCGGCGCTGCGCGCCAGCGGCTCCGCCGTCAGCAGCACACAGGCCGTGTCACTTCCTTCGATCACCCGTTGCACGCGCGGCCAGGTGGTAAATGGGATCTGCCTGAGCTTCACAGGCGGGACGTCGACGAGATCAATCGCGACAAGGCCGAACCCGCCGGCTTGCAACACGAGGTTGAGTGCTTTGAGCGCGCGGTCGATAGCCCGATCGACGGGACTCGCATCACCCCGTATCCACAACAGTCGATCGAGATCCACGCCTGCAGCCGCGGCTGACGCCACATCGAGCCGATCGCATGTGTCGACCAGGGCAGCAAGCTCACCTCGCTGCGTGGCCGCCGCGATGAATTGCAGCACGAGGGTCATCCGGCCCGATGAACAGGGCCCTGCCAATTCCGACAGTTGACCGCGCGGCAGCCCTCCGCGCAGGCAGGCATCCACGACAGGGATATCCAGGGGAACCAGACACGACGGATCCGCCCCTTCCACAGGCGGCAGCGTCGTCGTCAGCGTGCGATCGAGCTTGCGGGCACGGAGGGCGGACTCGAGAACGGCAACAGCGGGATGCGCCATGATTTTCGCTCTATCTTCGCCAGACTATATGATCGAATAGTCATGGCGATCAAGAGGCGAAAATGGTGGGAATTATTTAGGCTTTTAGCTCTCTCTGGCTTCAGGCTCTGAGCCCACAAAGACCGTCAGGACCAACGCCGGCCACAACTGGACCAGCAGCCGATCGATTGAGGTGGACACGTGCCATGCGATGTCGAACGGTGTGAGGACGTAGACGAAGTAGTACGACCCGAACATCAGACCCACGACAGCGGTCATGACTCGCACCGCTGTCCCACTTCGCACCGCCATCCAGATCGCCGCCACGCTCACGAGTGGAAAGCTCGCCACGGCCAACGGCGCACTCCATCGCACCGCGTGCTGCCCCATCAACGCGGCCACGGTCATATGTCGATTGAAATCCAGCGCCCGAGTGATCAGGACGTCCAACGACAATCCCTCGGCAAGACCCGACGGCGGCGCCAACGCCACCTTGAACCACACGAGGGCGATGACGATCGGCGCTCCACCCGCGAGCCCCCACAGAAGTGGCCGCGCCTCTCGGCGCCGTATCGCGACGGCTATCGCCACGATCAGCATCAGGAGCGCGAAGACCATCCCCTCATTCTTCGTCCATGCCGCCATGGCACTCGCGGATCCCGCCAGCAGCGCTGTCATTCGTGGACTGTGCGGCCCGGGATGACGGCCATCTCCCCACACAAGTGTCAACGTCGCCACGATGTAGCACGCCAGCGGGACATCGGCACACTGCGACGAGACCTGCGTGAGAAATGCCGACGCACCCAGCATCAGCGCACCGGCGATCCACATGCGCCGGCCGTCGAGCGCCGTCACGACCAGCGTCAGGCTGACGATCCCAAAAATCATCGCGACGAGCGCAGGGCCCAGCGTCGAATCGTGTCCCGCATAGGCCCACAGTCGAGCGACGGCTGCCGGCAGCAATAACGGATAGTCCGGCTGCGACCATCCGATCTCGAGAAATCCCCGCCACGCGTCGCTGCCGCCACCGCGATACAGGAATCGCGCGTGCTGATTCCAGATCGCCCAGGCATCCCAATCTCCATGCGGTGCCGCCAGTAACGATGCGATCACGGATGCGAACGCGAGCAGGGCGGTCACACCAAACGCGACGCGCAGAATCCAGTCGATGCGTCCGCCCGGTGCCCGGCTCTCAGTTCCTGGCTCGGAACTGAAACGACTCGGCTCTTGCTTCGAGGTGGTGTGTCTCGCCCACCAGGCAAGAGCCGCGACGCCCGTCCAGATCGCCACGTCCGCCACGACGAAACCGGTCGTGGTCGGCGCAGCGCCCATGACGACCAGAGCGATGGAAACGAGCGAGGAGAATCCGATTCCAAGGCACAACGACAACGCCGCGGCGCTGACAGACGAACGTCCCCAGCGCAGCGGACGCGGCAACACGCAGATGCCGATCGCGCACGCCGGAATCAGCAGCGCCAGCGCTTCGCGCATTATTCCGTGCGCCTCTGATAGAGGCGATGACCATCCCTGGAACTGGCGACGGGAACGAAGCCGGCGATTCGCTCGTCCACACCAGCACGCAAGGCATCACGGGCGACGATGAGGAATTCGAGATCGGTTCGCTTCTGGACCAGTCGTGGCGCCAGCGCGTACTGCGCCACGTAATAGACCATCACGCGATCGGCACGGTCGTCGGCGACGGCGTATTCGAGAAAACCGACCGCCCCCGCAGGCGGCAGCGCTCGGGCCAGCGATCGGAACTCCGCTTCGAGCGCGGTCACGGTATCCGAGGTCCTTGCCGCGGCGTGGCGCCATGCCGCGGTCGCAGAGACCAGGGCCCACGCGAGCACGACGACAACAGCCGCGCGCAGCAACACGGCGATCCAGGGGCGCACGACGACAGAGTGTACAATTTGTCTTCTTTGCACATCGATCCCGGGCAGACCGGGGACCGCACCACGCTCACCTTCGACCTTCCAAGGACACAGCACCGAGATGACGCAGCAGATTGAGTTAGGCCTCGATACGTTCGGAGATGTCACCGTCGATGAGAACGGGCAACAAGTGACACAGGCGGTGGCATTACGCCAGGTCGTCGAGCAGGGCGCGCTCGCCGATCAGGTCGGGCTCGATTTCTTCTGCGTGGGCGAACACCACCGGAAGGACTTCTCAGTGTCGGCACCCGAAGTCCTCCTCGCCGCCATCGCCAGCAGGTCCAGCCGCATCTATCTCGGCTCGGCGGTCACCGTATTGAGCACTGACGACCCGGTACGTGTCTTTCAACGGTTCTCGACACTGAATGCCATCTCCAATGGACGCGCCGAAGTGATCGTCGGCCGCGGATCGTTCACCGAATCGTTCCCGCTCTTCGGCTACGACATGTCCAACTACGAGGCGCTCTTCGAGGAAAAGCTGAACCTCTTCGCCGAGTTGCTCAAGGGAGAACCGGTCACGTGGAGCGGGCAGCTGCGCTCGTCGCTGTCGAATCAGATCGTGTATCCGCCGATCGAGAACGGCCGGCTGCGCACCTGGGTGGCCGTGGGCGGCAGCCCGGAGTCGGTCGTCCGGGCGGCGCACTATGGACTGCCGCTGATCCTGGCCATCATCGGCGGCGGCGCACAGCGGTTCACGGGCTACTCGCAGCTCTATCGCCAGATGCTCGAACGGTTCAACAAGCCGATGCTTCCGATCGGCGTGCATTCGCCGGGGCACATTGCCGCCACTGATGAACAGGCAAAGGAAGAGCTCTGGCCGCATTACGCCGGGCTGATGAACCGGATTGGCGCCGAACGCGGATGGTCTCCGATCGGCCGCGCGCACTTCGAGCGCGAGGCCGGTCCCGAGGGCGCACTCTATGTCGGATCGCCGCAGACAGTCGCCGCGAAGATCGTGACGACGATGAAGCTGCTCGGCCTCTCTCGCTTCGAGTTGAAATACGCCAACGGCACGATGCCGCACGACAAGCTGATGACGAGCATCGAGCTGTTCGGGACGAAGGTCGTGCCGATGGTTCGCGA
>JALDXQ010000293.1:0-7098 GCA_032156805.1 Acidobacteriota bacterium
CGCCCGACGCAGTGGTACTGCTCGAGAGGGACGGATAGCAGGCCGAGGTCTCAACCCGTTGCCGACCGTGGCTACTCCGCGGAACGGTGAGGCTCGCTGCGGTAGCTCGAACGCACGCCCGCGGGGTCGCTCATCTGGCGCGATTCCCTGACCTCGCGATACGCCTCTTCCCCGTGTTCACGAGCCTGATGCATCGCGTTCTCGGCGCGCTCCCATCCGGCAGCGACCGCCGACTTCACGCGGCCTGACTGCTCGCGCCAGGTTTCACGCCCACGCTCCATAGCATCGCGGCCAAGCTCGTTGCCTCGCCGTTTCAAGTAGGCCCGCGTGTCACGGCCGGTCAACGGCGCCAGGATCAGAGCCGCGGCCGCGCCGATCGCCGCACCCATCACGAAGGCTGACAATGCCCCACCGTTGTAATGAGAATCCCCTGTTTCGCTATATGTGTTCATGGCTTTCCCCTTCCCCCTCGACCGACGCTACGCACGTCCACAACCGCGAAGGCGGCTCCAGACGCTCGTGCGCGTCTCGTCGTTCGAGTGTCCCTGTCACACGGCTCGTCTGCCCGAGATCAGTTGCACCAGCACGGCGACGACCGCGAGCACAAGCAGCAGGTGGATGAATCCACCCAGCGTGTACGAGCTGACGACTCCCAGCAGCCACAGCACCAACAACACGACAAAGAGTGTCCACAGCATGGTCATACTCACATCGGTCGAACATTTGAGCGCGCGGGTGAGAGCAGCGCGACGGAACCGCCGACCATGTCGGTCCGCACTGTGTGAATGAGCACGTGTCGTGCCATGCCACGGCTGGGCCGATGCGGAAGGCGAAGGTCCGAATTTCCACGGATTTCCTTGTAAGAGTTGCACCTTCAGCAGCACATCCTGCCAAACCTCATCCGCACTACAGCCTTTGAGATCAGCTTCAAGAGGAATCGCCTTCATGAGCAGAGGGCACGGAACGTGCTCATGCCTAGCACTCGTTGAGAACCGACTGCAGGGAGGAACATCCATGAGAGGTCTGTTTGGTGTTGGCATCGTCCTGTTGATCGTGGGGCTCGCGATTCTCGCGTTGCCCGTCATCAGCTACACGGACAGCGAGAAGGCGGTGGACATCGGACCCATCGAAGTGGAGACAGAAAGGGAGAAGCAGATCGCGCTTCCTCCAGTCCTCGGAATCGCCACCGCGGCGTCCGGCGTCGCACTCATCGCCCTGGGGCGCCGCCGCGCATAGGCGGCAAGGGGCACGATACGACAGCCGACACCTGGAGGTGGATGTGAGTCATACAGTCGCATCGGTGATCCGAGCATCCCGCAGCCGGCTCGCCCATCGCAACGCCGACGGTCGCGCGCGGATCCTGGTGATCGAGCATGACCCGGTCACGCGAGAGACGCTGGCGCTGATGCTGCGATACTACGGGTACGAGGTGGTCGTGGCTGGAGATGGCCGGGAGGCGACATCCCTGTTGGCTGATATGACACCAGACCTGGTGGTGATGGACTGGCGCACGCCGCGTCTCTCCGGCTTCTCGCTCTGCCTGGCGTTGCGCCGGCGCTGGCCCATGATGCCGATCGTGGTCGTCAGCTCCAGCGACGAAGTGTTCGATGGTGATCAGCCGGTGAATGCCTGGCTGCAAAAGCCGATCGACCCGCCGCTCCTCAATCAGATCATTCACGACGAGCTCGCACCGGTACTGAGTTCCTGAGGCTACACATATGATTCGCCGGCGACGGTTGCTGCTTGGCGTTCTGTTGGCGACGGGACTGACACTCCTGCTCGCGGTTGGCGTGCTGAGCAGTCAATGGGCGGAGCGCCGCACCCAGGAGGAACTCGTTCGCATCCTCGAAGCACGTTTCGACGCAACCGCCGCTGTCGAGGAAGTCACGCTCACACTGTTCCCCAAGCTCTCTATCACGGGCCGCGGCCTGACCTTCACTCGGGCACGCGAAGAGCACCGGCTTCCGTTCGTGCGCATCGATCGCTTCCATGCTTCTGGGTCGATCGTCAAGCTGCTCAGACGATCCATCGATCTCGTCGAGATCGAGGGTTTTCAGATCGATATCGCGCGTGGACCCAAGCCTCCGGGTGAGTCGATGCAGGTCAATGCCCGCGATCTGAAGATCGGCGAAATCAGGGTCAACAAGGGCCTACTGCGTGTGCTCCCGGACAATCCGGAAAAGCTGCCACTCAACTTCGACCTTCAGACCGTGACATTTCGCGACTTCAGCTTCGAGCATGCCGGGCAATACTCGGCGCTCCTCACCAACCCGAAACCAGAAGGGATCATTCGAAGCGCAGGATCGTTCGGCCCATGGAACACCTACGAGCCACGTTCGACGCCGTTGTCGGGCGACTACGAGTTCATGGATGCCCGGCTCTCCACGATCAAAGGCATCGGCGGGACGCTGAATTCATCCGGTTCATTCGGCGGCGTGCTCGAACGCATCAAGGTGACAGGCACGACGACCACGCCTGACTTCCAGCTCGATCTGGCCGGGCAACCGATGAATCTGGATACGCGATTCCGCGCGATTGTCGACGGCACGAGTGGAGACACCTACCTCGAAGAAGTGGATGCGACGCTCGGTCAGTCGCACATCCTGGCGAAGGGCTCCGTGGCTGGCGCCCCTGGCGCCAAGGGGCGAACGATCGCCCTCGACGTCACTGCCGACGGTCGCTTCGACGACTTCCTCCGGCTGGCGGTCAAAGCGAAGGAACCGCCGATGCGCGGGGGCATCGCGCTCCAGACGTCGCTCGTCATTCCGCCCGGAGAGATCGACGTCGCTCAGAAGCTTCAGCTCAAGGGAACCTTCAAGATCAGCCGTGGTCAGTTCACCTCGGACACGGTCCAGGACAAAGTCGACGAGCTCAGTCGACGCGGCCGCGGTGAACCCGAAAACGACGGCGTCCAGAACGTCGTCGCCGACTTCGGCGGCAGCTTCTCGCTGAAGAACGGGCGCCTCGACCTGCCGAAGTTTCAGTTCTCAGTCGAAGGTGCGCGGGTTGCGCTGGGGGGCAGCTATGGCCTTCCGACGCAGCAGCTCGATTTCGAGGGTGCGCTCCTGCTCGACGCACCGATCTCCAAGACAACCACCGGGTTCAAGTCGCTGCTGTTGAAAGTACTCGACCCACTCTTCCGCAAGGAAGGCGCCGGGACGATGCTCCCGATCATTGTGAGCGGAACAGTCAATCAGCCGTCCTTCGGCGTCGACAAAGGCCGAATCATCGGTCAGTAATCAGCGTCGCGCACTTCTCACCAATCATGACGCTCGCCGCGTGCGTCGGAGCGTTGACGACGGTCGGCATGATGGAGGCGTCTGCCACTCGAAGGCCATCCACCCCGTGCACGCGAAGAGCGGCGTCGACGACGGCACTGTCGTCGGAATCGGGTCCCATGCGGCAGGTTCCGGCCAGGTGATAGATGGTGTCTGCCTTCTCGCGCACGAAACGCTCGACGTCCGTTCCGGAGACCACATTCGCACCCGGTTCGGTTTCATCCGACCTGAGGCCTTCGTACGCGCGCGCGGCGCCCAACTCCCGTGCGAGTTGCGCTCCTCGCACGAGCGCTGCTGCATCCGCATCCGCCTGCAGATAGCCCACGCTGATCGCCGGGGGTGTCAGCGGGTCGGCCGATCGCAGCGTGATCGATCCACGGGACGCCGGGCGAACCAGCGAAACCGTGATCGTGACCGTATCGTCCGGCTGGTCCAGTCCGCGCCCGACGTAGAACTGCAGATCTGATGGCCAGCCCGGGTTCGATGACGTAAACAGCCCGGCCGTGACCGTGGACCCCGGGAGTGTCATCTTCCCTTTCCATCGAATTGACAGCTTCAGATGGTCTTGCAGGTTGCGACCGACGCCGGGCAGATCGGCAATCGCTTCGACACCGTTCGCGCGCAAGTGCTCGGCCGGGCCGATGCCTGACAACATCAAGAGATGCGGCGAATTCACGGCTCCTGCGCAAAGCAACACCTCTCGCGTCGCGCGAACGCGTTCAACGCGGCCATCCTTCAGGTATTCAACGGCTGCGACACGACGCTGTTCCAGGATCAACCGGGTGACGAGAGCCCCGGAACGGACCTCGACGTTCGCTCGCGTCAGTGCGGGCACGAGAAACGCGGCGGCCGCGCTATGTCTGCGCCCGTCGCGAATGTTTCGCTGATAGAAACCAGCAACGCCGTCCGGCTCCGGCTGGTTGAAGTCGTACAGCGGGTCAGCGCGAAATCCGTGCTCGGCCGCCGCCGCGAGGAACGCGTGATGACTGGCGTGCGCATCGTGACAATGGCTGACGGCAAGAGGTCCGTCAACACCGCGGACGTCGCTTGCCTTCCCGTCATGACGTTCCGATCGCTTGAAGAGCGGCAGCAGATCGTCGTATCCCCATCCCGGGTTCCCGAGTGCCTGCCATGCGTCGAAGCAATCCCGATGACCACGTATGTGGACCATCGCATTCATCGCACTCGACCCGCCATGCACCTTGCCGCGTGGCACGCTGATGTGCCGCTGCTCCAGTCCAGGCTCGGTCTCGGTTCTGTAGTTCCAGTCGTACTGTGAGCCACACAACGACGCCCACCGGCCCGGTGTTGTCACCTGCGGGTCGTCTTCGCCCGAGCAGCCCGCTTCGAGCAACAACACGCGCGTCCGCAGATTCGCGGACAACCGATTGACGATGACGCAGCCGGACGATCCGCCACCGATGACGATGTAGTCGGGCTCCGCCATGACCATCGCCGCAGTCTATCAGGCGTGCGTCGGCGCTGCCGCGTGAGGCACCTCGTTGTTCTCGGTTGTCGCCCGGTCGGCAAGTCGAGTGATCATCGACGGGGCCAGCGGGGTCATGCTTTGCCACCCCGTTCGAGAGTCGAGGCCGGCCTGAAGATCGGGCGACGGCAGCATGGCGTTCACGAGCCGCAGCGCGCGAGCGATCATGTTCGGGAACAACGCGTTCATGATCACGGCGCAGCGCGCCGCCTGCGTGAGGATCAGCTCCGGATCGCCACGACGACACGACTCGATCACCTGTCGAGCCGCGCGCCGTGCATCGATCGACAGCCCCGGCAAGGAATCGGCGAGGTGGAACCACGTGAACTCGCGGCGATGCCGGCCCTTGAACGACGCGTTGTAGGTAGACCCCGTGCGCATCAGGCCCGGGCACACCGTCGTGACCGTTATGCCCTCTCGCGCCAGCTCGGTAGACAACCCCTCTGACAGGCCGGTCAGCGCGAACTTGCTGGCGCTGTACGGCAGCAGATGAGGTACCGCCACCTTTCCGCCGATTGAAGAGATGTTGACGATACGCGCAATCGAGCTGCGGTGCAGATGTGGACGTGCGGCCAGGATGGCGTGCAATGGTCCCCAGAAATGGGTGGCCATCGCATTCTCGAAATCGTCCAGCGACATGTGCTCGAGCGGCCCGACCTGGATGATCCCGGCGTCGTTGATGAGAACGTCGATGCCGTCGTTCTGCTCGACCGCCTGAGCGATGGCGGAGTCGACCTGCCGACGGTCGCGGATGTCGCACGCAACGGTCATGACCCAGGCGCCGCGATCGTCCAACTCCTGACGCGCGCGATCGAGCTCGTCGGCGTCGCGGGCAATCAAGGTCAGCCGCGCACCCTCAGCCGCAAGCTCGCGCGCGAGAACCAGGCCGAGGCCGCGCGACCCGCCAAAGATGACAACCGATTTTCCGCTGAAGTCCACCGCGCGCGCGCGACGCCGGCCGCGCATGGCGATGGCGGCGCCGAACCCCGCGCAGCACAATGCCAGAGCCTGTGCGTCTCTTCTGGTCATACGAACTCCCTTCGTCACATCCTCGGTCTGAGGGTGCAACATCCGGACCTCGCATGCTGACGAGTTGGCGTTATTGTGGATGTTGGATCTTTGATCGTTGATTCTTGGATGATTGGCTGAGTGTCGAGGGTCGATTTATCGACGATTCAGTCGCGATGAATCGCCAAATCAACACTCAACACTCAACAACCAATCAAAGATCATCAAATCAAGAATGAATTACTGGCCCGTGTCGCAGGCTTCTGTGATGCAGATCGACTCGAGCGTGCGGCCCATCGGTGGCGCCGGCAGCCCCTGAGCGGTCATGAGCTTGCGCAGTAACGCGCCTGCTTCCGGATGCCCGATGGCGGACTGGACGCCGACGCGAACCAGGCCGTCGGCGTAATCGACTGCCTGCCACGTGTGTACCGCCAGCTTGCCGCCGCGATTGTCGGTGTTGCCATAGTCGCGCGTATCGAGCTTGGCGCCGTTGTCGAACAGGATCTGAATCACGTCCGTGCGCCCCTTGTGCGCTGCGCCATGCAGTGCCGTGCGCCCGGTATCGGCCTGCGCGTTCACGTCGACTCCCAGCTCGATCAGAAGCTTCACCGCCTCGAAGGTCGCCTTCGGTGACCACTCATAAGTGATGCCTTCCACCCAGCCGATGCCAGCCGCAACCTGCAGTGCGGTGACACCAAGTGCCGTCGAGATCTTCGGATCGGCACCGCGGTCGAGCAGCAGCTTCATCAACTCGAGATCGCCCGACTGCGACGCACGCAGAAACGCCGTCGCGCCGTTCTCGTCGAGCCACTGGTTGGTGAAGACCGTCCGGGTTTCCGTGCTGTCCTTCACGCGGGCATTGACGTCGGCGCCCTTGTCCAGCACGAGCTTGATGAACTCGAGGTGATCCATGTCACCTCTGCGGACCGGATAATCGCCATTCTCGATATTGCGGTTGTCGGTCGCCAGGTACAGCGGCGTCCATCCCCCCTTGTTGGGAAGGTTGGGATTCGCACCGTTGTCTAGCAGATACGCGGCCAGCCTGTAGTAGCGGTTCTGCGCGGCGACAAGCAGCGGACTCCAGCCGTAGTTCGTCGCCTGATTGACGTCCGCTCCAGCCGCGAGCAGCACCTTCACCGTTTCGAGATCATTGGCGCGTGCCGCATAGACAAGCGGCGTCAGTCCGCCCCCGTCGTTTGGCGCCGGTGCTCTTCGCGCGAATCCGACTGCGGCCGCGGCAGCGTCGTCGAGCTGGTCATCACCGGCGGCACCCGTTGGTGTGCCTCCTCGCCCTGCTCCACCGTTGCGCCCGGCCGCGGGGGGGGG
>JALDXQ010000294.1:0-7052 GCA_032156805.1 Acidobacteriota bacterium
AACTCGTAAATCTGATGGAACATCCGTTAACTGCGGACAATCAGTACGCTCTCGCAGCTTAATTAAGCTGTGACGTTCGCCCTGGCCTCGCCTGGTGGTTGGGGGTCGAACGCCATTAAACAGGCTGGTGGCCACGCGGCGCCTCGGCGCGTGGCCGCGAGATTTTCCGAGGCTGGTGTCCGGCGGTTTTGGCCGCGTCCTCACGCCGGGCATGAGAATTCAGACGCGGACACGCATGTAGAGTCCCACGACGACGTGCTTTCGGACGCGGGTTCGACTCCCGCCGCCTCCACCAATTCTTCGCGATTTTGTTCGAGGACTTGCGAGTCTTCGCCTGCCGTTCCCGCCGCCTCCAATATTTCTCCACTTGCGTGTGCGAAGGTGGGCCAAGAGACGTGGCTCCCGTAGCGCAGTCGCGCGATTTGCCTAGGAGTTTCGACAGTGAGTGATTGACGGCGTGCCTGCTGGAGCGGAGGTCCTTGGGCACGTTCCCGCCGCCGCCGGTCTGCATCGTGAGCCGCCTGGGACAGGCGAGCCAGAATCGATGGGTCGCAGTCCTCGAAAGGTGATCCGCTCGCCCTTGCCGAACACTTGCGGTTCAGAAGTGAGGAGGAAACGGTGACGCTGATCGCCAGCTTCGGCTTCGGCACGGCCCGGGACCGTGCCCTCGGTTCACGGCGCGGGCGGGACGAGCGGCTCGAGTGCTTCGACGAGCTTTGGGAGATCCTCGGTCACCACCTGCCAGACGATGTCCTCGTCCACGCCGAGATAGTCGTGCACGACCTTGTGTCGCATCCCGACGATGTTCTCCCAGGGGATCTCGGGATGGCTCGTGGTGAACTCGCGAGAGACCTGACGGGCGGCCTCCCCGATCACCTGGACCAAGTGAATGAGAGCGAGGCGAAGGTTTTCGTCGGCGTTGTAGGTCTCGCGCGGAAGATCCCGGATCTTGCCGACCGCCTTCCTCGCCATGTCGAGCATATGCCCGACGTAGACGAGGTCACGCGGCGACATACAGCGGTTCGGCCTCCCGCAGGACTTGTTCCCGGATGCGCACGTTCAAGAACTTGGGGGTGACCATGTCAACCCGGCGGCCCTGTAGCAGTCCGGACAGCTCGCGCTCCATGCTGACGAAGTTCAGACCCGGAATATGATCCGGCTGGAACTCCACCAGCACATCGACGTCGCTGTCCGCGTTGAAGTCATCGCGGAGTACCGATCCAAACAGTGCCAGCCGCGCGATATGGTGTCGCTCGCAGAACGCCTTGACGGCGCCGTGGTCGATGACCAGGTGTGGGCTCATGACGCGTCCATGGCGTCCATGATACCGCCGCTGCGCAAGGGCTCGCCGCGGTGTCGCTGAATGTCATGTCTTGAAGATGTGTTTCGCCAGCGCCGCATGGAGCAGGGTCTGGTAGCCGCACGCCTCTTGCGAAAGGTCTTGAGTAACGCAGGCGGAACGAGCGGCGGGCCCCCCCCCCGCCTCCAAGATGCCTCCACGAACCGGGTCGATCGGAGTGCGACGTCCTCCCGGTTTTGAGTAGCGTTTTGGTGTAGAGTCCGGCACTCGCGCTCGAGCATCGACCCCGACGACGGAGTGCCTCACAGCTGGAGTTCGTAGCGGCTGTCGATCGGTGATTCGAAGGGATCTGTTTAGCGGGTCAGTGAGCGCTGACCAGCGCCTCACCCTTCAAGTTGCTTCGCGGGTCGCAGGTACGCGACCGAGACGACCATACCGAAGAGCGGGCGATTGCTGGTGTGCTGGATCAGACAGGCGTCCTGCTGTGGGTCCGGCATAATGAGCCGTATGAAGATCATCCGCAATATCATCATCGTCGTTGCTCTATCAGCTGTCGCCCTGGCGACCACTGCATGTCCGGAAAAAGGGCCTGCTGAGAAGGCCGGAGAGAAGATCGACAAGGCGGTCGACGAGACGAAGGACGCAGTAGAAGACGCATCGAAGTAGCAGGGACAGCCGAGGTTGAAGCGATCGTTGCTAAACGCCACATCTGCGCGACTGTGAGGCTGTGGCGTTCTTCTTCGCGAAGCACCGCCACCTTGATGGTCTGAACCGCGACGAACTCGGACTCGAACTTGGGCTCGCCATCCTCGAGCAGCAGGCGGACGACTTCCTGCAGGTTGGCTTGCAGCTCATCGAGCGATTCGCCCTGGCTGTGCGCGCCGGGCCAGCCCGGGACATGTCCGACGAACAGGCCAGTGTCCGGGTCGCGTTCGATGACGACATTGAACGTTCGCATGCTTCAGGATACTCCCCACACGGTCGTCTCGCACGTGTCACGCCAAGGATTCACTGACAACGTCACATCTCAGACCGCGGATGTCGAGCGCCAGCCACGGAAACCGGAGTCTTCGAAAGCTGCGGCGTCGAGTTGGCCATCGACGCCGCGCGCAACTACCGCGTGCTGCGAGCGCGTGGTCACACTGTGCGCAAGACGATCGATTGTCTGATTGCGACGTTCTGTATTCGCAACGGGCACTCACTTGCGACATCGCGACCGGGACTTCGACCCCTTCGAGACCTGTCTCGAACTCTCGGTCATCGATGTTCAAAGAGGCAACCCCGAGGGCGCGTTAGACGGGGGACCACGCGGTAAAGGTACGGCGTCACACGCGACCTATCGGGTAGACAAGAACAGCGCCAGTTGGAACGGATTGGCCACGCAGCCGACGACGTCCGCGTTTTGGATCGCGGCCGTGTCAGGACCGGAATGCTCACGCACTGAAGCGATCGCGAACATTCCGGCCACGAGATGTCAGTCGCCGTTGGAGCGCGAGCCGTTCCAGTGCCAGATTGTGAAGTCCACGGTGGTCACGGTGACGTCGGCTTTGAAGCCCTTCAGCGAGCCGCTCCCCCCAGTGAACTGGCAGGCTCCCAGCACGCCCGGGACCCCTCTGACCAGGCAATGGCCAAAGGCGGTGCCCTTGGCACTCTCGATGAGGACCCAACTCTCGAGGTATGGTTGGGTCTCAGCGAAAAACTTGGGTCCGAAATAGCGGATTTTTGCATCCATGAGCGGGGGGAAGTTCGAGGCAGTGATCGTACAGTAGGGCAGCTCGCCTTCAGCAGGCGTGGCACCACAGTCTTTCGTCACGGTCAGGGTCTTCGACCCCGTTTTCCCGCCCGAGCGGCCGGAAATGTGGCCAGGTGCTCCCTGGTTCCCATCGCCGAGGCCACGAGCAGCGAGGCCGGATGACATCTGGAGCGCAGCCACGCACGTGATCGCAAACACAAAGAATCGGCTCTGCATCGTCGTTTCCTTTCTTGCTGATCGTCTGGTTCGGATAGCGTGGGCTCCGAAGAGCACCTCGCTTCAACGGAGATCGCGCAAGCGGCGTTGATAACGGGTCAACCGGGTAAGAGGCCCGTCGTCGAACCCCGGTGCTATGCTTTGCCCCTCCGTTCACCTGAGTTGGAGGAAAGGCTCCGATGGTCTCGCCTCGGGACGTCACGGCGCTGCTCGGCGATTGGAGTCGCGGCAACCAGGCCGCGCTCAACCAGCTGCTGCCACTCGTCTATGCGGAGCTCCGGCGCGTAGCGGCCCGCCAGCTTCGGCGCGAGCGGGACGACCACACCTTGCAGCCGACGGCCCTCGTGCATGAGGTCTTCATCCGGCTCGTCGATCAACGGCAGGTCGACTGGCAGAATCGGGCGCACTTCTTTGGTGTCGCCGCGAACGTCATGCGCCGCATCCTGGTCGATCACGCCCGCCGTCACACCGCGAGCAAACGGGGCGACGGCGTGCGCTGCGTGTCAATCGATGGAGCCAGGGACGTCGCCGCGCCCAACGAGATATCCATCCTCGCGCTGGATCACGCGCTGGATCGCCTGGAAACAGTCGATGCCGAACTCGCCAGGATCGTCGAGCTTCGGGCGTTTGGCGGACTCACGATCGAGGAAGCGGCCCACGTGCTCAGTGTGTCCCCATCGACTGCCAAACGCGACTGGCGCACCGCGAAGGCGTGGCTCACGCGTGAGCTCGGCGCCGAGATGGGGTCGTGACCGAGGAGCGCTGGCAGCGGGTGAAAGCGCTGTTCCAGGCGGCCGTTGAACGGCCGGCCGAGGAGCGCGCCGCCTTGCTGGCCGCAGAGACCGGAGACGACACGGCGCTGCGTCGTGAAGTTGAATCGTTGTTGACGTCGGACGCGTCGGACGCCACCTTCCTCGATCGGCTACCGGTCGCCAGTCCGTCCGTGCTCGCTGATCCGCTTGCCGTGTCGTCGTCGCCGATGGATCCCGTGCGATCGCGTGGCGTCTTCGCCGTGGGCCGTCGCGTGGGTCCCTACGAAATCGTCGCCACGCTTGGTGCGGGTGGTATGGGCGAGGTGTACCACGCCCGCGACATGAAGCTGCATCGCAGTGTCGCCCTGAAGGTGTTGCCCGAACGGTTCGCGCTCGATCCGGATCGCTCGGCGCGATTCACACGCGAGGCGCAACTGCTCGCCACGCTCAATCACCCGAACATCGGCGCGATCTACGGCCTCGAAGAGTCAGACGGCACGCAGGCGCTGGTGCTGGAGCTGATCGACGGGCCGACGCTCGCCGACCGCATTGCCCTCGGGCCGATTCCCTTAGACGAGGCGCTGCCCATCGCGCGTCAGATTGCCGACGCACTGGAGGCCGCGCATGAGAAGGGCATCATCCATCGCGACCTCAAACCCGCGAATATCAAGATCGCCCCCACTGGGATGGTCAAGGTGCTCGACTTCGGGTTGGCGAAGGTGCGGGACGGCGCACAGTCCGACCTCTCGCGGTCACAAAACCTGACCGCCACTGTGCTCGGCGAGCGGACCGTCCTGGGCACTCCGGCCTACATGAGCCCGGAACAGACGCGGGGCCAACCGCTGGACAAACGGACGGACATCTGGTCGTTCGGCTGTGTGCTCTACGAGATGCTCACGGGCCGCGCGCCGTTCCCCGGCGACACCCTCTCCGACACTTTTGCTGCCATTCTCGGACGCGAGCCGGACTTCAGGAAGCTGCCGGCCGACACGCCTTTACCCATCCGCAGAGTCGTGCGGCGATGTCTGGAAAAGGATCGCAAGAAACGACTCGATTCGGCGTCCGATGCCCGGCTGGAGATTGAAGACGCGTCTACGGAGTCGGAGGAGCCACAGGACGTCTTCGTTCCGCCGTCTCGAAACCGTGAACGATTCGCGTGGATCGTTGCGACGTTGGTACTGGCGGCGGTCGCGCTGACGCTTGGGATTTCATATCTCCGTCCGCACGCCGACGTGGCCGACATGCGCGTCGACATCACCACGCCTTCGACGGATGCGCCGACATCGCTCGCGATTTCCCCGGATGGACGGAGGCTGGTATTTGTTGGCTACGACCAGGGTCAGGCGCGGCTCTGGTTGCGGCCGCTCGACGCCACGACCGCGCAGCCGCTGGCCGGAACCGAGGGTGCGACGTACCCCTTCTGGTCTCCGGACGGCCGCGCGCTCGGGTTCTTTGCTGATGGCAAGCTGAAACGCATCGACACCCGTGGAGGGTTGCCTCAGACACTTGCAACCGCCCCAGCCGGTCGGGGTGGGACGTGGAATGAAGACGGTCTGATCGTGTTCGCGCCATCGGCTGTCGACTCGTTGAGCAGCGTGCAATCATCCGGAAGCGATGTCGCAACGGTAACCAACCTCGATCGACCGCATCGATCAAGAAGTCACCGGTCTCCTCAGTTCCTTCCAGATGGACGACGGTTTCTCTTTTTCGCCGAGGGCCCGCCAGACACGCAAGGTGTCTACCTGGGCGCGCTGGATTCTCCCGAGACCCACCGTCTGACTGCGGCTGATGGCGCAGGCGCGTATCTGGAAAGCGGCTGGCTGTTCTTTCCGCAGCAGCGAAAACTGGTGGCGCGGCGTTTCAACTCGACGCTGGGAGAACTCAATGGCGATCCAATTACTGTGGCCGACCCCGTGGGCCTCGATGCCCTGAACTTTGCCGGAGCATTTTCTGTGTCACGTGAAGGCATCGTGGCATATCGATCTATCGGAGTCGGCCGACGACAGTTGATGTGGTTCGACAGAACCGGCAAGCTGCTCGGTTCGCTCGGCGTGCCCGAGGAAAGTGAACTCATGGGTCCGTCACTGTCTCCAGACGGAGTCAGAGTCGCCGCCCATCGTACCCTGCAGGGAAATACCGACGTCTTCATCTTCGACGCCGCACGTGCGACCCGTTTCACGTTTGATGCGGACAGGGACCGGTATCCGATCTGGTCCCCTGATGGACGACTCATAGCATTTGATTCGGATCAGTCGGGCCACCGCTATTTCTACCAGAGGCGATCGGACCTTAGCGGTGCCGAAGTACCGTTCTTGGAGACGCCCGGAGACAAAGTGCTGAACGATTGGTCGCCTGATGGTCAGTCCATTTTGTTTACCACCCCCAACAATCCCAAAACGGGCGCAGATATCTGGTATGTGGCGTTGTCAGGGGACCGTAAACCCCTCCCATTCGTCGTGACTCCCTTTCTGGAGCGCGCAGGTCAGTTCTCTCCCGATGGTCGGTGGGTGGCGTACCAGTCGAACGAAACGGGGCCGTACGAAGTCTACATACGATCGTTTCCCGGGCCCGGCGGGCAACAGCAAGTGTCACCGTCAGGCGGGATTCAAGCGCGTTGGCGTTCGGATGGCCGGGAGCTGTATTACATTGCTCCGGACGGCAAGCTGATGGCGGTCCCGATCACGATGCGTGGGACCGCGATCCAACCCGGCACGCCAGTCGCGTTGTTCCAGACCCGTATCTGGGGTGGCGGGACAAATGCCACGTTGGGCCACCAGTACGATGTGTCTCCGGACGGGCGGTTCCTTCTCAATAACGCCGTGGAGGACGTCGCCATGGCCCCCATCACACTCCTCCTGAACTGGAACCCTGCGCCATAGCGAGGCGCAGAGCGCCACGCGGCGGGAGTGTATCGCTACACCGTCAGATACGCAGCACCCGGAATCGGAAGGCCCTCTGGCTCAGGCGATGGGTTTGCGCCGAGCTGACGCCGGCCGGGTCGACTGTACCTGTTTGTTACCTGCTCCAGGGC
>JALDXQ010000295.1:0-7048 GCA_032156805.1 Acidobacteriota bacterium
CGTAGTTGGGCTCGATCTCCAGTGCGCGCTCGAAGTGATTCATCGCCTGGCGGAGATTCGAATCGCTGTAGTTGGCGAGGAGTGCGCGGCCTTGCAGGTACTCGTCGTAGGCAACCGGGTTCTGCGTGGAGGATCGCGCCAGCCGGGCGCGCTCGGTGCTCGTTATCTCCAACTGCAGCGCGGCGACGACTTCCTCCGTCACCTGGTCTTCGATCGTGAACAGGTCGCGCTGGCCGACATCGATCTGCCGGCCCCACACCAGCACGGCATCCGTCGCCCGAATGAGTTGCAGGTTGAAGCGATAGGCGTCGCCGTCGCGCCGCATCGTGCCGGTCAGTACGTGGTCGACCTGCAGCTGATGCGCGACCGCAACCGCATCGATCGTGCGCCCCTCGAGCGAGACGATCGCGCTCGTGGGTCGAACGCGAATCGACTGCACGTTCGCCAGCCGAGTCACGATCGCGTCTGCGATGCCGACACCCAGGCGCGCGGCCTCAACGTCCGGAGAGTCGATGGTTCGGAGCGGCAACACGGCCAGTGATGCTCTCTGGATGGCGCTCGGTGCATCAATCGCTGACGCACCGGTCAGCCAGTTGCGCAGCGGTGTTACCACCATGAACGCGATCGCCGCCACGAGAGTGATGGCGGCGACAGTTGCCCACGCCGTGGCGGGGGCCCGAGACCGCACCATCGTGGTGTCGTGAACATGCGGCACATCGGCCGTCGATCGGGATGGGTCACCGTGAGCCTGCAGCTCCAGCATCACGTCGCGGGCCGATTGCCATCGCTCGGCCGGCTTCTTCGCAAGACATCGTTTCACGACGGCGTCCAGCCACCGCGGGACCGCTGGTTGCAGCGTCGAGATCGCCGCGGGCTCATGGGCCAGGATCCCTTGTATCAGCGAGCTGCGATTGGCTCCTTCGAAGGCCTTTCGTCCGGTCAGCATCTCGAACAGCACGGAGCCGAAAGAGAACACGTCGGTGCGCGCATCGATCTGCCCTCGGTCGAGCTGCTCCGGCGCCATGTACTGCACGGTGCCGAGAATCTCCCCAGGGGTCGTGAGATCCGAGCTCACGGTTTCCAACTCGGACGACGGCCCCGCCAGCGCAGGCTCGCGCGTCGACACGGCCTGCTGCTTGGCGATCCCGAAATCGAGAAGCTTCGCATCCAGCGCCGGCGACGTTCCGTCACTCGGAACCAGGAAGATGTTCCCGGGCTTGAGATCGCGATGGACGATGCCCACCTGGTGGGCGCGGTCGAGCGCGGAGGCGACCTGCACGGCGTAGCGGATTGCCTCATCGATCGGCAACGGTCCGCGCGCCAGCCGCGACGCCAGCGTCTCACCCTCGAGAAGCTCCATCACGAGATAACGAACCGTCACAGTTCGGCGATCGCCAGCCACTGTCTCGCCGGAAGGCAGTGTGGCTTCGCCGATATCGTGGAGCACGCAGATGTGTGGATGGTTCAAGGCGGCAATCGCGCGGGCTTCTCGATCGAACCGTTCGCGAGCGTGCACGTCGTCGGCCACATGCGACGGCAGCACTTTGATGGCAACGGTACGGCCAAGCCGCGTGTCGCGCGCCGCGTACACCTCCCCCATTCCGCCAGCGCCGATCCGCGCACCGAGCTGGTATGGTCCGATCTGAACGCCCTCGAGAGTCGTGGTGACCGCGAGATCGGCGGCCGTGATCGCCGCCGGTGTCCGGAGGAAGTGGTCGGCCTGGTCATGCGACGCGAGCATGCGCTCGACCTCGAGCCGGACGCCTGCACGGCCCTCGCAGGCTTCAGCCAAGTAGGCCGGACGAGCCGCCACTGGCAAAGTCAAGGCGCGCTCGAAGACAGCGCGCACCCGCGGCCATTCGTCGGGGTGAATGGACATAACCGGGAGGCCGCGATCTTAAGCCAGTTCGCTAGTAATTGAAGAAGGCGGCGAACCCGCGACGCAGGTGCCAGAGATCGACCTTCGACGACACCTCGAACGGCGAATGCATGCTGAGGAGGCCGACGCCGACGTCCATTACTTCCATGTTCTGGCCCGCGAACCAGGCCGCAATCGTCGACCCGCCGTAACCGGCGTCGTAGGAGTGAGTCTGCCAGCGGACTTTTTCGCGATCGAATACGCCGCGCATCTTCGCGAAGAACTCGGAGTTTGCTTCGCGCCCTGCCCCGTACTCCTTGACCACCAGCCCATAACCGAGTCGAGACGCGAGCGCAGGATTCAGCGGCTGCGGGAAGAGCGGATCCATTGCCGTCGTGGCATCGGACACGAGCACGCTGGTTCGGGCGTAGGTGCGGCGCAATGACAGCGCATTGAAGTCCTTCCCTTGCTGCGCCATCAGCATCTCCGAGACGAGCGTGCTGAACCACTCCGAGTCCACGCCTGTATTCCAGGAGTTGACTTCCTCGTTGTTCACCGCATAGGCCACCGAGGTATAACGTGGCGCCTTCATGTCGGCGATGGCGCGCAGGCTGACGTACCCGGTGACACGATCGTCCTGACCATACGCGCCGAGAAGCGCGCGATCGAGCCCGACATCACGCGGCATCGTTGCGGGAACGATCTGCAGATCGGCAGAGAGAAAGTCGCGCGCGGTGATGCCGTGCTTCTGGTGCAGCAGCGCGAGGACGCGATCGGTCGCCGTCCGCTGTCCGGCTGCCGCATCTGGCGGCATCGATCCGATCAGCGGATCGAGTTCCTCGGTGCGAATGACCTCCGGCTGCGTACGACCACGGAAGTCCCGATCCACGTGAGGAGCAAGGTCCGTGATGAGGAGCACCGGGTCGCCCGGAGCGTTTCCAATGTCGATCCATGCCGTCGTGCCATCGGCTTTGTCCACTCGTCCGGTGATCGCGAGCGGTACGTTCGCCCATTGATAGTTCTTGATGCCACCGTGGACCTGCGTATCGATGAGAACCGCCTGCTGGCTTTCGCGGAACGGCCTGGTCTTGAACTCGATGCGCGGCGAGTCGATGTGTGTGTTGACGATGCGCAGACCGCTGTCGATCGGCTCGCTGCCAACCACGAACAGCACGATCGTACGATCACGGTTGATCGCGTACCAGCGCGAGCCCGGTTTCAGGCCGGCCGCGGCTGCCGAGTCCCACTTGCGGAATCCGTTGCTCTCGGCAAACTGCGTGGCGTGGCGCACGAAGAGCATCTCGGATTTCGCCTGGCCGAGGAACGTCTTGACGTCCTCGCCGAACTTCTGCACCTGCTCCTGATCGGCCGGCGCCAGTTCGAGCCAGGCATTGGCGAAGCCCACGTCCTGCCCCCGCAGCGTGCTGGACAACGCGAGGCACAGCAGCGCGACGATTCCGCCCGTTACGCGACTCATCTCCACCTCACCCTTCTGAATTCTGAATTCTGCATTCTGAATTCAGAACGAGTTCCTCGCCGCCGAGCTCAACCACGCGTCGCGGAAGCGGCGCTGCGCGTCGCTCACCGTTTGTCCCGCGTCCTCGAATGGCACGACCTCGAGCCGAGGGTCGTCGGCCAGGGTCAGCGCGGTTGACATGCGCACACCCTGCCGTTCGTAGACGACGGGCAGCGGCTCACCCGGCTTGCGCGCAGCGATCAGCTTCTCGACGTCCGCGGCGCGCGCCACTCGTGTTCCGCTCACCGACACCAGCATGTCGTCGCGTTCCAGTCCGCCGCGGAACGCCGGCGAACCATACGGGACGTCGGCGGAAATGCGCACACCGCTTGAATCGTCCTGCAGTGTGAGCGCGCCGGCAAAGGCGCGGCCGCCACTCGACTTCAACAGCAGGCCGGCTCGCGCCAGCAGCCTGGCGTAGTCGGGCATCTCGCGCCCTTCGATGTATCGGGTGAAGAAGTCCTGCGCGAACGCGTCATCCCCCGCGACACCACCGAGCACGGTCTTCAAGTCGTCGAGCGTGTAGGGCGTCGCCACATACCCCGGCACGCTGATCCCTGGTCGACCGAAGCGCTCCCACAGGGCCCGCATGTAGTGATCGAGCCCGACCTTGCCTTCCGTCCGCTCGCGTAGTGTGAGATCGAGGCCCACACCGAGCGCCGCACCCCACGTGTAGTAGGAGATGAAGGTATTCGAGAAGTTGGTCTGGTCGACTGACGCAAACGAGTCGACGAATGGTGCCAGGCGGCTCATCTCGACTGCCGAGCGCAGCTGACGGCCAGGGCTGGTCGCCACCTTCTCGATGGCATCACCTACATCCCTGGCGAACGCGCGCAGCGTCGTCAGCCCTGCCCGCTTCATCATCAACGGACCGTAGTAGCTGGTGAAGCCTTCGGCGAACCAGAGCTCGCCCGACATGTTGGCCTCTTCCAGGTTGAACGGCTCGAGCGATTTCGGCCGAATCCGCTCGACGTTCCAGACATGGAAGAACTCGTGCGCGATCGTGTCGAGCAACTCGAGGCGCCCGAGCGCAATAGAGGATGGCGACGTCAGGATCGTGCTGTTGCGATGCTCCATGCCGTCGCCATGAGCCGTCGGCAGGTAGTCCGCAATGAAGGTGTACGTGTTGCCCTCGAAGGCCGGGTATTCACCGAAGACATGCCGCGCTTCGCGGACAATGGCCTCGACATCTCGAACGAGATTGTCGACATCAGACTCGGTTCCCTTGTGATGAACCGCCACGCGAAACACTGGTGTGCGCCGATCGTCGGGCACCGTGAACGAGCGCATCGTGAACGGACCGAACTCCGTCGGGCTGTCCATGAGGTACTGCAGGTTCGGGGCGGTAAACGTCAGCGGGTCCGTGCCGGGCGAGAGTTGCGTCGCGACACGCCATGACGTGCCTGTGGGCCGCTCGAACCGTACCGAGATCGGGCGGCGATCGAGCCCACGCGCCCACATCATCGCGGCGGGCATGTTGATGTGCGCGTGTGACGCGTCGATGGAGAGATAGGTGCCATCGAGGCGATCACCAAAGACCCGGTAGCCGACCCGGACTGTTCCGGCATGGCCGGTCACATCCCACTGATACGGGTTGGGGCGCGAGATGGGTAGCGGCTTTCCCGCCTCGTCGGTGGCGCGTACGTCGAACACGTTCTTGGCGAACTCGTGAAGCGCGTAGCGGCCGGGGGAAGAGCGGCTCATTCGCAATTCGAGGGGACCCGCCGGAATATCGGCAAAGGTCACGTCAACCTGCATGAGATGATGCGCGGCTTCGGGAAAGGACAGGCGGTACACCACCGGCACCTGCGCCTGGGCGCAGAGCGGAACGAAGGCGACCAGCAAAAACGCACGAATCGTGAGCCGGCGAGCCATGGGCGATGCTAACACGCGGTGTCAGGCAGTGAATCGTGAACAGAACCCGTTTCGGTAACCCACCTGGTCAGAGAGTCCATTGCCCGAGCACGCGCCGACATGTGCAGAATTTTCCCAGGTGACAGACGGCAATCGTCGTGGCCGCAAAAGTCAGTGGTTCTACCGGTGGCGGAGTCGCTGCATGTCCCAGCGTGATGTGCGGCCGGAAAGCCGCGTGGCTCGACGCTCGCCTGAAATCCTCAACCCACATCACATCGCGAGCGCGGGCGTCGCCATCGACGAATGCCGACGGGGTCCCGCCCGAGCGTTCGAGCGGGGCGAGGACGTCCATCAGGTTGCGATGAAGTTCAGCCAATGCCGGTGTGCGCTCGATTGCCATCCAGGCAGAACTCTCTCCTCGGCCAGGCCCCGTCACCACGAGGTGCAGAGGTCCCACCCGGGTGAGCACGGAAGCCACCTGTGCGAGTGCGATGTCGAGGTCGGCAGCGCGAATGAACTGCTGCGTCAGTGTGACGTGCGGCAGCATGTCGTCGCTAAGACGCAGCCCTTGTGATTCTGCTTCGGGTAGCGCCGCACTCAGCTCGATGGCGCGCTGCGAAACGTCGCGCGGCGGGAGGATCGCTACATCAAGAGCTAAAAGCATCTTCGCGAACTTCGTGGCCTTCGTGGTTCGTTTCCTAGGGCGACGGCCGAGAGCCGACTGGCGCGAACGGCAACGGCCGGCCCGCCTCATAGCGAGCGATCGTGCGAAGCACCACGTCGGCCATCATGTCGAGGAAGAGCGGATCATCGTTGACCGCCTCGGCGCGCGCCATCGGCAGACCGACTTCGCGGCTCACCTCGGCGGCTTCGCGATCGAGGTCGTAGAGCACTTCGACGTGGTCGCACACGAACCCGATCGGACAGACCACCGCCGCTTCGAGTCCACTCGCTCGCTCACGTCGCAGGTAGTCACAGATGTCGGGCTCGAGCCACGGATCGCCAGGTCTTCCACTGCGGCTCTGATAGACGACCGCCCAGTCGCGCATGCCGACCGCCTCGGCCACCAGTTGCCCCGATCGCCGCAACTGCGCCTCGTAGCGTGAGACGGCGGCCATCGGTACCGGGATGCTGTGCGCGGTAAAGATCAATCGCGCCGCCGGACGGACGTGTTCGGGCAGCCGCGCGATCGCCTCACGCACATGCGCCGCATTGGCGGCGATGAACAACGGATGATCGAACCAGCTCTCGACGAACGTCACCTCCACGTCGTCGCCATCGCCTCGCAACGCGGTCCGCGCCGCGAGCACGTTTTCGCGGTACTGCTGACAACTCGAATAGGAATGCTGCGCGGCCGCGATGAAGCCGAGGGCGCGTCTGCCGCCCGCCGCGCGGAGATCACGCAGCGTGTCGGGAAGCAGGGGATGCCAGTTGCGCATCCCGACGTAGACAGGGAGCGGGTGGCCAGCCGCTGCCAGGCGCGCGCGCAGACCTTCGGCCTGCAGACGGGTGATGACTGTGATCGGCGAGACACCGCCGAAGAGCTCGTAGTGGTGGGCCACTTCCTCCACGCGCTCGGGGCTGACGCGCCGGCCGCGGAGGACATTGGCCAGGAACGGGCGAATGTCGTCGGGTCCCTGGGGCCCACCAAACGAAATGACGAGTACTGAATCGAACGCCGGCAGCTTCAACTGCCTTCAGCATAGATGCTCACACGCTGGAACGTCACCAGCCCAGGGGCTCCCCCCCTTGATTCCCCCGCGGAGCCCCTCGCCTGGTCGCAGTGTCTTCCTGGCGCGACGCCATGAGTGAGCAGCCGC
>JALDXQ010000296.1:0-7012 GCA_032156805.1 Acidobacteriota bacterium
GGCCGGACCCTGCTCTTTACTGGGGACCCTTGCCGGTTATCACGATCTCTTTCGAGATCTCGTGGGTTGGTTCCACGACGATCTTCGCGGCCGAGATCTTCATGCCCTGGCGCTCGCAACATATCGTGGGCCTGGTGTGCGGCACCCCTCGAATCCCCGCACAAATCCGAGACGATTGCGATTTTGAACGCGGCCCGGCACTGAGCCGAGCACGATGTGTACCACCATCTCGGCACTGGCACCTCCCGTGGACTTTGATGATTCCGCTCGAGACGACCGGCGAGCGGATGTTCGAGTGCGCGTGCCGCGATGGGAATTACGGTCTGGAGGTCATCCTCGGCGGGACACGCGAGCAGGAGAAGCAGTCGACGTGATCGCGCGTCAGCGTGGACGCCCGGTACTCACCAACTCCAGGGAGGGAACGTCAGGTGGCTCGGCACGCACAGCGCGAACGATATAGCGCTGCGGGGCGGAGCCGACGAAATAGAACGGATAGCAGGTGACCAATGTGATCGATTGCTCGGGCGTGGGATCGAGCACCGACACGTCCTCGGGATCGACAATCCACGCTCGATCGATGCGGTAGATTTGTTTTTCCTGAAGTGTTTCGAGTTCGATCGTGTCCCCGAGGCCGACGTCCTTCAGGCCGCGGAAGAAGCCGTCGCGATGTCCGGCAATACCGGAGTTGCCGCTCGTGCCTGGCATCGCGGTCTCTTCGATGTGACCCACGCCCCGATTCAACGTGACGTCGCTCGTTCCCTCCAGCACCGGCACGACCAGATTAATGCGGGCAATGCGAAGCACGGCGAGCGGCACGTCACGCGGCAGGGTCAGCGTACTCTGCCATGCGGCGATACGTTGTGGTGACCACAGGGTGAGATCGGGCGAGTCCGTTGGCTTCTCGGTGGCCCGGAGTTCAGCGAAACGCTCGAGCGCCTCCTGGCTGCCTCGCCTGCCATCGATGTATTGCGCACCGATGTAGACCAGGCACACGAGACCAGCCGCCCACCCAACGATTTCGACGATCAACCACAACCGGTCGGCCCTGCGAGGACTGTGAACAAATGCCACGCGTGAATCTCCTCGTGCGCAACACCAGATGACTCGAGTGACTTGAACGGGCACGGGCCGCGTGCTGCGGCCCGCGCACAGACACATGCTAACGCGCGCGGCGACGCCGCGTCGCGCAGGCGCCGATCGCCAACGAAATCAGACCGGCCAGCCCAACTGTTGGCAATGACCCAGCCGTGCTGGGCAGGCGTCGAGCAGTTGTGGCGACAGGCTGTTGCGCGGGGCTGGCGGGCGCTCCGGCCTGAGCCGCGCTCGGGGCCGGCGTGGGTCGTGGCGCAGGCGCCGCAGCGGCGGCAGGGGCTGGTGCTGCCTTGGCGAGCGTCGCCTGCACTTCCTTCTCCGTCACGACCGTGGGCGGTTTGGTCGTGACGATCGTGGCTGTCAACCTGTTGCCCTCACGGAGTTCGGACACCGCTCTTGGCTTGCCATCCACGAAGATCTTCACTCCGCGCTTGTCCAGTTCGCTCTGAGTAAACAGCCGCACGCCCTCGGGCGTCCGAACGTACACGGCCGTCCCCGACACCAGTGCGACAGTGCCGCTCTTGACCTCTGTGACAGTGACGGGTGTCACCGTTGTCGTGGTCGTGATGGTTGCCGTCCCGGACATCCCGGGCCTGAGGTCACTCACCGACATCGGCTTCCCGTTGACGGTGAAGAGGAAACCGGGTGGCACGTTGATCTGCCTCGTACCCTCAGGCAGTCTGACGACGAGATCGTTACCGTCCACAGCGATGACTTCGAAGTTCTTGACGTCGGTGGACGAGGACGTGGTTTGCGCCGACGAGACGCCGGCGGTCAGGATTACCATCATGCTGGCGAGAACGAGACGCGACGTAGGTGTCATGGGGCCTCCTCTGCAATCAAATGAAATCTGGCGCAGGTATCGACGTGCGAGGGGATTTGAGCCTGGTGCTTCTGGATCGTTTGTTCAGGACTCCACGATCTTGAACGAGTGAATCCGCCAACCTTGCTCGTTCCGGATCCAGCCCAGGGCCAGCACGGCGCCTTCGCCCGAGGTGTTCACGAAGCGCAAGGCGACCACGAAATACTGTCCGTAGTTCTGCGCGACTCCATCCTCGGTGGACGACGTATCGCCGCGAATCAGTCGAGCGTCGCACGCGAGCGTCGGTCCCATCCAGTCAGGTACGCCGAGCAAGCCGAACTCCGTGCTGCGCGAGTGATCGACCACGCGCAGGCGTGGATCCACGGGATCCACTCTCTCGATGACACCTTCCAAACGAGTGATCCGACCAAGCCTCGTGCTGACGCGTTCGAGCCCGAGCCGCAGGCGCTGCACCTGCTCGGCGGCCGTGGTTCTCGGAACGTCGCCCGGATCCGGGTACAGGTTTACGCATGGATAGGCTTCCGGCGAGACGATGGCCAACGCCTCGTCGTACTGCTTGCGGATCAGCCACGCGTCCAGAAATCGCCCGGCTGTCTGCGCGAGCGCGCCCTCAGCGGTGATCCGCGGCTGAGCGACGGACGCGATCGAGCCGCTCGTCGTGGCAGCCGGCTTGCGGAGGTCCGGGATCGGTTTCGTGCCTGATGCGTCGGCCCATGTGGTTTGGTAGGAGACGATCTTCCACTGGCCATTCCGGCGCTGCCAGAGCAGACCCAGCGCAGCGCTCGCGTAGTCCGATCCGCCGAGGGTCGCCGTGGAGTAGAAGGTCTCATAGACCTCGCGTGGCGTCAGCGCCGTTGGCGTGTTCGGTACGGCTCCGAATGCGGTGTCGCTGTCGCACGACCACCGCTCCGCCACAGCGCTCGGGACGCCGTAGATCGAGTAGAGCTCCGGGCGCTTGTGCCGCACGATCTTCAGCGCAGGATCCACCAGACGCACGCCTGCCGTTGTGCCCGCAAGCGATTGCCGGGGGCCGAGTGTATCCGCGACCGTTTTCATGCGGACGTACATCTGCAATGGCGCCAGTGCGCGATCGAGGGACTGCCCCTCCTGCGCGAGTCGGGCGGCGAGACAGTCATAGGCCGGGCGATCGAAGTACGCGACCGAGAGGTTCGGCCGGCGTTCCACCAGCCACGACGTCAAAAAATCATCGACGGCGACATCGATGGTCCGCGAGCCCGCGCGCGGAACCGGTGGGAAGGCCTGTGGAGCATCGGCGGGTACATCCACGTCAGGCACGAACATCGATCGGAGTAAGCCGTCCCACCAGTTGACCAGCCCAGTCCATCGGCCATTGTGTCGCTCGAGGTTGCCGGCGCGAACGTCGGAGTTGGCAGCAGTGAAGTGGCCGTTGTAAAGACTCGACGGGAAGCGGCCCGGGCGGTAATCGACGTCGATGTCCGCCCGAGTGCCGTCACGGGCCATCGATATCTGAATCGAGGGCCAGCCATCCTGCCGGTATGAGAGCGGATACCCCTCATGGAAGAAGGCGTTGTCCATGACACGATTGAATTCTTTCGCCGTCTCCAGTCGCTCGCGAGCACCTGGCTTCAGCTCCACGTAGAGGCGAAACTGCTTGTCCGGAGTCGAGCCATCGATCTGACCGCGAACCGTCTCGACGTAACCGATCTGGTCGAACGTCCGGCCGAGCGATCGCCCGGAGTCACGGTCGGTCAGTGTGGAGGCAAGAAGTGCGTGCGTCACGGCGTCGAACGTCGTCCGTGACGAGAGCGGCGCCTGGTCGTAACTTTCGCGTGGATCGAGGGTGACCCCGAGGATCGCGCTCGCGCGCCGGAAGAGATCGTCGATGAGCGCTCGCTGTTCGACGCTCAGGTCGGCGTAAGACGCACCGAACGTCTTCTTTTCTTCTTGCGCCGTTTGCGCCGCGGCCGTGGCCGTGTTGATGACGCCGGATACGAGAAACACGACGAGTGCTGGAATCCATCGAGACACGACGTCCACCTACCTTCAAAAGTCGAACCCGACTCCCACGAGCCAGCAGTCCACCGGTGTGCAAAGGTCTGAAACGGATCGCGGAAGTACTCGGCCACGATCGGTCGGACGAAGAATCGCGCGGTGACGCTTGACTCCCTCGGTTCTCCCGGCGCAATACGCGATGCCGCACATATCTCCATTACCGCGATCGGGAGTGCGCGTCGGATACATGACTGCAGTAACACAGGCATCGCGAAGTGGCGCAGGTTCAGGAACTGTGCCGCTCAGTTAGTACGGTGGCCGATGGGATTTGCCCGTGATTACCGGATCCTCGGGCGATGGTCTGTAAGGGTTCCGCGATTAGAAGACGCTATTTTGGAAAGGGTCACGACATGTCGTGGGTGATGAAGCGCGACGTTGGCGCGTTATCGTCCTGAGGTCAACCGCCAACATCCCACCTCCGTCTAAGCGCACATGCGAACGCTCATCTTCGACATTCGCGATGCCATGCGTGGCTTCCGCCGGGATCGGGCCTACGCAGCGACGGTGGTTCTCACGCTCGCGGTCACGATCGGCGCCACCACGGCTGTCTTCTCCATCGTGAACGGTGTGCTGCTTCAGCCGCTGTCCTACCGCGACCCGCAGCGGCTCGTGGCACTGCGCGAGGTGCCGGGGCAAATGGCGAATCCTCTCGGCACGATCAATGTGAACGAACGCCACTTCGAGTATTGGCGTGGGCGTGCGAAGTCGTTCGAGTCCATGGCGCAGTACCGCGTGGTGTCCGCGAATCTGACCGGAGTAGGGGAGGCGGCGCAGATTGTCTTGGCTCGGAGCAGCGGATCGCTGTTCGAGGTGCTGGGCAATGAGGCGGTCCTCGGGCGAACGCTGGCGGCGACCGACGATCCGGAAGGCACGCCAGATGTCGTGGCCATCAGCGACGCACTCTGGCGCCAGCGCTTTTCGGCCGACTCCAATGTGGTCGGACGACCGATGGTGCTCGACGGCCGGCCCTACACGATCGTTGGCGTCCTCCGCCCGGACTTCCGCCTGCCAGGCGACAACCAGCAAATCGACGCGTTCATTCCGATTCGCGTGACCGCCGGGTGGATTGGCGACCACAACAATCAGGCCATTGGCCGGCTGCGCAGCGCAGTTTCTCCGGAACAGGCGCGTGCCGAGCTGGACGTGCTGCAAAAAGACGTTGGCGTGCTCGCGAGCAGGGAATCTCGTGACCCTGTGATCTTCTCGAGTGCGGTCATACCGCTCGCCGAGCACGTCGTCGGCAGCGCCCGGCGCGGACTGCTCCTATTGTTGGGCGCGATTGCCGCCGTCCTGTTGATCGCCTGTTCGAACCTCGCCAACCTGGCGCTGACGCGAAACCTGGGTCGAGCACGGGAAGCGGCGATTCGTTCAGCGATCGGCGCCAGCCGGCGCCGGCTTCTGGCGCGAATCCTCCTCGAGCAGCTTGTGCTCTCGACAGTTGGCGGTCTTCTCGGGATCTGGGTCGCTCGCCTCGGTCTTGGTATCTTCGTGCGTACCGCACCGATCGACTTGCCGCGGGTCCAGGAGGTCACTCTCGACCCACAGGTCATGGCGTTCGCGGCGATCATCTCGATCCTGACCGGATTGCTGGTCGCGCTCGTGCCCGCCTGGCGTGCTGGCAACAGCGACATCCTCGTGTCGCTCCGGGGAGGCGCCCGGTCGGCGACCGACGACAGGGCAGCACACCGCAGTCATTCGACGCTGCTCGCGCTGCAGGTGGCGCTATCGGTGACACTGCTCGTCGTCACATCGCTGCTCGGCACGAGCCTGTTCCGGCTGCTGACCGTCGATCGCGGCTTCACATCGGCGCAGGTGCTGGCCGTCAATCTCGCGCTTCCGGCAACCCGCTATGCCAACGAACCAGTGCGTCAGGCCGCCTACGATCGATTGATTGCCGCGGTTCGGGCCATTCCCGGCGTCCGGTTCGTCAGCACGGTCTCGACTCCGCCACTTCGCAGAGGTGGCAGCAACTTCATGGTGCCCGATGGCACCACGACGCCGATCTTCAATCAGCCGAGCGCCGATTTTCGATACGTTGCGCCGGAGTTCTTCCAGACCCTGGGTCTCGCGATACGTCGCGGTCGATCGTTCACCGACGCCGAACGCGACCCTCTACGCCCCGCGCCTGCCCTTATCTCAGACGCAGCCGCGCAGCGACTCTGGCCAGGTCAGGATCCGATCGGCAGGCGGTTCAGTCGAGGCATTCCCCGTGAACAGGGGTTCGAAGTCGTTGGCGTCGTGGCCGACGCGCGGCTCACGTCGCTCGATCAGACGGCGCCGTACATGGTCTACCTCCCGTACTGGTGGCGAAGTCGGCCGGACATGTCGCTCCTGATCAAGACGACGGTCGATCCATCAGCGATGGTGGCGAGCGTTCGACGCGCCGTACACGCCGTCGATCCTGAGATTGCCATCGGCCGCTCGAACGCGGTCGACGATCTCGTCGATGCGGCCACTGCCAGTCGCCGGTATCAGGCGCGCCTGTTCGTTGCGTTCGGACTGGTCGCCCTGTTCATCGCCATCGTCGGCGTCTACGCCGTCACATCGCACGCGGTGTCGCGTCGAGGGCGTGAGATGAACATCCGAGTGGCGCTGGGCTCTCCGACGTCGAAAGTGGTCGGCCTGATCCTGCGGCAAGCGACGATACCGGTGGCCGCCGGTCTGGCCGCCGGGGCGACGGGCGCGCTCGCCCTCGGGAACGTCGTGGCGAGCCTGCTATTCGAAGTGCGCGCGCGTGATCCGCTGATCGTCGCCGGTGTCGTGATGGTCGTCGGATCGATCACCGTCGCGACCTCGCTTTTGGCGACGCGACGTCGCTTGACCGTCGATCCGGCGTCAGCGCTACGGACGGAGTGAACTCGCCCGTCGGTCGCCGCCATCCCCTAGATGCTTGACATGAGCGACGCCTCGCGATACCGTCTCACATCAAGCATCTATGGGAAAAGCAGGTTCCGGCGAACTGGTGCAGGGCACGTTGCCCCTCCTCGTCCTCCGTACTCTGGCGACAGGGCCTAACCATGGCTTTGCCATCGCGCGCCGCATCCAGCAGGTGTCGAAGGACGT
>JALDXQ010000297.1:0-6988 GCA_032156805.1 Acidobacteriota bacterium
CCTGCCCTCCCGCCAGCACAGCTGATCGCCCAACGTGCAAGCGCACGGGGTTTCTGCGTATGTCGACTCACGTGCGCGGGTTTAGATCCACAACGCCACAACGCCGGCTGACAACGCAAGCACGGCGGCAGACGGATTTAACAGACGAGGGCCGAACCGCGTCAACTCCTCCAGCATCGTCAGCACCGTCACGGCCGCCATGAGCCACATGCCACCATGACCGGCAAGCGCCATCAGCACCATCAGCGCCCAGCAGGAGACAAGGCAACGCCCCCCGTGGCGCCAAGCGAAGCGGGCGCAAGCGGCGTCTGCCCGGATGCCGACCGGCGGCAGCGGCACAGTGCGTCGGCACTGAAACAGGGCGCGCCGCTTGAACGTGCACACTTGCCAGGCGGCCGCGGTCAGTAGCACGGCCGCGAGCAGGAGCCGATCATCGACGGCCATGGTGTTCTGCAACCAGCGTTGGATCGCAAGGATGACAGCGCCGAAGCCTACCCACATCCCGACGAACACCGTGACATACAGCGCCATCGCGCGGTAACGCCGCGACCGGACGCTGTTTAGCGCGACGTGCCGTATGGCAGGAAGCATCACCGGCAGCATCATCGCAACCGACATGAGCGCCCATTCCAGCAGCGGATCCCGCCACGACATGAGGTCGGACATGTGGTCGCCATGCTGTCCCACGAGGTTCGAGGCAGCCTGCGTCTGAACCATGCTGGAGGATGAGGCTGTGTCAGCCCTGGCCAACAGTGCAATCCAGGCTACGCCGACGAGCACCGTGAACGGCCACTCCGGCCGCCAGCGCAACATGGTTCGCATTCGTATCACGTGTCGCACGCAACATCCCCACTCGCGTCTTCAGGAAATGAACAGACTGACGCGGCCGATCCGGACCGGCGGTGTTGGAGCCGCTGCTTGAGACTCGACTGCCCTATCTAGACCTGGCGGCGGAAGTACACGTATCGGCTCGAACGTGACCGTGATCGAGCCGGCGTCGAATGCGCCTTCCCGCCGCAGCGTATCAACGGCGCCGGTGGCGTCGAACGTGTGCCGAAAGCCGGGCGCCCCGATGTGCGCACGGTCTGGATCGTTCATAGTATGGATTCCGAAGAATGACACGTTGCCGATGTGGCGCCGCTGGCCTCGCGGGCCCGCAATATACACGGCGTACGCAAGGCCAGGATCCTGTTCAGCCTCGATGTCTTCAACGCCCACGAACAGCTGCCGTGTGCGATCGGCGGCGGCGGCGGCAGCGACGAGTCTTTGCGACCTCGCTGGAATAGTGAGCGACACTGACGTGGACTCGCCCACGAGCACTACCGGAGCTTCCGTGGCGCCCGCGAGTTCCGGTGGCACTGGCGGACCCGCCTGTCTGGCATTCTCGATTCCTTCATCCATGTCGAAAACCCCCGGTGCGGGTACATCGTCGTATTCGTAATCCAACTGAGCAACGCTGTCGACAACGTCGGCACCACTCAGGGTGACCTGATTACCTGTTTCGTCGAAGAACACGAACTGCTGAGACAACCAGGCCGACTCGGTGGGATTCGCACGACCTCCCGCAAGCGCGAGCCAGTTATTCCAGAGGCGATCGATATTGGCATGGTGCAACCAGAAGATCGGGTCGAGTGCGGCGCATCTCGGGTCCGTCATCAAGCCGCCAGCGCACTGCCCTGACTGAGGTCCACCAATCGTGGGGTGCAAGACGTTGTGCGGCGTCGTCTCGAGCAGTCCGAGAGCCCCTCCGAAATGAGCTGGACCTACGCGGCCCCCGCCGAACGTCGGTGCGAACGAGGGGAGGGAAAAGCTCGTGTTGGCCAGCGCGGTAGCCGGCGAAGTCGCCGTCGCTGGCAGCTGCCCTCCCGCCATCAGTGTGCCGCTGCGACGCGGGGGCGCGATGAATAGCGGGTTTGACGTACCGTCGGGCAACGTTGGCGCCCGGAACGCGGGTGGCAGCGTATTCCCCGGAAACGGGCGATCGTAGTTCCAGTACGGGAGAGCAAAGTCGGCGGGCCCACCCGCATCCTGCACCGCTTTGCGGACGATGCGCTCGAAGAAATAGAGATACATTCGATGCCAGGGCAAGAAGAGCCAGCCCTGATGCTGACAGGTATTCCAGGGTGCACCCGGCGGTGGCGCGGCAAACGCAGCATGGATAGCAGCCTGATAGGTCCAGCTGGTCGGGTCTGATGCGGGCCGCGCCTGCATGACTTTGACCGCCATCGCGTACGCGAGGGTGATTGAGTCGAACGTGGTGATGGATTGCAGAGCCCACGCCTCCCGTCGAACGAACACAGCCACGCTCGTCACCGCCACGGCCTGCACGTCGCCCATCTCGCCCGTCTCTCCCTCGACGTCACCGAAGGGCAGCCACGATCCGTTCGCGAGCCGGATTGAATGCCACAGACGACCGGCAGCGTTCACGGCGCACACGTGCACATCGCTTCCGGCCGCGGTCAGCGCCACGGCCTGCACGTCGCCCATCTCGCCCGTCTCTTCCTCGACGTCACCAAACGGCAGCCACGATCCGTTCGCGAGCCGGATTGAATGCCACACACGACCGGCGGCATTCACGGCGCACATGTGCACATCGCCTCCGGCCGCGGTTAGCGCCACGGCCTGCACGTCGCCCATCTCGCCCGTCTCTCCCTCGACGTCACCAAAGGGCAGCCACGATCCGTTCGCGAGCCGGATTGAATGCCACAGATGACCTGCGGCATTCACGGCGCACACGTGCAGATCCACTCCGGCCGCGGTCAGCGCCACGGCCTGCACGTCGCCGATCTCGCCCGTCTCTCCCTCAACGTCACCGAAGGGCAACCACGATCCGTTCGCGAGCCGGATTGAATGCCACAGACGACCGGCAGCGTTCACGGCGCACACGTGCACATCGCTTCCGACCGCGGTCAGCGCCACCGCCTGCAGGTCGCCCATCTCGCCTGTCTGTCCCTCGACGTCACCAAAGGGCAGCCACGATCCGTTCGCGAGCCGGATTGAATGCCACAGACGACCAGCGGCGTTCACGGCGCACACGTGCACATCGCCTCCGGCCGCGGTCAGCGCCACGGCCTGCAGGTCGCCCATCTCGCCCGTCTCTCCCTCAACGTCACCGAAAGGCAGCCACGACCCATCCGCGAGCCGGATTGAATGCCACAGACGACCGGCTGCGTTCACCGCGCATACGTGTACTCCAACCACAATGCCCTCCGTGTTACAGGCAACAACGGTTCGTCGGTGTGAACCACATTTCCGACCGCCGACCAACTGTGCTCCGCAGCTTCTCGACAGGCGGTGATGTTGTCATCCTACAGAGCAGCCCTTCAGACGACCGCTTTCGGTTTTGATTTCTCAAGCATGCGCGCCTCGTTCACAGGGAGTGGCGAGTTCTCGCGCCAACGTGGCTTGCACACTCCCGATACGCTTCCAGCCGAGCTTGGTGGTCTTACTCGCACGCACCGAAGGGCAGAATACCGCTTCTCCAAGGACAGCGCTTCAACCGCCCGGGACTCGTCGCGTCGTTCACCGTGGGGACCCTGTGGGGTGCACAAACTCGAACTGGCTCACGCGGCCCGCTCATACTCGTGCACCAGCCCGCCAAGCCGATCGCGTTGCACCACAAGCAGATTGTCCGGGTGGGCCCGATCGTCATTCGCCGGTGGACCGTTCGGCGGCGTGAGGTCCAAGCTTCTGTGAGGCCGATGCCGGTTGTAATGATCAATGTAGACGGTCAGGAAACGTTCAAGGTGACCCGCACTCAGAATGAGCAGCCAATCGAGGCACTCGGAACGGACCGTGCGAACGAATCGTTCCGCGATTGCGTTCGCCTGCGGCGCTGAATCGGCGTGCGAACGATACGAATGCGAGCGCCCCGAAATACGTCGTCAAAGCTGCGCGTGAACTTGTGATCGCGATCCCGAATCAGCCAGCGAACCGGTTCCGCGCGCTCGCTGACGGTCCAGACCACCTGCCGGGCTTGTTGCGTGACCCACTCCTCGTCAGGATGGGCCGTGCAGCCGGCGAAGTGCACCCGCCGACTGCCGACTTCGATGAAGAACAAGACGTACAGCCGCTGGAGCCAAATCGTGTCGACGGTAAAGAAATCGACAGCGATGAGGCTTCTCGCTTGCGCCTGAAGGAACTGACGCCACGAGGGACCCGGCCGTCCACCCGCTGGACCCAGCCGTGCCCTGCGCAGTACGTTTCGGACGGTTGTCGCTGACACGGCAACGCCCAGTCCTTTCAGTTCGCCCACGATGCGCTGATAGCCCCACGCGGATTGTCGCGCGCGATCCGCAGAATCAGCTCTCGCACCTCGCGGCTCATCGGCTTGCGGCCTGGTCGTCGCTGATACGTCCAACGCCGCGCGACCAGACGCCGATGCCAATCAAGCAGCGTGGCCGGCTTGACGAAAAATGCGTTCCATAGGGGGCGCGGCAACAGCCGACTCGTGGCCGCTAAGAAGACGCGGTCCGCGGTCGTCATCGACCGTCGACTGGTACGACGGCGCAAGATCCCATCTCGTGGCGCAGTACGACGATCTCCAATTCCTTGAACTCGCGGGAACGAAGCCGAAGCACGACCAGCTGCAGCACGCGTTGGAGCACAACGTACCAGGCGGACAGGAGCACGACGACGCCTCCAGAAGAGAGTCACGAAGCGCCGGCTATTTTACGCAAATCGAGTTTCTGCACCCCACACGGTCACGCCCCCCAGCGACGACTCCGCGGACGCCTCGCGGGATGTGCACTGACGCCAACTGGCAGATCCCGACCAACGAGGGTTCCGATTTTGTTTGAAGGGTCCCCCCCAAAATCCCCCACACTCGACACGAGGTGTGAAGAAGCGATCGCTGGAAGTTATTGATTGGGATTGGCTCCTCGGGCTGGACTCGAACCAGCAACCCTCCGGTTAACAGAAGACGGGAGCGGAAGCGACGGTGAGCGACGATCTGCGCTCAAGTGCTTGGGTCGTCTTGGTTTCTGCCGAGTCAGTCGATCACCCCAGCAGTCAGCCGATCTGGATCGAAACAGGTCGTTTTCGAGGGGTTATGTCACAGTTCCCGTCACAGCTCTCGCGCAGGCCAGTTCGCTTGCATGACGGGCCCGAGCCTCGTACAGTGACCTGAGCAACTCGCCATGTCGATTCAGATCACGCCGGAGCAGGAAGCCAGAATCAACGAGCTCGCGCGTCAGACCGGACGCGACACGACTGAAGTCCTGGGCGAGGTCATCGACAGCTACTTCGAAGAACTGGCCAGGATCAACGCGACGCTGGATCGTCGCTACGACGAGATCAAGAGTGGGCAGGTGAAGCCGATCAGCGGCGACGAAGTACTCGAGCGTCTGCAGCGCAGGAGCGGGGAACGTCGCGCGCGCGGATGAACGAATTCGCGTTTCATCCAGAAGCGGAAGTCGACCTCATCGAGATCTGGGACTTCATCGCCGAGGACAGCGTCGACGCTGCCGACCGCGTCCGCGACGACATCTTCGCGGCGTTCGGCGGCTCGTTCGAACTCCCAACCAAGGTCATCGACGGGATGACCTGACTTCGCTTCCGTTACGATTCTGGCGCGTGTACGATTACCTGATCGCGTACGCGCCGGAAAAGCCACTCCTCGTGCTGGCCGTTCTTCACGGTCGACGAAATCCGCGAATTCTTGCTGGTATTCTGCGAGGACGGGAGCAGGCGCACTCATGAACGGGCGACGCGGGACCCGAAAGAACGGACGATAAGAACGATTAGCGATGCTTTCTGCGCGTGAGGTTGACGGAATGGCCGTCGTGCGGCCCTGCTCTCCCGCCAGCACAGCGCGATTGACGCCCGCACGACGCGACATGCCGGCTATGCCATGAGTCAGCATGCGCGCCCCCGCATCGAGCGCGCCTTCGCGTGGCTCAAGACAATTGCCGGGCTGCGCAAGGTGAAGCTGCGCGGGCTCACGACCGTGGATGCGCTCTTCGTCTTCGCCAGCGCCGCCTTCAACATCAAACGGATCGTGACCTTGCGCGCGGCGGCCGCATGAGACGCGACGCCTGGCACGCTGGCCACGATTCGCACCGTCCAGCGGAACGCACGGAACGCTGGCCGTCTTTGTTTCGAAGGCCTGGCCCACATACGTGACAGCGAATCGGCCTCGACGCACAGGCACAAACGTCCGCGCCGCGGGCTCCCGCGCCGGAACTCGCGCCACACGCACTGAGCGGCCCGTTCGAGGGATGGGACGTCGTGCTCGTCGAACTGAACATCCCACCTGGCCGCACCTCACCGGGCCCGGGCCATCGTCATCCCGGTCCCGTCCTCGGCTACATCGTCGAAGGTCAGATGCGTTTCGCCATCAACAACGAGCCTGAACAGGTTCTGCCCGTGGGGAAGACGTTCTTCGAGCCGCCGGGCGCGGTTCACTCGACGAACGGGTCGGCCAGGTCTGATGGACCGACCCGCGCGGTCGTGTTCATGCTGGTCCCGAAGGGCAGTCCGTTGGTGTTGCCCTTGTAGACCCGACACTGCTGTCTCTCTCACGGCCGCGCCGCCGTTGTTGTTGACAGACGACACCAATCGCCGTTAGTGTCGTATGTCGACATCATGCCTCGCCCCCCGATTCCCGATCTATTGCCAGGGACCCTCGACCTGCTCATCCTCCGTACGCTGCAGACCGCTCCGTTGCACGGCTGGGCGATCTCCGATCGCATCCAGCAGGTGTCGCAGGACGTGCTGCAGGTCAATCAGGGCTCGCTCTATCCGGCGCTCCATCGTCTCGAGCACCACGGCTGGATCGACGCCGAGTGGCGCGTGTCCGAGTTGGGCCGCCGGGCAAAATACTATCGGCTCACCGCGGCAGGCCGCCGGCAAGTGGCGATTGAGCTCAACGCGTGGGAACGAATGTCGGCAGCCATCGGCCGCGTCGTGAAGCTGGCGTGAGACGGATGACGCTTCGCGATCTGGTCTTGCGTCTTCGCGCGCTGCTGTTTCCGCGCCGCGTCGAACG
>JALDXQ010000298.1:0-6899 GCA_032156805.1 Acidobacteriota bacterium
GCGCATGACTGGCCTGAAACCTCGGTTCTCGTCAGCGATGCCCTGCTGGGACGTCGAGTCTCACTGAACCAGGTGGCAGCGGTCCAAGTGCACGATCCCGGAGACGAAATCAGCCGCCAGGGCGGAAGCGACGATGTCGTGTCCGGGCAGATCGACGGCGGCATCCCTCATCAGACTCCTTATCGGGTCTGACCTGGCGCCTCTCCATCAATTTGCGCGAGCGGCCCTCTGGTCTTTTCCGAACTGGTGCAGAACGACGGCCGTGGCCCGACCGTCAGGCCCGGCCTCGAACGTCAACTGCGCATTCACGACCTTATAGAAGAAATCACGCGGCCCCGACGCAAATACCTCTACGGACGGCTGGCCGGTAACCTGGGCGAACAGGCGCGCATCCTGCCGCGTAACCGTGATGGATATCCCGCCTGGAACGAACTCGTAGCGCCCGACGTAGCCCTCGAGCACGTTCGGATCCAGCGTCACTTCTTTCGGGACGACAGCGTCACCTTCGATTCTCGGGGCGCGCTGGTCGATGCCATTCTGGTGAAGCACCACGGCCAGGGCCTTGCCCTGCGCATCCGTCTCGAACGTCAACTGCGCATCGACTACTTTGTAGAAGAAATCTCTCTCGGTCTCGGCGTAGACCTCATAGGCGGCCTGCCCCGTCAGCTGAACCATGAACCGGCTGCCGTCACGCGTCACGACAAAAAAGATGGCCGGCGCCAGTTGATACCGACCGACATAGCGATCGAACACGCCAGGATCGATCTTGATTTCGGTCCGCGCCCGCGGCTGTGCAAGTGCCCGTGAATTGGCGGTCAGCAGCGGGCTCTTCGAGTCGAGCAGGTGCCGACCGATGTCATCTGGGCCGGCCAGGCTCCCGGCGTTGGTGAGCGCAACGACTCCGGTCCGAGCGACCGGGTTAAATCCCACGTAGGTTCGATATCCACCGGTGCCTCCGTTGTGCCACACGATCGGTTTGCCGTTGGCAGTGCTGATGTGCCAGCCGAGGGCGATCTCCGTGTTGGGCGAGCCTGCCGGCTTTCGCGTCTGCAGCATGGCCTTCATCGCCGGCGCCAAAGGCGACTGGTTGTAGTCCATGACCGCAGCCAGGAGCTTCAGCATGTCGTTCGTTGTCGATCGCAGTGCGCCGGCGCCTGCCAGGGTTGGAATGTCCCAGCCCTTGGTGGGCTTCAGCGATGGATCGTGTCCTGTTGCCAGCTTCGCTTGCATGGCCGGCGTGAGCGCGATGCTGGTGCTGGTCATACCCAGCGGTCCGGTGATTCGGGACTTTACCAGTGACTCGTAGTCGGTGCCTGCCCGCAGTGCCAGGATGTGACCAAGCAGACCGGCGCCGAGATTCGAATACTCGTACGAGGCGCCGACGTCGCGCGTGAGTTGGTAGGCCGACAGAAAGCTGTACAACTGCTCGACTGTGTAGTCAGCGTACGGGTTCTGTGAATCCTTCGGGGTCATGTTACCGGGTAGCCGCGGCAGGCCCGACGTGTGGTTCGCGAGATCCTGCAACGTGATCGGTCGTCCTCGCTCCGGCAGCTTCACGCTGGACGGCAGGTACTTGGCGATTGGATCCGTGAGGGCGACTTCGCCCCGCTGCACGGCATCCGCCAGCAGCAGCGATGTGAACACCTTGCTGATCGATCCGATCTCGAACACGGTGTCGCCATCGAGCGGTGCGGTCTCACCCGTCGATGCTTTGCCGTACGCGATGACACGCCGTCCCGACGGTTCGATCACGCCGACGACAATGCCTACGCTTTGCCGATGCGTATCGACGCGCTCGGCGATGATCTTCTGGATCTCAGCGTCCGAAAGAATGTGGCTGGAATCAGATGATTGAGCGACTGACGCCGTGCTGCACAGCAGCGTCATGAGCACGGCCGCGAGTAGATGTCGAGTCATTCCGCTTGCTCCTGGGCTGTCGCCAGCGTGTCGATGCGCAGCCGCAACTTCCGCGCCATATCCTGGCTACCCTTGTGAACCAGGAGTCCGATACCTGCCATCACGCCGACGAACACCACACCCGGCCAGAACGGCCTGCCACGCTCTACCGCGACGAGCGTCCCTCCAAACATGATGAAAGCAATGGCCGGGGTAAGCGGCATCAGGTACCACAGCCACATCGTTCGGATCACGCGGTGCTGCCGTTCGAGTGCCGCACGATAGAACTCGAGCGATGCAGTGAACCCTAGTCCGTCGGGCATTCGCCGGGGCCGGTGGCGGGAGACGACGGCCGCCACGTACAAGCCGTAAGCCGATGCGAGGAGCCAGCCGACTCGCAGCGCCCAGTTCGTCGCATTGAAGGACGGAATCAGGAAAAACGCCGCGAGCACTATTCCGGCGCCCATCTCGATGCGGATGGCGCGCACGCCCAGACGTTCGTGCATGCGAACCTCAGTGACGAGCACATCAAACGAGGCGGGCGCCTGGGCCAAGGCCTGGCGCGGTTGTGGCGATCCGATGCCAGGGTTCTGCAGTCGAAGGCAGAAGGTCATGCCGAAAGCAACCGCTCCGCCGGCCAGGGCCCGAACCGACAACAGCAGGTCTGGCGTGACCAGCGCGACAACGATCTGCGAGGCCGCGACGAATCCAGCAACGACCGCCAGATCTCGAAGGATCTGGCGCGCCGACAGCGACACCGTCGACTTGTACGCATCCCGCAGCACGAATCCCAGCAGGGCGGCTGTCACCGGTGCTAGTGCCGAACTGAAGTTGCCTGCACCGGCCGCGAATCCGACGACCAGTACGAAGGCGTGTATCAGCACCGAGCCGATCATCGATGACCGGCGGACCTGACTCACGACAATGAACGGCACAGTCCGTACGGCGTCGAGGAGGAACGAACCGGGAGTTCGATATCGTTCCCACAGATCGCCGATTACGTGTTCACGGCACGGTGCCGGAATCGACAGCCGAACGACCGTGTCGATCAGGGTTGGCGGACGGGTTTCCACCGTGGGCCTGCGGTCCATACGTCTTCTCCCCAGATGCGTTCGAGGTCGTCGCAGATGCGCTTGGCTGCCAGGGTCGTGTCTCGGAGCGCGCGCTGGCCATGCACCTCGAGCCGATAGTGCCGCTTCGATCGGCCGCCGCGTTCAGGAGTGGGATCCGAAAGCCAGGACCGGACGAGCCCTTTGTCTTCCAGGCGATCGAGCGTGGCGTAGACGGCGCCGAGGGAGACGGTCCTCGGCGCGATGAATTCCTCGACCTTGGCGTGGATGGTCACGCCGTACGCAGCGTCGTCCAGCGCGAGAACCGCCGCCAGGACGACGTGCTCGAATTGACCAATGGACTCAGGAGGAGCCATTAGTCATACAGTGTATAGCTAATCAGGCGCGTGTCAAGCGCCTGAGCTACTGCGGAAGCCGGCCGTCCATCGAGAGCCCTCGGAGAACCAGTCCGCTCCGCGCACCAGCGCCCACCTGGCCGACGTCGCCCTTTGCACCAGCAGGACGCTCGACCGTGAGTCGGAACTGATTGCTCTGCTTCTCGACGGCTCCCGCGACCTGTTTGCCAATCTCAGGAAGCAATGTTGCCAGCCGCGTCGCCGCGGCAATGTTCTCGAAGCGGCCGCGAGTCGCTTCCGTCACCGCCATACCCACCTGCGTCTGGTTCGCGCCGCCGCTCGCCGACCCGGTCGTCGAATTCAGTAGCACGACGTGCACCGTCGTCGGCTTCTTCTGAATCCGCGCGAAGATATTCTTCACGTCGCGCTCCATGACGTTCGCATCGCCGGAACTCGTGGCCACGGAAATAATGACCGGGAAATGATCTGACTTGTCCTTCTCGATGCGTTGCGTCGCTTCGTTCATCGACTCGACGAAGCGGCCGGCGCCGGAGTCAGGCGCCAGGCGTCCCAGGCCTTCGACCATCATTGCCTTGTCGGTCGTCGGGCGGACCAGGGTACGCGGCTGAGGAGCGGTCGTGACGATGGTGACCTCGAGATTGTTGGGAAGCGAATTGATCAGTCCTGTCACGCCATCCTTCAGGATCTGAATGTTGCCCCCGCCCAGACCGATGCCGTTGTCGAGGAGAAGCTGAACCTTGACCGGCCAGTTCACCGGTTCGACCTTGATGACCTTCGCTTCGACGCCATTTTCCATCACGCGAAGATCGGCCGGCTCCAGCGTGGCCACCGACTTCCCTGTCGCGTCCGCAACGCTGGCGTAAAGCTGAAATTGCTGTTGCTGCGCCCCCGACTCGCGGGCGAACGCACACAGACCCAGTGCCACTAGTACGAGAAGCTTCGACCGCATGCCTGACCTCCGTGAGTGTTGCCCGTTGGGGGTTCGGTGAGATGAGACGTTGGCACCGCTGTTTCGGTTCTCCATATTACGTGGAGACCGGCCGGCGGGTTCACCGGGAGGAACCGGCGACTGCCATATCAGGCAACCAGATCCCGACGAATGTTCTGTGAAGACGCGGTCAGAGCTGCGTAGGCGATGATTCAACCTTGTAACGTGGCCGCCCATAGCACATTTGAGCGTCGGCAGCTATCTGGCCGGCGGTGTCAGGCTTTCCGGCCGCCGACCATCGACTCCCGATACCACGCCACCGTTCGTTTCAGTCCCTCCTCGAAGGTGACGAGCGGTGCGTAGCCAAGCAGGCGTTGCGCCTTCGAGATATCTGCCTGCGAATCCCGAACGTCGCCGGCGCGTGCATCGGCATAGATTGGCTCGAGCGTGCTGGCGACCTCGCGCTTGACCGTCGCAAAGAGCTGGTTGAGGGAGACGCGGCCCCTCGTCGCGACATTGATCACTTCTCCGCTCGCCTCGGGGGCACTGCACGCCCGCAACACGCCATCGACGACGTTGGCGACGTACGTGAAGTCACGCGTCTGTCCGCCATCGCCGTAGATAGTTGGACGGCGGCCATCGCAAAGGGCACTGATGAAGAGAGAGATCACGCCCGAATAGGGCGAGGACGGATCCTGACGGGGCCCGAAGACGTTGAAGTACCGGATCGTCACAGTCTCGAGCCCGTACAGGCGCGTGAACATCTGACAGTACTGTTCAGCGACGAGCTTCTGCAAGGCGTACGGCGAGAGCGGGGCTGGCTCCATCGTCTCGACCTTGGGCAACGTCGGCGCATTGCCGTAAGCCGACGAAGAACCGGCGTAGACCACGCGACGAACACCAGCATCTCGAGCCGCGACGAGCACGTTCAACGACGCGTCGACATTGGCGCGATTGGAGGTCACGGGATCTTCGACCGATCGCGGGACCGACGGAATCGCCGCCTGGTGAAGTACGTACTCGACGCCCTGCACGGCACGCCTGGCGACGTCCATGTCAGCCAGATCACCCAGCAGAAACTCCACGTCAGGCAGATGAGCGAGGTTCTCGCGCTTGCCGGTGACCAGGCTGTCGACGACGCGCACACGCTGCCCACGCCGCACGAGCTCTTCACAGAGATGGGAACCGATGAATCCGGCTCCGCCGGTCACGAGATAGTTGGCCATAGTAACGCTACTGCGCGAAGCCTGCCCTGGGCAGGCCGGGAATGATCTTCAAGGCGTTCTCGAAGTATAGCTTCTTGAGCACATCGTCCGGCAGCGCAATTCCGTACAACTTCCAGAAAGCGTGGTAATCGCGGTAGTAATCGAAGTACTCATCAGCGGTTTCGAACGTGCGCCAGAAGTAGGGATACTCGTCAGGTGCGAAGCTGTCCTTGCCGAACATCACGCGGTCCTGGTACTTCACCATGAAGGCATGCGCCGTTCGCGGCTGCCGGCCAAGCTCGTACAGTACGGCCCCGGTTTCCACGTACACGTTCGGCATCTCATCCAACAGACGAGCGACGCGTCCAAGATCGTTGGCCTGCCAACCGAAATGTGCCGCGACGAATTTGGTCTTCGGGTGCTTCTTGAACAACCGATCCCGCTCCGCGATGAGCTCCTCGAACGGCGGACAGCGCTCCGAAGGACAACGGCGGTTTGGAAAGAGCGCCATCTCGAGCCAGCGTTCGTTCGAGAAGTCGAACGGTTTCCAGAACGGCGCCGGATCACCCACGTGCATCATGACCGGAATGTTCAGCCGCGCCGCAGCGGACCATATCGGATCGAGTTCGGGGTCATCGAGGGCGAGCCGGCTGCCATCCGCTTGGCGTGCTGTCAGCCCGAAGTCCTTCATGATCTCGCCAAGGCCGACCGCTCCGGCCTTGATGTCGTCTTCCAGTTGCGCCGCCGCCTTTTGACCGAATCCTGGCGCGACGTTCCTGAAGTCAATGTTGGCGAACACAGCAAATCGGTCCTTGTGAGGCGACGCCCGCAGCACCTGAAGAGCCTGGACCATCTGCTCGCGCGGGATGCGTCCAGGGTTCCCGGTCACCACCATCACACGGAGATTCAGTGAGTCCATCGCCCGGACCACGCTCTGCACCGTCTCTGGCGATGTCAGTGGCGGCGGATGGCCGTGCATATCGACGGCGGGAAATTTCGCGCGCGGGACGGGATGCTCGGGGACGACGAGCGTCGATTGCGGCTTGTACTCGCGGATGGAAGGCGCGCGAGATTCCGGTTCGCGCTGGCCCCTTCCCTGCCGCCCCTGGGCGGCTCCGATCGTCACCAGAGCGATGAGGCCCAGCACGATCACCAGTGCTCTGTTGATCATTGCGCCCATTGTAAGCGTCGCAGTCAGCCGGTAAGCCGAATTCTGTTCCCTTCGACTCGGCGCGTTCGCGCCTCGCTCAGGGCAACGATCATTCCTCTAGGCCAGTGATCACTCACTGACTCTGGCGACCTACCCGGTGGCCTCGGACGAGCCGTCCGTCAGACATCCAACGCTTGCGCGCCGGATGCCGCCGCCACCCTATTTGGTCTTGCTCCGTGCGGGGTTTTGCCTGCCACCGACGTTACCGCCGGCGCGGTGCGCTCTTACCGCACC
>JALDXQ010000299.1:0-6883 GCA_032156805.1 Acidobacteriota bacterium
TGCTCGACGTCGTCGAAGCCCACGGTCTTTGCGCGATAGTGAAGCTCCTTGACCTCCTCGGCGCGCATCCAGTCATTTCGCGAGCAGTGGCTGGCCGGCTCGTGCTACTGAGAGACCTCCGGCCACGGTGCGACAAATCGCCAACCGCGCAGAAGGTTCTTGAATCGTCCGAAGTCGCGATCGCGCGTGATCAAAGTTACGCCAGACTCGCGACACGATGCCGCCAGCAACGCATCGTGTACGAGGGACGGGTGCGCGTCAGCAGTCCACCCTTCACGAGTCGCTAGGCTGGCGAGTAGCTTGCCCGCCGCCGAGAAAGCATCCGCCGACGGCGTGAATACGCGATTGGCCCGAGTAAAGCGCTGGACGACTTCTCGCTCCAGCAGCTTCGCCTGGGCGGGCGTTCGCGCGCCGGCGCGAAGTTCCAGAATCACGACCGCGCTCAAGTAGGTGAGGTGCGAGAACCGAGACAAAAACACGCTGAACGCTTGCTCGGCCGACGGATCACGCAGCACATCGACGAAGACGTTAGTATCGCAGGTGAACTTCACGCGCGCTCAACGCTCGTCGAAGAGATCGTCGAGTCCACCCGATCGCTTCAATGCCCGCATCCCATCGACAAGGCCATGACGGAACGCGATTTCATCGAGGGCAGCGTCGATCGTCTCGGTCTCGGTGGCAGTCTTCAGCACACGCTTGGCCCTGTCGAGCTTCTTCTGGTCCATCAGCATGTTCTTCCGAACCCACGTCGATGATTCGCGCGTCGCGCGCACCGCTCTGCGAGACGGACGAGGGCGCGTTATCGTAGCTCTAGGCATGGACACTCCGATCTGTATGAAGTGTACCATTAAGCTGTATCCGAGAACTGTGACGTGAACTGTGACACAATCCCTCGCAAATTGCCTGTTTCGACTGTGATCGACTGAGTGCCAGCGCGACATGGCCTTGTCACCGAATCGCGGCAGCAGATGTTTCTCGAGAATGTGCCGATGATTCTTCTGCGTCGAGTGCTTGTACATCGGCAACACGTGAGCCTGCCATTCTGCCGCCAGGGTTCGAAACACGACTTGCGATCGGGTTGGTTGACTGCCGTTAGCATTCGCCGCCATGCGTTGCGCCAACGTGTCTGACGCCTGCTTGCGCGTGACCTCGCCCAAGGTTTCGTATCGTTGAGCCCTTCGTTGCGTGCCATCGGGAGCAATCTCCATCTCCCGCCAGCGTATCGCCCACCCCCTTCCTCGTTTGAGCAGACATCCACTGCCGTACTGTCGTTGTGATCGAGTCATCGAGAGCATCCTTTTCCTCTCGTTGACTCTTCGTGCTGTAGCTCGCGCGCCATTGTAGCTGCGATCGGACGCGAGGGTCACCGTGCAGTGCGCCAATCGAGAAAGGCGCGCACAAGAGCGGGATCAAGACGAATGTACTTGCCGATTTTGACGTGCGGAAGTCGATCGGGTCTTGGAGCGCTTCGTGTGCGCGTGTGCTCGTAGACCCAGCTCTTGCTGCCCTAGAGCAGTGCAGCGACCTCGGCAACCGTCATGAGCTCGATCAGTTGCTGTGCAGACGAATCAACGTGTGTTGTGTTGGCGGTGAGTACCTCATTGCGAGGCATGCGTTGGCTCCCTTCGGCTGGCACACGTTGCCAGTAACCGTCATGGATACCTCACGCCATCAAGGAAGGTCCGTCACCGATGCCGCAGTGTCACCCGCGTGACAGATTCACAACACGCTGAATGCGCAGAGTGCCTGCGGGAGGTACCCGCATGGGACGCTGGGACATTGACGACGCCGCTCGATCACCGGATCGGCCAGCAGGCAACACGACAGAACGCATCGACACGACACAGCGAAATGCCGCGCCGAACATCACGCGGTTTGAACGATCGTGTCTCGCCTCGATCCCGTCGGCAGATCGACAGTGAGCGCGGCAGTGGCCTGACGCTGCCTGAGGGTCGCAATCGTGAGGAAGTACAGGACCAGGGGCGAACCTATCACCTACGCGGATCCGAAGTAGCTCTCCTCGAGCGAGCAGCGCGTTACCGCGTGACGTTCACGGACGAACTCAGGCAAGACGCTGGCGACGCCAATCGTTTCAAGGACGATCTGCGCTCGCTGAAAGAACAGGGACTGGTCGAAGAGCGGACGGTGACGCGTCTCCGAGAAGGGCGGGTCGCGGATGTCGTCAGTGTCACGCGTGAGGGCAAGGCGATGCTCGATCATCACCGCGATCCGGATCACAACTCGGGGCAGGTGTACTACAGCGGCTGGGTCAAGCCGACTGAGGTCTGGCACGACGCGAGCCTGTTCCGAATGGTGCGCCAGGTCGAGGCAGAACTCGAGCAGCCGGGAAGCCGTGTCCAGCGCGTTGTGCTGGACGACGAATTGAAGGGTTCGGCGTACCGAGCGTTTCAGGAGGCGCGCTCGCTCGGTGAGCCGGATCGAGATGCGCGGCTCGCCGTCGCCGAGGCTGAAGGTCTTCACGTCGAACGCGATCATTTTGTGTTTCCGGACGTGCGGCTCGAGGTGCAGGACCGTGACGGAACCGAGCGCACCGTTGATCTCGAACTCGTCACAAAGGATTACCACCGTGGCCACCTGAGTGGGAAAGCGGGAGCCGGCTTCCGGATGTTTAGCAGTGGCTCCGGCGGCTCACGCGGGGGCACGCCACAGGATCAACGTCTTGTCGAGAGGTTAATCCGATGATGGCGCCGGACGTGCGATGTCAGGCCGTCGAGATGCTCGGCTACACATCACGGCAGGCGCAGTTCCTCGTGCTGGTCGCGTTACACAGCGGCTACTTCCTTCGTGGGCAATATGTGGCCTTCACTGGCACGCCGCATGGGCAGGCAGCCGTCCGCTTTCTGGCGCAATGCGTAGCTCGAGAGCATGTCCGGACATTACCGTACGGACGTCAGGGCCATCTCTATCATCTGTACTCCCGGCCGCTCTACGCGACGCTCGGCGAGGAAGACAATCGCAACCGCCGACCGGCGGAATGGGACGTCGTCATCCGCAAGCTGATGACGCTGGACTTTGTAATTGCCGAGCCCACGGTCCAATTCCTCGCGACGGAGGAGGAGAAGGTGGCGCTGCTTCGTGAGCGATCGATTCCGTCGGTCGTGTGGCCTCAGCGAACTCACGCACCGAGGCGTCGCGACGGTCGCACGACGACTCGCTACTTCGTGGACAAGATGCCGTGGTATCAAAAAGGCGAGGATGAGCGTATCTGGATCGCCTACGTCGATGCCGAACGCACACTGCAGGGATTCGAGACGTTCCTCGATCAGTATCGCGCGCTGCTCGCGTCAATGCCCTCTGGCGTCACGTACGTCGCGCCAACCGTGTGCCAGGGCGTGATTCAGAACGCGTTCACAAAGGCGCTTGAATCGCGCCGCCTCGACATCATGAGCCGATTCTCTGAGTACTGTCAGTTTCGTCACGCCGTCGAGGTCGCGCATTCGAACGCATCGCTGGCACCGAATCAGCGGCTGCAATATCGCGAACGGTGCAGCGAGTTTTCCACGCCGGCGTTCAATGCGGTGTACAAGACATTCCTCGAGACATCCAGCATTTCGAGCACTGATGTGACCGCTGCTGCGTTCCCACCGTGTGTGCTAAGAGTGCATGCGCTCAGTCGGCGGTACGAATCCGGACGCGTAGCAAGTACCAAACAGCTACCGAGGAGAAGTGACACTCACTCGTAGGGCGATGTCACCCCTTCACGTCACGTTCCCTGGCACCGTTTGATCGTCGCGCTCGCGTGAATTGCGAGAATTCGTCGGTCCGCCCTGCCGGTGCTGACGAGGCCCGCATCGAGACGTTGAACCGGGAGCGACCCCACCTCTCGCGCGTCGCACTCTCGGGGTCGCTCCCGGTTCAACCGAGTCAGACGTCAACCCTTTCTCGTGTTCACGCCATCGACGGGAATGCTGCCACCGTGCTCGGCGACGTCAAGGGTGCCCAAGCTCACGCTCGGCGGCTCCGCCGCCCTTGACGTCGTCTACGCGCGGTGCGCTCTGGCATTTATCGATGGCGTCGGCACACCGCTAAATCCACCGGGACGAGTCTGACACGCGCATGGGGTCGTCTTCGCGGCTACTGACCTAATGCTGGACCGGCGAGTTGCCGTAAAGCTCTGGACCACCGCACATACTTCGCGCCAGCACTCGCGAGCTCGGAGCGAGATTGCAAAGCTGGCAGGACAGCGACACGAGTGCCTCGCGACCGTACACGAGTTCCAAATCCGGCAGAGCATCCCCTAAATCTGTCCACCCTTCACGAGACTCTGCCAGACGTCGCCGACAATCCTCGTCAACATACGCGATCAGTCGTACCATTTCGTCATGTCGATCGTCGTCCAGAAATACGGCGGCAGCAGCGTTGCCGACGTCGGGAAGCTGCGATACGTCGCCGAGCGAGTGATGCAGACTGCGCGTCGCGGACATCAGGTTGTGGTCGTCGTCTCCGCGATGGGTGATACGACCGACGAGCTACTGGCGATGGCCAAGCAGCTCTCGCCAAACCCGGAGCGTCGTGAGCTCGACATGCTCCTCTCGGCGGGTGAGCGGATCTCGATGGCGTTGTTGTCGCTGGCGATCCGCGAGCTCGGCGGAGATGCCATCAGCTTCACCGGCAGCCAGTCCGGCATCATCACGAACGATCGCCACGTCGATGCGCGCATCATCGAGGTACGGCCGTTTCGCGTGCAGGACGAACTCGCTCGCGGCCGTATTGTCGTCGTCGCCGGCTATCAAGGTGTCTCGTACAAGCGCGAGGTGACGACGCTGGGACGCGGCGGCAGCGACACGACAGCGGTGGCGATGGCCGCGGCACTCGATGCGGAGTATTGCGAAATCTGCTCGGACGTGGACGGTGTGTACTCCTCCGATCCGCGGACCGTGCCAGCGGCGACGCGCATTGGCACCCTTTCCTACGAGGAGACTCAGGAAATGGCGGAGGCGGGTGCGAAGGTCCTAAACGCCCAGGCGGTTGAATTCGCCAAGGACAAAGGGATCGCCATCTACGCACGTGCGACGCAGGGGCCGCTTCCGGGTGCGGACCCGTCCTCTGATGGGACGGTCGTTCGAAAGAGCCCGCCGCGGATGCCAGGTACTGTCGTCGGTGTGGCCAGCGAGCGCGACCTGCTGATGCTCGACGCCAGCGCCCCGTCTGCCGATGTGCTCGCGTTGCTCTCCGAGCGCAGCGTGCCAGGCAAACAGCTGCACGTCTTCGACGGCCGCACGACGGTGGCGATCTCGCACGAGAACCTGCACGACGAGGACCGGCTGAGAAAGGCGCTGGAGACACGACTCGGCGGACACGCTCGCCTGGTCGACGGCCTCGCCGCCCTGAGTGTCATTGGGGCCGGGATCAACGCGACCTACGACAACGTCCTGGCGGGTTCGGCGACACTGGCTGGCATCGGAATCGCCCCTGCCGGCATTGCGACGTCATCATTCCGCATCACGTGGATGGTGCCAGACGATCGCGTAAAGGAGGCTGTCCGCGCGTTGCACGAGCGCTACATCGAACAGCAGCGCCCGCTCGTGCCCTGAGACTCAACTGGTGGTGTGCGACGCCGAGTCAGTGCCCATGATCGGTGAGGCGCAATCGCTACCACTGCAACCGGGCGCCGATCCGAAGAACGCGCGGCCCCGTGATCGCGGTCGGCCGCAGCCACGAGCTCCCCGAGATGGTTGTGAGCGTCTGTGCGGCATTGGTATTGAACACGTTGTACACGTCGAAGAATCCCATGACACGTACAGCTTTGATGCGAAACGTTTTCTCGGTGCGCACGTCGACGAGCGTGATGTCAGGCGTTCGATTGGCTGCGATCGGTTCGGTTTTGATGGTCGCGCTCCCATAGTTGAGCGCTTGAACGAAGGTGCGCGCGAACGGCGTTCCGGATTGATGTCGGACGACGGGGACGACGAGAAAGCCCCAGGGCAGATTCACCGTGCCGTTCAGTTTTGCCTGCCACGTCCTGTACCGGTCCTGATTGCGCGTGGCGCTGATCAGAGCATTCGGCGTGAAATCATTTCCCGTCCCAACGGCGGCCTCGTGGCTCCATGTTTCTGTGAAACTGGCCAGCAACGACCAACCTGTGCGCTGACGTTTCGTCGCCGTGACCTCCCAGGTGTAGTACTCGCTGTTGCTGTCAGGCAGGTTCGTCGTCAGGTTTACGGGCGACGCATTCAAAGATGCCGGGGTCAGATTGTAGGCGGTCACGGATCCGCGATCATCGCCGGAACCGATTCGGCCGTCAGGACCGGGATCGACGGCGGCGACGGGCACTGAATACGCATCGAGCGGCCGGCTGACGTTGATCGTGCCGTACGGCTGCTGCTTCGCGTTCAGCACCAAGCCGGTCCGAACGCCGATATCAGGCGCCACCTCGCGCTCGATGTACACGCTGGCCTGCCGGACATACGTATTCTGGATGCTCGGATCGAGCCGGGTGGATGCGCTACCCCCGGAGACGGCGATCAATCGTCCTTCCTCACCAGCATCCCATCGGCCGTTCGAGTTGGCATCGTTGGTCCACACGTAGGTCTGCGACCAGCCGGAAGGATTAGGGTTGAGGCTTACCGTGAAGTTGGTTCCGGGGTAGACCCAGAACTGTCCGTAGTGGAGTTTGAGCACAGTCCTGCCATCGCCAGTGAGATCGGCGCTCATACCCACGCGTGGCGCCCAGTTGTTGAACGTGAGCACGGGGTCGATCTCTGGGAACGTCTGTCCTGCAGGTCCCTGCTGCTCGGGAAGAATGGGCTGGTAGCGATCGAGGCGCATGCCAAGAGAAAGCGTGACCCGGCCATTCAGACGCCAAGCGTCGTCCACGAAACCAGCGGCGGTCGTCAGAGCGTTCTTCGACACGTTCGGGCCC
>JALDXQ010000300.1:0-6766 GCA_032156805.1 Acidobacteriota bacterium
GACGCGATGAACGTGCTGTTCTCCTCGCCGGGGTTGGAGGATCTCTGGCAGATCCACTTCTCGCTGCTGAGCGGGCAGGAGTACACGGTGCCCGGGCTGTTCATCGCCAACGGGGTCGACGAACAACCGGCTGCGATGCCAATCGCTGCCGCTGCGGCGCCTGCGCCAGGGCCCGGAGCGACCCCGCCCCCGGCGCACAACGGTCCAGCCTACTGGATCAAGGTGGCCGCAAGGGAAGACGGGTCCTTCACGGTGACTAATACCAGGAACTCGTTCAGTAAGACCTACGCGGCCCGGCGCTGAACGACCACGGTGGGTGCGAAATCAGGACCCGCCCTAAGCTACAGCTTAAGCCTTAGGCCGGGTCTTGCTTTGAAGACCCGGCATCTCGAGTAAACCTTCCGCTGTGCACTTCCGTCCAAGCATTACCAAGAGAGTCTTGGTAATAGCCCCGGCGGAGGCCCATGCCTTTCAAGACACCGAACGCGCTGCTCCATGGAACGCTGGATGCCCTGATCCTGAAGACCCTGACGGCGGGTCCCCGGCACGGCTATGCCATCGCGAAATTCATTGAGGACGCCTCTGACGAGTCCGTCATCGTCGAGGAAGGGTCCCTGTATCCGGCGCTCTACCGGATGGAACGACGGGGATGGCTCGAAGCCGAGTGGGGGGAGTCCGAGCTGGGCCGCCGGGCCAAGCTCTATCGGCTGACGCGTGAGGGGCGCGCGCAGCTCTCGGCCGAAACCGCCGCCTGGCGACAGTTTGCCGCCGGTGTTTCGAAGATCCTGCTAGCCCAATGAAGCGTTCACTACGTTCATGGTTGTGGCGTGTGCCGCTCGATCAGGAGGTGGACGAGGAACTCGCCTTTCATATCGAGATGCGGACGCGCGAGCTGGTCGAGAAGGGCATGGATCCGCGGATCGCGCGGGAGATGGTGCTTGCGCGCCTCGGCGATGTGGGTCGCCTCAAGCGCACCTGCGTGGACCTCGGCAGAAAGAGAGAGCGTGAGATGCGGTTTGCGCAATGGTTCGATGAACGCCGTCAGGACGTCAGGTTCGCATTCCGCCAATTGATATCGTCGCCGGCGTTTACCGCCGTTGCCGCGATCACGCTTGCACTCGGGATCGGTGCGAACAGCGCCATGTTCGCGCTTGCTGACGCAACGTTGTTGCGTCCTCTTCCGTACCCCGATGCCGATCGTCTCGTCATGGTGTGGGAGCAGAGTCCAGCCTTCCCGCGCGTGCCGATGTCGCCAGTCACGCTTCTCGATCTCGCCGAGCAGAACCGGACGTTCGAGAGCCTGGGCGGTATCAATATGGGCATCGGCGGCGGTCCGCTGCTCGAAGGGCCAGATGGTTCGCTGCAGAGCGTGGATCGACAATTCGTGACCGCGCGCTTCTTCGATGCGCTCGGCGTTCAGCCGATCGCCGGCCGCACGTTCCGGCCGGACGAAGCCGAGAGACCAGCCGCGGCAGTCGGACCAGCCGCGGCGGTCATCGTGATGAGCGAGGGACTGTGGCGCACACGCTTTGGTGCGGATCCATCGCTCATTGGTCGAGACGTCCGGCTGAACGGCCAGCCGTTCACTGTCATCGGCGTCGTGCCGGACGATGTGCAACTCCAGCGTCCGGCGCGCATCTGGTCGCTGTTGGAGGCCATTCCGAATGCACTTCGCGGGGTTCCTGCGGCTCGCGGTGCACGGTCCCTTCAAGTCGTCGGGCGCCTGAAGCCGGATGTGACCCTGGAGGCTGCGCGCGCGGAACTCGCCGTACTCGGCGAGCGGCTCGCGCGCGACTATCCCTCGACTCACAAAGACTTCAGCGTCACCGTCGAGCCTCTTCGCGCAGCGGTCATGGGCCCCGACCTGCAGCTGACTTCGCTATTCCTCTTTGGCGTCGTCGGCTTCGTACTGCTCCTGTGCTGCGCCAACGTCGCCAATCTGCTGCTGGCCCGTGGCAGTGCCAGGTCGCGCGAGCTCGCTGTGCGATCCGCCCTTGGCGCAGGAAGATCCCGCATCCTCGCGCAGCTATTGACGGAGAGCCTCGTGCTTGCGACGGTGGGCGGTCTGGTCGGTTTAGCTCTTGGCGCCGCGATTTTGAGGCTGGCGATTGCAGTGATCCCGGCAGGGCTCCTGCCCGCGGCTGCGAGCCTTACCTTTGATGGGCGCGTCATCGCGTTCTGTGCCGCTGCCAGCGTGGTTGCGGGAGTGCTGTTCGGTGTGGTGCCCGCGTGGCAAGCGACGAGAAGTTCGCTGGTGCAGACGATCGCGTCCGAGAGCCGATCGAGCACGCGAAGGGGAGGGAGGTTCCGGAGCCTCGTGGTCGCCGGCGAAGTCGCTGCGGCGGTCCTGTTGTTGTGCGGCGCAGGATTGTTGCTCCGTACGTTGCTCGTCCTCGGGGATCACGATCCCGGATACCGCGCGGACGGCGATAGCGTGCTGACGCTCGACTTCAGCCTGCCGCCGCCCAACGAGGGGACGCGCTATCCCACGTTGCAGTCGTTGATGCTGTTCTATGACGAGACGGCGCGCCAGGTCAGCGCAATCCCTGGCGTCAGGACGATCGGGTGGACGACTGCGTTGCCGTATGGCAGCAGCGAGCTTCCGCCACAGCGCTTTGCGATCGTCGGCGATCCGCCCGTGGCGCGCGACAACCGTCCGTTTGCCGATTTCCAGGCGGCGAGTCCCGGGTATTTCGCGACGCTCGATCTCCCGATCATCACCGGCCGCTCGTTTACTGAACGTGATACCCGCGAGAGCACGGCGGTCATCATCGTCAATGAGGAATTCGTCCGCCGCCATCTGCCCGGCAGGGATCCAATTGGTATCCGCCTCAGTATCGAACCTCTCTTCCCAGGGCAGGAGGTACCCACCGAGTGGGAGATCGTCGGTGTTGCGCGGCAGGTCAAGGGGCGGATGGCCGAACGGGACAACGCGCGCCAGGTGTACGTGCCGCTCACGCAGTATCCCTGGACGGACACATTTCTAGTCGTCGAGTCGTCCGACGGTCCGGTTCAGGCACTTCTCACACCCATTCGGGAAGTCGTGGCGCGCATCGATCGGAACGTGCCGGTCCGGCGAGAGAGGACGTTGGACGATCTGGCAAACCAGACGACCGCGCCGCATCGATTCCGTGCAGCCATTGTGACGACGTTCGCCGGGCTCGCCCTGACACTCGCGCTGGTGGGGATCTTTGGCGTGCTCACGTATTCCGTCGAGCAGCGCATGCGCGAGTTCGGCGTTCGCATCGCCCTCGGGGCAACCGCTGCAAATGTCCTGCGGCTCGTTCTCGGCAGTGCGGCCCGAGTGATCGCACTCGGTACACTCGTCGGGCTCGTTGCGGCTGTCGGCCTTGGGCAAGTGATCTCGATGTTCCTCGTTGGCGTGCGACCTCTCGATCCGATGACGTTCGCATCAGTCGTCGCTGTGCTGGCGATCACAGCCGTCGCCGCGGCTGCTGCACCCGCAATACGTGCGGTGCGAGTTGATCCGGTCGAGGCGTTCAGGAATGAATGAAGGATCGCAGCGTAGGCCGGGTCCTGATTTGTGAACTCGGCATCGGCCAAACGAGATGAGACGTTCACTTCGATCGTGGCTGTGGCGCGTGGATATCACCCAAGAGGTGGACGAAGAGCTCGCCTTTCATATCGAGATGCGGACGCGCGAGCTGGTCGACAAGGGGCTCGATCCACGAATTGCACGAAAGATGGTGCTCGCGCGTCTCGGTGATGCGACACGGCTCAGACGCACATGCGTCGACCTGGGGAGAAAGAGGGAGCGAGAGATGCGACTGACGCAGTGGCTCGAAGAGTTCAGCGACGACGTGCGGTTTGCGATGCGGCAATTGAAGACATCGCCCGGGTTTGCGCTTGTCGCCGTTCTCACGCTTGCGCTTGGCATCGGCGCCAACAGTGCGATGTTCGCGCTCGCAGACGCCACGCTCGTGCGGCCGCTGCCGTATCCGCAGTCTGAGCGACTCGTGTCGTTGTCAGAGTTGTTCGAGGGACAGCCGGGAAGGGCGGTCAACCCGCTCGATTTCGTTGATTGGACCGAGCGGGCCCGCAGCTTCACGGCGATCGCCGCCGTGGTCGGAGGCGGGGGCTCGATTGTCGGCGACGACGGTGTCGCGGAACAGGTGCCTGCGCAGGCAGTCACGACGCGTTTCTTCGACGTCCTGGATGTGAGACCGATCGCCGGGCGGACATTTCGCGACGACGACGGAGGACCCTCGCCCTCTGTGGTGGTGTTGAGCGAGGGGTTCTGGCGGCGCCGGTTCGGCGCCGATCCCTCACTCATTGGTCGTCCCGCTCGCCTTGGTGGACGAACGTTCACCGTGATCGGCGTCGTGCCTGCGGATTTTCAATTCGATATCCCAGGCAGCACCAGCGTTGGCCAGGCCATGATGTGGACGCTCTTGAACACGCCGTCCGGACGCGGCCCCGCCGAGCGCTACCCGCACTACCTGCAGGTGATTGGACGATTGAAGCCAGGCGTGACGCTGGAGGCGGCGCGCGCCGACATCGCCGGTGTGGCGGAGGCGCTCGCGCAGGAGATGCCGGCAACGAACAAGGGACATGTCGCCACCGTCGAGCTTCTCCGCGCCCGTGTCATCCGCGGTGAATTGAGACTCACGGCAGCACTGCTGTTCGGTGTCGTTGGTCTCGTACTGCTCATGTGTTGCGCCAACGTCGCCAACCTTCTGCTGACGCGTGCCTCCGTACGGTCACGCGAGTTCGCCATCCGCGCAGCACTCGGTGCGGGAGGACGACGCATCGCACGGCAAGTTCTGACGGAGAGCCTCGTCCTGGCGATATTGGGTGGTCTTCTTGGAGGCGGCCTGGGCGCCGCAATCCTGAATGCTGCTCCCTCGCTTATTCCGCCAGGCCTGCTGCCGGCGGCAGTCACGCTCGAGTTCGACGGCCGCGTGCTCGCATTCTGCGCGGTTGCGGCCTTCGTCGTTGCAGGCCTCTATGGTCTGTCGCCGGCGTGGCAAGTAACGCGACTCGCTCCCGTGCAGGCGATGGCCGCAGATGGACGATCGGTGACGGGATCGAGTTCACGTGTCCGGGGTGTGCTCGCCATCGGACAGGTCGCCGTTGCCGTCTTCTTGCTGTGCGGAGCGGGTCTGCTGCTGCGGTCGCTGCTGGCGCTCGAGGACGTGGACTCGGGCTCTCGCGCACGGGATTTGCTGACGATGGTCGTCGGCGCGGGCGGGCCGGGCCCTGGCGGCACTCCAGAATTGATGCGGAAGAAGTACGAAGACTACCAGCGCGAGGTCGAGCAGGTTCCGGGAGTGCGCGCCGTCGCGTTTGGGAGCGCATTGCCGTTCGACGGGCTGTGGTACGGGCAAGCGTTTCAGATCGAAGGTGACCCTCCGCGGCAGGGTGCCGATCGCGATATCGCCGGCTATCAGATCGTGAGCGCCTCTTACTTGTCGCTCCTGGGCGTCCAGCTACGCGAGGGGCGGGGATTCTCGGAGAGCGACAGGGCCGACAGTCCGCAAGTCTGCGTCGTCGACGAAGAGTTCGTGCGTCGCTTTCTGGCCGGCCGCAAGGTGATCGGTACGCGCATCTCCATCAACGCCATGGTGGCGCCGCCGCAAGCGATCGTGCGCGAGATCGTCGGTGTCGTTGCACAAGTGAAGGAGAGGCCCGACGAGCCGGAACCGCAGCCGCACGTCTATGTGCCGATCGAGCAGAACCCATGGTGGACGGCAACACTCGTGGTTCAGCCAGCCGCTGGGGCTGCAGAGGCGTTGACACCGGCCATCCGTACTGCGCTCGCGCGCGTGGACAAGGATCGACCTGCAACGCGGATCCGCACGCTGACCGCGGTCAGTGACGAGGCGACGGCCCGACCACGATTTCGAGCTGTGCTGATTGGTACGTTTGCGCTTCTCGCGCTCGTACTCGCGATGGTTGGCGTCTTTGGCGTGCTGGCGTACTCGGTGCAGCAGCGCACGCGCGAGTTCGGCGTTCGCATCGCGCTCGGTGCCAGCGGCATGAACGTGCTCGGGCTCGTGCTGGGGAATGCATCACGGGTGATCGGCACGGGGGTCGTCATCGGGCTGGCGCTGGCCTTTGCATTCGCGCAAACGATGGCGGCGTTCCTCTTCGGCGTCGAGCCGCGCGATCCGGTGACGTTCGCGTCCGTCGGGGCGGTGCTGGTCTTGACGGCAATGATCGCGTGCGCCGTCCCCGCGTTGCGGGCAGTGCGCGTGGATCCGGTCGCCGCATTTAGAAATGAGTGAACACGGGACCACTCTCAACAGCGTAGGGCCGGTCTTGATTTGTAGACCCGCCGGGTCCACAGAGCAGGACCCGGCTTACGACTGCACGAGGGTTGAATGAAGCGATCCCTCAGATCATGGCTCTGGCGCGTGCCACTCCAGCAGGAAGTGGACGAGGAGCTTGCGTTTCATGTCGAGATGCGGACACGCGAACTGGTCGACAAGGGCCTGGACCCGCGGATCGCGCGCGAGATGGTGCTGGCGCGGCTCGGCGACGCCGCCCGCCTGAAGCGCACGTGCGTAGACCTTGGCAGAAAGCGAGATCGAGAGATGCGATTGACACAGTGGCTCGAGGAGTTCCGGGACGACGTGCGATTCGCGGTGCGGCAGCTGAAGGCGTCACCGGGATTCACCTTCGTCGCGGCAATCACGCTCGCCTTCGGCATCGGCGCCAACGGTGCGATCTTCTCGCTCGTCGACGCGGCCTTGTTGCGTCCGTTGCCGCTGCCTGAGCCTGAGCGGCTCGCGATCGCCTGGGA
>JALDXQ010000301.1:0-6746 GCA_032156805.1 Acidobacteriota bacterium
TCGTCCTACTTCCCTTGCACGCTGGCGTCGAGGAAGTCGTTCACCATGGGGATGATGGTATTGGCCTCGTCCATCAGCGTGACGTGTGTGGTGTTCGGGAGAACGGCCAACCTGGATTCGGAGCGCGGCCGCAAGTCGCCATGAATCTCATCGCCCTTGAGGCGGAACATTTCAGCGATGTGGTCCAGTCGGACGCCGTCGGCATCGCCGTGTATGAACAGAAACGGGGCCCTGGTGGCCTTGAATTTACCGGCTCCGAAATCGTATGGCTTCAATTGAATCGCGATGACGCGCTTGACGAAGTTCGGAAACTCGTTGGGCGTCGGACTGAGCTTCTTGTACTCGGTCTCGATAGGCGAGCCGGTGAAACTGTCGGCCGTCAGTTTCGGGAACACATCGAGCGCTTCCGTGACGAAGCCGTCGAGACGGAACGCGGCAGAAACACTGACAACCTTGCGCACCTTGTCAGGATGGCGGATGGCGACCTGCATCGCGACGCCGCCGCCCATGCTGTAACCGAGCACATCAGCCTGCGTGATTGCGAGGTAATCGAGCAGCGCAGCAATGTCGTCGGCGAGACTCTCGTAACTGAAATCGCGGTTGATGTCCGTCGTGCGTCCGTGCCCCTGCATTTCGACGGCGATGACCGTGCGGGCCTTCGAGAGTTCACCGATCCACCCGCTCCAATTGTTCGTGATCGTCATGAACGAACCGTGCAGCAACACCAGCGGTTCGCCTGAGCCGCTGCCGTGGATCTCGTAATACATCCTGAGGCCGTTGACCGGCGCGTACCCGGTCAACACCTGGCCCGATGATTTGGATGAGTTCCTCGAGCGTCCCTGAGCCATGTGCACCCCCGCTCCGTACGCGCTTCATCGTCGTGTGTTCAGCCGTCCGATGCACAGCGGCTGCCAACAGTTTGTGGCGCTCCGTTGCGGATCGCGGCACGCAGTACGTGTCGATGCGCTACACTGCAGGACTTTCTTCGACCACCCCGCGGAGGCGCCTGGGAATGGCTAAGAAACAATTGTCACCGAAACAGCGTGAAGAACTCCTGAAGGCGTTGAAAGCCCGTTTCGAGAAGAACATGAGCCGGCATAAAGGCCACGAATGGGTTGACGTACTGGCAAAGCTTGAAGCTCATAAAGCAGAACTGTGGTCACTGAGTGAAATGGATAGAACTGGCGGTGAACCGGATGTCGTTGGGTATGACAAAGAGACCGGCGAATACATTTTCCATGACTGTTCAGCGGAGAGTCCGAATGGCCGCAGAAGTCTGTGTTACGACCGCCAGGCACTGGAGTCGAGAAAGGAACATAAACCAAAAAGCAGCGCCCTCGAGATGGCCGCGGCTATGGGCATCGAGCTTCTAACAGAGGATCAATACCGGGCGCTGCAGAAACTTGGCAACTTCGATACGAAGACGTCGAGCTGGGTAAAGACACCACCTGATATCAGAAAACTCGGTGGCGCTGTCTTTTGTGATCGCCGCTACGGTCATGTTTTCCTGTATCACAATGGCGCGGAGTCCTACTACGCCGCCAGGGGGTTCCGTGGCTCGTTGAAGGTGTGATTTCAACGAGGCTGCCACTGACTCCAAGCTCATGGCACGAGGCTCCGTGTCAGGGGCGACTCTCCCGCATCGTGTGACGCCGATGAAGGCGGCCTTGCCATCGCTCGAGATCCAGTTACTGGCGTCAGCAGCGGCGTCGGACAGTGAACTGGTGGGTGAGATCACTGACCTGGTCAACCGAGTGTATGCCGTTGCCGAGGACGGCTTGTGGATCGAAGCCGCCACTCGCACGACTATGCGCGAGATGACGGAGTTGATCGCTGCCGGCCAGATCGCTGTGGCCCGAATCGATGGCCGGATCGTCGGCAGCGTCCGCATCCAGCGACTCGATGCCGGCACAGGCGAATTCGGCATGCTCGTGGCCGATCCCGCTCATCGGGGCCAGGGCATCGGCCGTGAGCTCGTCAACTTCGCCGAGGAGCTGAGCCGACAGCGCGGCCTGGAGGTCATGCAGCTCGAGTTACTCGTGCCACGTGAATGGAAACACCCGACGAAGGAATTTCTGCGTGCCTGGTACACGCGCATCGGCTACCGACCTGTGCGATCGGGCACCATCGACGAGAGCTACCCGCAGCTGGCACCATTGCTCGCCACGCCGTGCGACTTCGTCATCTACCGCAAGGATCTGCGGTCGCCCAGATCAATGCCTCAGGCTGAGTAAAGCTAGGCCTTGCGCCGAAAACTGCAGCCCATCAAAGCCGGCAAGCGCTGCGGCTCGTTGCGTCCAAATCCTTTCGGTTGGGACGATTTCTGCATCGACCGCAAGAGAGCTCGCACAACCTGAGGAGGACGACATGCTGAAGGACACGGATGCGGTCGCGACGATCGCCGTCAAGAATCTCGACTCGGCCGCCAGGTTCTACGAGGGGACGCTGGGCCTCAGTCGGGCCGCCAACGGGGACAGCGAGGCGATCGTCTTCGAGAGTGGCGATACCACGATCAACGTCTACCAGTCTCGCTTCGCCGGCACGAACAAAGCCACAGCTCTCACCTGGACGGTCGACGACGTAGACGACATCGTCCGGACGCTCAAGGGCAAGGGCGTCACGTTCGAGCACTACGACTTGCCGGACACGAAACGCGAGGGCGACGTGCATGTCTCCGGCGATGTCAAGGTTGCCTGGTTCAAAGACCCCGACGGAAACATTCTGAGCGTCGTGAACCGCTAGCGCAGTACAGCAGATACGTGCGCGGCGATGCGGCCCGCCGCAGACGTAGGCTGTGGCGGCCGCGCGGAACACCATTCGCGTTCAACGGCTCGCCGATCGCGGCGGGCTCGCCGGATTCGAATCGGGGGTAGCAGCGACTTCGGGAAGGTACGCTGCGGGAACGGACGATCCCGCTGCGAGCGCTGACTTCACGTCGCGCGCATGGCGGCACTGACCGCGGTACTCGAAGCCTGGGCAACCGCTCCGACAGCGATGTGGGCGGCACTTCGAGCTCACACCGGCGGCTCGCCGACAGACGGCAGCCGCCGAAACGTTACGGCACCTTCACGAGTTGCTTGTTGCGCGTGCCGTCGTGCGTGTGCTGCAGATCGAGCGTCGGCGCCGGCGGTATCGACGCGTCACCCTTCGCCATCGCCCCCACCGCGCCCTTGGCGGGCGTGATTCCACCGTCAACCATCCACGCTGCACCGGTCACGAAACTCGCCGCATCCGAGGCGAGGAAGGCGTACACATTGGCCACTTCCTCGGGTGTGCCCCGCCGGCCGAGCGGCGTCGCCGTGATCAGTGCCTTCTCGATCTGGGCATCGACCGCGCCCGTCTCCTTGTGCGTCCACGCGGTGTCAATCGGACCTGGACACACGCAGTTGGCGCGCACACCATACTGAGCCTGCTCCACCGCCACGCCTGCCATGAACGCGTGAAGGAATGCCTTGGTGCCGCCGTAACCCGTGTTTCGCGGCTGCCCGTTGACGCCTCCTTCGGACCCGGCGCTGATGATGGTGCCCTGCGTTGCGCGCAGGTGAGGCAGCGCATACACGGCCGCGTCGACGCACGCCCTGGCCCCTTCTTCGGTTGCGACATCGCCGGCACACCTAATCGCTTCGCCCCCCGCATCGAGGATCGCCGTGACCACGTCCCCGATCGGGTCATCTGCCAATCCGTTGACGACGACCTTTGCGCCTTCGCGGGCGAACGTGAGACAGATGGCCTCGCCGATCCCGGTACCACCACCCGTCACAATTGCAACCTTCTCGTCGAGTTGTCGCTTCATACACAAGACCTCCATGTCGCCGATGACAATCCGTCCCTGCAAGTTCAGGGCGACCTCCGGGGTTCGACGGCACCGGGTCGCAGGGTTCGGCTGAGGATGAGCGAGCGTTGACGCGACCAGGATGTTCAACTCTGCGGACGCTGCTCTAGCTCAGCGCGCGATGATTTCCGCTGCTGGCTGGCCGCAAGCCGTGGTGCCGGGATTGCAAGCCGAACGCGTGGAAGCAGAAAGGACAACACAGATGGCGCGACTTCAGGATGCCACGCTCGTGCGCGCGACTCATCGTTTCGACGCGTCGGCCGAGCGTGTCTACGACGCATTTCTCGACCCCTCAAACGCGTGCAAGTTCCTGTTCGCGACGCCGACGGGCCAGATCGTCCGCTGCGAGATCGACGCCCGCGCCGGCGGTACGTTCACGATCGTGGATCGCCGCGGTTGGGAAGACGTCGTGCACACGGGCAAGTACCTCGCGCTCGAGCGGCCGAAGCGAATCGTGTTCACGTTGTCGGTCCCGAAGTACTCGAGCGAAGAGGGTACCGTGACGATCGACATCGCACCCCTTGCGCGGGGATGCGAGCTCACGCTCACGCACGAGACAAAGGCGAACGACCCGCAGACACGAGAGATGGCGCAGGAGGGGTGGGCAGCCATTCTCGACATCGCCGGCGAGCTCCTCGTAGACGAGTCGCCAACGTGCGGCATCGGGCTCGCCCAGCACGCGACGATCCCGGCGAGGATGGCCGTGATGTTCGACGGTCTCGCCGACACCCTCGAGCTCCATCGCCGGATGCTGGTGCCGGACGAGGCGAATGCGCGCAGGGAGGACGAGGTCTATCGCGATCTTGCGTCACGCTGGAAGCAGATCGCGGACCTGGTCGCGCAGGCCGCTCGTCAGATGGCGGCGCAGCGCGAGCTGGCAATGGGCGCGCACGATTCGACGGCGTGGGGCGAGGCGCACGTGCGCGCGTTCGAAACGTTCGTGAAGGGGCAGATGCAGGTGCTGGCTCTCCTGCGCGTGGCCGCCGCACGCGATCAGCAGATGTTTGCGTCGATGCAGGAGCAGCACGATGCTCACCCGCGCTGACGTGTCGACGCGGCTTCCCGCGCAGGATCTCGAGCGCGCACGAACGTTCTATTCCGAGAAGCTCGGGCTCGAACCCGTCGAGGAGAGGCCCGGAGGTCTTCGCTATCGGTGCGGTGGTAGCTTCTTCGCGCTCTTCCAATCTTCGGGTTCCCCGTCGGGCACGCACACGCAGATGTCGTGGGAGGTTGATGACATCGAGAAGGCGGTCGCCGCGCTCCGGGCACGCGGTGTGGTGTTCGAGGAATACGACACGCCCGGCCTCGAGACGACCAATGGTGTGGCCGACATCGACGGGAATTATCCAAGCAAAGGTGTCGGCGAGCGCGGGGCCTGGTTCAGGGATAGCGAAGGGAACCTGCTCAGTCTCGGTCAGCCAGTGCGATCACGCTCATGACCTTCGATGCCTTCTCGCATGAGCGCAGCGTCATCCCGGCAGGGACCGTGGTTTTTCGTCGCGGCGGCCAGGGACCCGCCGTGCTCCTGCTCCATGGCTACCCCGAGACCAGCCTGGCCTGGCGCAAGGTCGCACCAAAGCTCGCGGCCGAGTTCACGATCGTCGCGGCTGATTTGCCAGGCTATGGAGAATCGACACTCTCTGAGCGTGCGATCGATCACGGTCGAATCAACAAGCGCGCGATGGGCCGTGCACTCGCTGACGTGATGAGCGAGCTCGGCATCTCACAATTCGCCATCGTCGGTCACGATCGCGGCGCGCGTGTCGCCTATCGGATGGCGCTGGATTACCCGGATCGCGTTCACGCAATCGCGGTGCTCGACGTCATCCCTATCCTCGATATGGCGGAGCGGCTGACGTACGAGGCGGCGCGGCAGATGGGTCACTGGCTCTGGCTCGCGCAGTCGTCGACCGTTCCTGAAACGCTCATCGGGCGCGATCCTGATCTCTACGTGCGCGACATCATCGAGCAGTGGGGTGGCTCCGGCGTCATCGAACCCGAAGCTGTCGAGGAATACGTCCGGTGCATGCGCAAGCCGGAGGTCTTGCGGACGATGGGAGCGGAGTACCGGGCGGACCTGCTCGATCTCGAGCACGACCGCGCGGATCGCATCGCGGGTCGTCGCATCACGTGTCCGCTGCTCGCCGCATGGGCGCAGGGCGGATTGGTGGAACAGTTCGGCGATCCGCTTGCCATCTGGCGACAGTGGGCTCATCACGTCAGCGGCGGTGCGCTGGCTGGCGGTCACTTCCTGATGGAGGAGTGTCCGCAGGAGCTCGCGACGCTCGTGGCCTCTTTCGTGAAGGATGCGGTCCGGCAAGAGTCCAACACCAGCGTGCGCTCCAGATGAATCGCGCCGCCGCGCGCGACAATTTCTGTGGCGGCGCTTACTTTACGCGCACAAACAGCTGGTCCCACTCGAGGTGACGCTGACTGCTGTCGGCACGTGAACCGGTAAACTGTTGATCCAGGACACGCAGCTGACGCATGGCTTCGACCTCGAAGTTCTTCCAACCGTGCGGCGTCCCGCTCCGGCTCTCGCCGCTGATTTGATATGCGAGGAGGCCTTCGACGCCCTTGCGGATTCCGTAGTCGTGCGGCTCGACGATGCGAGAGCGACCGCCTTTGTAGGTGAACTCGATGAGCCGCTTGCCGCTGATCGCGATGACCAAGGCTGAATTCACGTCGTGCGCCTCTGGCACATTGCAGCGCAGGTGCGCACCTTCGAGTCAAGCACATCCGCGCCGCGCGGGGCACTCTTCGAGAGAATGGCAAGCCTTTCGGATGATGCGATGGCCGAGGAATTCATGTCTATTGCGCATCCGAATCCCGAACGAAGAGGGTGTCCCTCGCACGACCTGCTCGTTGTGCTCGCACGCAGAGAACTGCCAATGGGCGATCCTGCGTACGATCA
>JALDXQ010000302.1:0-6744 GCA_032156805.1 Acidobacteriota bacterium
CCGGACCCCTCGCGAGATAAAATCCAGAGTTCATGGTCATCGATTGCCACGGTCACTACACGACCGCTCCCAAAGAACTCCAGGCCTTCCGCGATGCGCAGATTGCCGCTCTGAAAGATCCATCGGTTGCCGTCCCCGGCGGCCCCATCAAGGTGTCCGACGATCAGCTGCGCGAGAGCGTGCAGCCGCAGCTCAAGTTTCAAAGCGATCGCGGTACCGATGTGACGATCTTCTCGCCGCGCGCGTCCGCGATGGCGCATCACATCGGTGACGCGGGCACGAGCCTCGATTGGTCGCGGCACTGCAACGACCTGATCCATCGCGTCTGTGACCTGTTCCCGGAGAACTTCGTCGGCGTGTGTCAGCTTCCGCAGACGCCAGGCGATCCGCTCGCCAACTGCATCGCGGAGCTCGAGCGCTGCGTCAATGAGTACGGGTTCATCGGCTGCAACCTGAACCCGGATCCGTCAGGCGGGCGATGGAATGCACCGCCCCTCACCGATCGCTCGTGGTATCCGTTCTACGAGAAGCTCGTGGAGCTCGACGTGCCGGCGATGGTTCACGTCAGCGCGTCGTGCAATCCGAACTTTCACGCGACCGGCGCGCACTACATCAATGCCGATACCACGGCGTTCATGCAGTTCATCCAGGCGGATCTCTTCAAGGATTTCCCGGCGCTGCGGATGATCATTCCGCACGGCGGCGGAGCAGTGCCGTATCACTGGGGCCGCTATCGCGGCCTCGCGCAGGACATGAAGCGCCCGCTCCTCGCCGACATGATTCGCAACAACGTGTTCTTCGACACCTGCGTCTATCACCAGGCGGGGATCGACCTGTTGCTGAAGATCGTGCCGGCGGACAACATCCTGTTCGGGTCGGAGATGGTCGGCGCGGTGCGCGGCATCGATCCCGAGACGGGGAGCTACTACGACGACACCAAGCGCTACATCGACGCCGCCGCAATTTCCGACGACGCGCGCACAAAGATCTTCGAGGGGAACGTGCGCAAGGTGTATCCGAGGATCAACAAGAAGCTATGAAGCCGACCATCGTTCGAAACATCAAGAGAGCCGACGCCGACGTCATTCGTACCCTCGGTCAGCTCGGCGTCGCCACGGTGCACGAAGCGCAAGGCCGCTCAGGGCTGCTGCGTCCGTACATGCGGCCGATCTATCCGGCGGCGCGCATGGCGGGAAGCGCGCTCACGATCTCGTGCCAGGCCGGCGACAACCTGATGATTCATGCGGCGATCGAGGTCTGCAAGCCGGGTGACGTACTCGTCGTGACGACGACATCCGAGTCGACCGATGGCATGTTCGGTGAGTTACTTGCCGTCTCTGCGCGAGTGCATGGCGCGGTGGGATTGCTCATCGATGCGGGTATTCGCGACGTCGCCGATCTGACGACGATGGAGTTCCCGGTGTGGGCGAAAGCGATTCACGCGCAGGGGACCGTGAAGGCAACGGCGGGATCGGTGAACGTGCCGGTCGTCTGCGCGGGCACGGCGATCAATCCGGGCGACGTGATCGTTGCCGACATCGATGGCGTCGTGGTCGTCCCCAGGGAATCCGCGGCTGAAGTCGCGAAGCTCGGGAACGAGCGCGTAGCCAAGGAAGAGAAGTCGCGGGAACGCCTCCGGAAAGGGGAACTGGGGCTCGATTTCTACGGTCTCAGGGCCAAACTGGGAGAATTGGGCGTCCGCTACGTCGACCAGGATTGATCTCGTCGAGTAACTCCCTCCATTACCGCAAGTTCGCGGTTCTTCAGGTCATTACCGGCATCATCTGGTATCTCAGTTGACTTCCGGAGGTCTGGGGCTTAGATTGCCAAAGCACTTCGGGACCCCCCTGTACTGGGGGGTCGACGTCAGTTTCCGGCCGGCGCGCCATGCCGCGTACCGCCGGCGCGCCCTGGACCTTGCCGAGGCATGGATGCCTCTCGAGAGCCATTGCGTGGACAACACAAGGAGAACGCCCGACATGTGTAGAGCAGTTACGTGTTTCCTCTGGCTGGCAGCGTTGATGTTGCTGCCCGCATCCGCGTTCGCCCAAGGCACGCTGACAGGTACCGTTCGCGACGCGTCCGGCGCCGTCCTACCAGGCGTGACGGTCGAGGCCGGGAGCCCGGCCCTCACTGAGAAAGTCCGCACCGTCGTCTCAGACGGCACGGGCCAGTACCGCATCATCGAGCTGCCTCCTGGCACGTACTCCCTGACGTTCACGTTGCCCGGGTTCAGTACCGTCAAGCGCGACGGCATCGAGCTGTCAGGTTCCGCCGTTCTGACGATCCCCGCCGAGATGCGAGTGGGCGCCCTCGAGGAAACCATCACAGTCACGGGCGAGACTCCCGTGGTCGATGTGCAGAGCGTGCGTCGCGAGACGGTGCTGAGCGGTGACGTGATCGCTGCCGTTCCAGCCACACGCGCGGTCGGATCTCTCCTCAATGCGACACCAGGCCTGACGGTTGATAACAACGGCCTGCAGCCGACACCGACGATGACCTTCTTCAGCGCGCGTGGCGGCCCGACCAACGAAGGACGCATGACGGTCAACGGCATGACGGTCGCGGCGGCGTTCAACGGCGGCGGCGTCTCGTCGTACATCCTGGACTCGGTGAACGTCGATGAAGTCTCGGTCACCGTCGCCGGCGGCATGGGCGAGGCGGACATCGGCGGTCCGGTGATGAATCTCGTTCCGCGCGGCGGCGGCAACAGGTTCCAGGGCCAGGCGTTCTACAACAATGCCGGCGACTGGTCGCGTGGCGACAACATCAGCGACGAGCAGGAGGCGGCCGGCATCACGGAGACGCCGGGCATCATCAACTCGTACGACACCAGCATCTCCTACGGTGGACCGATCAAGCGCGATCGCCTCTGGTTCTTCGGCAGCTACCGCAAGCTGAACACGCACACTGCCGTGGAAGGCGTTGTTGGCAACGCGAACGCGTTCGACCTCTCACGCTGGGATTGGGCGCCTGACAACAGCATCACTGCGCGCCGGGCCGAGGGCCGCACGATGTACATCGGACGCATCACGGCGCAGGCCACGCCGCGGAACCGTATCCAGTTCAACCACGAGTATCAGCTTCGCTGCGAGGGTTCACCGCTGACGCTGGACGGCGACGGTTGCAACTCGCGCGGCAACGACTGGATCGCAGGGAATGCCGGTGCCACCGCGTCGACGACGTCACCCGAGGCGGCCACCGCGTATTTCGATTTCCCGTATTACGTGACGCAGTTGACGTGGACCTCCCCGGTGACGAACAAGCTCCTGTTCGAAGCGGGCTTCACGCGGTTCTCGTACTACCACGCCGGTGGACCGGGCCAGGTGCCGCCGGACGGGATCCTCAACATCGGCGTGACCGAGCTCTCGGCCGTCGGTGGCCGCGTGCCGCGCGCGAACTACGGGTATCGCGCCGTTTCCCAGTACAACGACAACTACGGCAACCCGAACAATTGGCGCGCCTCTGCGTCCTACGTCACCGGTTCGCACAACGTGAAGGTCGGCTACCAGGGACAGTTCCTGCGGGCGAACACGCACATCATTGCCAACCCGGCTACGCTGTCCTATACGTTCAACCAGGGCGTTCCGCAGAGTTTTGGGTTCCGCATGCTCGATTGGTTCACCGCCGATCGAACGTCCACCGCCGCGCTGTTCATCCAGGACACCTGGACGCGCGGACGTCTGACGCTGCAGGGCGCGCTGCGCTACGACCGCGCCTGGAGCTGGAGCCCGGCCGAAGGCAACGGCACGCCGACGACAGGGCCAACCAACGCGGCACCCATCACGTTCGAGCGAACGGCCTCGGTTGACTCGTTCAACGATCTCACACCGCGCTTCGGCCTTGCCTACGATGTGTTCGGCAACGGCAGGACCGCGATCAAGTTCAACCTGGGTCACTACCTCGACGCGGCCACCAACGACAGCGCGTATACGCGTAACAACCCCGCCAATCGCATTGCGCGCGGTGTGGCTGGAGTCGTGACGCGGAACTGGCAGGACACCAACAACAACAAGGTCGTGGATTGCGATCTGCTGAATTTCGGGTTGCAGACTGCCGTCGACACGTGCGCGGCGTTGGGCGGCGACAACCTGAACTTCGGCAAGACCGGAGCGAATCTCGATCAGATCAACCAGGACACTCTGCGTGGCTGGGGCGTACGCGAGAACGACTGGCAGTGGGGCGTGACCCTGCAGCAGGAGATCGTCCCGCGCATGTCGATCGAGGTCGGGTACGCGCGGCGTTGGTTCAGCGGCTTCACGCTGACCGATAACCGCAACCGCACGCCGGCCGACTACGACTCGTTCGTGATCAACGCGCCGGTGGACTCACGCCTTCCGGACGGTGGCGGCTACCCGATCACGATGTTTGCGGTGAAGCCGGCGGCGGCCGCGATCCCGGCGAGCAACTACGTCACGTTCGAGTCCGACTATGGCGATGCGCGAAAGAACTACTGGCACGGCGTGGACGTCACGCTGAACGCGCGTCTCCGGAACAGTGTGATGTTCCAGGTCGGAACGAGCACGGGGAAGGCCGTCGATGACCGCTGCGATGCCACCCCCACCGTCGATAGCCCGGGGCCTCGTGACATGAACACGTCGGCTGGGCTCAACTGGCCGGGTGCGTTATGTCTCGACTCGGATCCGTGGGAGACGACGTTGCGAGGTCTGGCGTCGTACACGATTCCGAAGATCGACCTGCAGGTGAGCGCCACGTTCCGCTCGCAGCAGGCGTTCGAGATGTCGACGGCTGCGGCGACGACCGGAGCCTCCAACGGCGCGGTCTGGCAAGTGCCGAACACCTGCAACACTCCAGGTTGTCTGTCGATCTTCAACCTGCTGGGACGCCTGCCGGCCAACGCGCTGGCGACCGGTGTGACCGCCATTCCGCTGCTCGACAACGAGCACAGGCTGTATGTCGGCGGCCGCCGCAATCAGGTCGATATGCGCGTCGCCAAGATCCTCCGCTTCGGTCCGACGCGCGCGGATATCGGCCTCGATCTCGGCAACCTGCTGAACACCAACTACGCGACGGCGTACACGTCGACGTACCAGTTCAGCCAGGGCAACGTGCTGCAGGGCGGCACGTGGCTCAACCCAACGGCAATCTACACGCCGCGTTTCGTGCGGTTGAACTTCACGTTCAACTTCTAACCTGGACGCCGGGTCCACACGACAGGCCCCGGCCTACGCTGCCGTAGGGCTGAATCAACCCAGGGCGGGTCCTGACTTTTGGACCCGCCCTATCAACTTCCAACTCCCAACTTCCAACTCACGACTCCCAACATCACTGTTTAGCGGGTCCCAGCGGAACGCCTCCCGCTGCCCCATGATCAACGCAGGGATCGCTGGGATCGCAGTCGCGCGGGCGCGCTGCGCGCGCTACGCAACGATCGCCGCGGCATCACACGCGCGCCGAGCCAGGGTGGCGCGCGTGTGAATCCGACGGCGATCATTGCCGTGTTGCCGGCCCCCGACAGCCGCCGGCCGGCACCGCGCGACTGCTGCCGCCGATCGAGGTGCCCGGTGGCCCTCTGCGATCCCTGCGATCTCCGCGTTAAAACACCTCGGCGCACTCCCTTGTTGCGTTTGTCCGACGCGCTAGATGGCCCCAACTCCCAACTCTTCACTCCAATCCTCGGGCCCGAATCCCGAGCCTGGATCCGGGATCCCGGAATATAATTCCGACCACATCGCTTCGGTTTCATACCGAAAGGAGTTTTCATGTTCTCTCGCGTGCTCGTCCTGCCTGTGGTTGCTTTGTTTGCGCTGACTGCCGCTGCCTGTGGAGGGAGTGCTCCAGAGTCCGAGTCTGCGGCCGATCACAGCGCACACGCCGGCGGAAAAGTGTTCTTCATGGAACCGATGAATGGCGCCACGGTGAAGAGCCCGGTCCGCCTCGTTTTTGGCAGCGAAACGGTGACCATCGCGCCGGTGCCGCCCGGTGAAATCACCGAAGCACAAGTTCGCCCCAACACCGCGCATTACCACCTCGGCGTTGACACCGACTGCCTGCCGGCCGGCACAGTGATCCCGAAAGCCAATCCGTGGGTGCACTTCGGCGACGGGAAGAACGTGATCGACATGCAGCTGTCTCCCGGCCCTCACAAGCTGGTGGTCCAGGCGGGAGACGACAGGCACGCGACGATGACCGGGTTGTGCGAGACGATCAACGTCACGGTCACGGAATGAAAGTTTGAACTTTGACCTTTGAACTTGCCCTAGGCCGTCAGGCTTCCCAGGAATCCCATCACCGCGGACGTGAAGGCTTCGGACTGCTCGACGTTGCTCAGGTGAGCGGCGTCGAGCGTCAGCATCTTCGAGCCGGCGATGCGCTCGTGGATGAACCGCAGCCCCTCGGGTGGCGTCGCTTCGTCGGTCGAACCCGCGACCACGAGCACAGGGCGGTTGATCTTCGCGATCGCCTCGCGCAGGTCCTCATCACGAAGCGCCGCGCAGCAGCCCAGGTAACCAGCCGCCGGACACGACTCGACCATGGTCTTGTACTGCGACACCACCTCGTCGTGCCGTTGACGATACGTCGGTGAGAACCACCGTGCGGTCGCCATGTCGGCGACGCCCCGCATGCCGCGGTCGTGCACCAGCGCGATCCGGTCGTTCCACGACTGCACTGAGCCGATGCGCGCGGCGGTGTTGGCCACTATCAGACTCGAGACGCGGTCGGGTGCGTTGACCCCGAGCCACATCGCCGTCAGACCACCGAGGGAGATGCCGCAGATGTGCG
>JALDXQ010000303.1:0-6679 GCA_032156805.1 Acidobacteriota bacterium
ACTACGCCGGCATTTCCTCCAACATCATGAGCCTCGCCGGCATCGCCATCGCGATTGGCGTACTCGTGGACGCAGGCATCGTCGTCACGGAGAACGCGTTCAGATTTGTCGAGCAGCGTGGTATCGACCCAAAAGATCGTCACCAAGTCTGGGAGACCGTTCGGGACTCCACGCGATTGGTCGGGAGGCCCGTGTTCTTCTCGATGGCGATCATCCTGCTCGCCTTTATTCCGGTGTTCGCCCTGACCGGCCAGGAGGGCAAGCTGTTTCACCCGCTGGCCTTCACCAAGACATTTGCCGTGCTCGCGGCGACCATCATCGCCGTCACGCTTGTTCCGGTGCTCTGCACCTTGCTGCTCGGGGGGAAGTTCCATCCGGAAGAGGCCAACCCCGTCATGCGGGTCCTGCGTGCCGTCTATCGGCCTGTGCTGCAGAGCGCGCTCGCACATCGGGCACTCACTCTCGCGGCCGCCGCCGTGCTTTTCGTCGGAGCGCTGGTTCTGGCCCGTGGAATTGGGAGCGAATTCATGCCTCCGCTCAACGAGGGCGACCTGATGTTCATGCCCATCGCCGATCCGAGCATCTCACTCGAGGAGAACACCAAGATTGCGGCTCGTCAGAACGCCGCCTTGATGAAGTTCCCGGAAGTTGCGTACGTCGTGGCCAAGGTCGCGCGGGCCGACACGTCAACCGATCCGGCGCCGCTCAACATGACCGAGACCATCGTCCACCTGAAGCCGAAGAACGAATGGCGGTCAGGAGTGACGCTCGATGGGCTGCGCGCGGAGATGGGGCAAGCGGTTCAGTTGCCTGGCGTCTCCAATATCTGGACGATGCCCATCATCAACCGCATCGACATGCTGACGACGGGGATCCGCTCGGAGGTCGGCGTGAAGATCTTCGGTACCGACCTCGCCGCGCTCGAGGATCTGGCGCGGAAGGTCGCTGACGCCGTGCGCCGAGTCCCGGGCGCGAGCAACGTCTACCCCGAACAAGTCACCAGTGGTCAATACCTCAACCTAGAGATCGATCGCGTAGCGGCCGCGCGCTACGGAATCGGCGTCGGCGATATCCAGCAGGTGATTGAGACCGCCGTTGGGGAAACTACCCTCACGACGACCATCGAGGGACGTAAGCGCTTTCCCGTCCGAGTCCGGTATGCCCCTGAGTATCGCGCAGACCCGCAGGCGCTCGGTCAAGTCCTGGTCGCCTCGTCCAATGGCGCCCAGATTCCTCTGAGTCAGGTCGCCCGGATCGAGCACACACGCGGGCCCGCGATGATCTCCTCGGAGAACGGGCTGCTGCTCGCAACGGTGCTCCTCAATGTGCAAGGTCGTGACGTCGGAGGCTTCGTTGAGGAAGCCCGCGCGACCGTCGCACGGGATGTCGCGTTGCCAGCGGGTTACTACATCGGCTGGAGCGGTCGCTGGGAGAACCAGGAACGTGCGCGAGCCACGCTGCAGATCGTGCTGCCGATCGTGCTGCTCGTGATCTTCGTGCTCCTGTACTTCACCTATCACTCGGCGCTCGAGGCCGCGCACGTACTTCTGGCCGTGCCATTCGCATTGACCGGAGGCGTCTACCTTCTGTGGCTCCTTGGCTACAACTTCTCCGTCGCGGTGTGGGTCGGCTTCATCGCGCTGTTCGGCACCGCCGTCCAGACCGGCGTGGTCATGGTGATTTATCTCGAGGAAGCCGTTGAGCGGAAGCGAAAGGAGTGCGGCGGAACACTGACACGGGCGGCTCTCAGAGATGCTGTGATGGAGGGCGCATTGCTTCGTCTGCGGCCCAAAGTGATGACGGTTTCAACCGTCATCGCAGGACTCCTCCCGATCATGTGGAGCACCCGCGTCGGCGCCGAGGTGATGAAGCCGCTCGCGACGCCGGTGCTCGGCGGCATGGTGTCGTCGCTGCTGCATGTGCTGATCGTCACGCCGGTGATCTTTTTCTGGATTCGTGAGCGGCGCCTGGGGCTTCAAGCCGAGCCACTGCCGCGAGACGAGCACGTACGCGGCAGTCCTCGGCGCGTGGCAATGGCTACGGGAGTCCTCGCCCTCATCGCGGCACTCTCGGTCGTCGTGTGGTGGACCCGACCAGGCAGCAGCGAGTCCACCGCTCAGAGTGCCGGGGCGGTTGTGCAAACGATACGGGCCGGCGACCTCGATATCGTTCTGCTGTCGCCGACCGGTACCTTGCGGCAAGGTCGGAATAGCTTCACGTTCGAGTTCAGGCGCACGGGCAGCACCACGTTGGTCGACGTCGGCAGCGTGCGTGCGAGCGCCAACATGCCGATGCCCGGCATGGTCATGTCTGGTGGCCTCCAGGTGACACCGACCGGGATGCCCGGCCGGTACGCCGCCACCGCGGAGTTCGGTATGGCTGGCGCCTGGCAGATGGCGATCGATTGGAACGGGCCGGTAGGCCAAGGGTCGGTGAATTTCCAGGGAGGCGTGCAATGACCGCGCGAATCGTGTTGAGCGTCCTCATTGCGACGCTTCTGACCGCTGTGTCCACCTCGGCTCAATCACCCGGTGGCCAGGCACCGCTGGCTGGCCGATTCGTGGATCCTGCGAACGGGCTGTCACTTGAACAGGCCATCGCGCGTGCCATCGAGCAGGAGCCCTCACTCCGGGTTGCGCGCAGTCAGGTGGAGGTGGCCCAAGGCATGAAAGGCCAAGCGTCGCTCAGGCCCAACCCATCAGCCTCGTTCGAATGGCGTGACGAGCCCGGCGGCACGGACCACCTGGCCACGATTGGTGTGGAATGGCCGCTCGATCTCTTCCGAAGGGGCGAGCGTGCTGCAGTCGCGGACCGCGAAGTCACGGTTGCCCAGCTGTCTGCATCGGATCGCGAGCGCCTGCTGGCAGCCGAGGTCCGCGCGCGATACGGAGATGTGCTGTCGACGATTCGAGATCTCGGGCTCCTCGACGAAATCGTGGCTGCGACAGAGAACCAGTTCGACGTGCTCCGGTCTCGTGTCGAACAGGGCGCCTCGCCACCGCTCGAGCGAGACCTGTTGGATGTTGAGCTCCGACGCGTGCAAGCCGACCGCTTGCTCCAAGCGGGCCGCACCGAGGCCGCCGTGTTCGAGTTGAAACGCGTACTCGGCATGAAGGCGGATGCCACGCTCACGGTGCGTGACACGTTCGACGCGCTCGTCCAACGCGAGTCGGCCGTGGCGCCGCCGGTCCGCGACACGTCGACGACCGTCGAACAGCGGTCTGACGTGCGAGAAGCGGCTGCCCGCATCGACACGGCCGTGGCGAAGATCGACCGCGCCGAGTCGGGGGGCCGGGTCGACGTTAGCCTCTTCGGAAATTACATGCGCATGGACGCCGGCTTTCCGCAGCGTGGGTTCGCCCCGAACGGCACGCTCGAGCGCGTACGTGGGCAGTTCAACTATTGGTCTGCCGGAGCGATGGTGACGATTCCCATCCTGAACCGGAATCAGGGAGATGCGGCTGTAGCGCGCGCCGAGCGGACCGGCGCGGCTGCCGCCTACGATGCCGCGCGGCTCGCCGCCGAGGCCGAACTGGCATCCGCTCGCGCACGGGACGAACGTGCAAGGGAGGCGGTGAAGATCTATGGCGACGGCGCGCAGGCGCTGGCGCGACAGAACCTGACCGTGGTCGGTCAGAGTTACGAGCTCGGGCGGGTGACCGTCTTCGAGGTCCTGGCGGAACGGCGGCGATACCTGGATGTGGAACGGGCGTATACCGAAGCCTTGCGTGCGGCGTACGAGGCACGAACAGCGCTCAACCGGGCGCTTGGAGAGAATCGATGAGGACCGACACACGCATGACGATGCACAGAGGCGCCGCCGCGCTGGTCGCTATCGCTCTGCTGACAGCCGGAGCCGGGGCCACCTACCTGTTGATGCGAGGTGACGGCGGAGCCGGCGGACACGCTGCAGGCATGTCGTCACCCACAGGCGCGCAGCCGTCTCCAGCTGCGTCCGCTGGCGCGAGCAACGCGCCACTATCTGATGTCGTCGTTCCTCTCAGCCAGGATGCGGCGGAACGCGCGGGGATCGTCGTGGCGCCGGTTGCGAGTGGAACGTCAGCGACTGAGCTCCGTCTGCCAGGAGTCGTCGAGCCGAATGCCTATCGCCAGGTCGTGGTCACACCGCTCGTGGCCGGGCGTGTGACAAAGGTCGGGCCGGCGCTCGGCGACCGCGTCCGTCGGGGCGACACCCTGGCCGAGATCTACAGCCCGGCCCTCGCCGAAGCACAGACACGATACGTCTCGGCTCAGGCGATGCTCGACGCGCATGACCGCGAGTTGCAGCGGACCCAGAAGCTCGTCGAGATCGGGGCCGCGAGCCGCCAGGAGTTGGAGAAGATTCACGCCGAGCACGCCGCGCAGACCGCGGCAGTCCAGAGTGCGCGCTCGCAGCTCGAGTTGCTCGGCGTCTCGACATCGGCACTGGAGAAGATGGCGCCTGACCACAACGTGAGCGCAACCATCAGCGTTCCTGCCCCGATCGACGGCGTTATCACGGAGCGCGGGGCAAATGTCGGCCTGAACGCGGATCAGGCGACGAAGCTCTTCACGGTCTTGGATCTCTCCACGGTCTGGGTCGTTGCCAGTCTCTACGAGAAGGACTTTCCACGAGTGCGGGTCGGCACCGAGGCAGCGATTACGACATCGGCCCGTCCCGACCTCACGCTGCGTGGCCGCGTCAGCTACATCGATCCGCAGGTCAGCGCCGACACGCGGACCGCGAAGGTGCGGATTGAAGTGCCAAACCCCAGCGGCGATCTACGGCTCGGGATGTACGCGGATGTCGTGGTCGCAGGAGTGCTCGGTATCTCCACTCCCAGAGTCCCGCGCGACGCCGTACAAAATGTCGGTGACCGCACCGTTGTCTATCTGGCGAATCCGAAGGACCCTGGGAAGTTCGTTGAACGAGAGGTTCGGCTCGGTCAGACCTCAGGAGAACAGGTCGAAGTCGTGTCAGGCGTTCAGCTGGGCGACGTCGTCGTGACTACGGGCAGTTTCTTCGTCAGGGCCGAGCGCGAGCGTCTTGGACTCAGGCCAGCAGCAAACCCACAGGGCGCGATGCCCGCACCATCGAGCGACGGACGGAGCAGCGAGCCCGCCCAAACTGTGAAAGTGGTCGTGAGTGAGCAGGGCTTTGAGCCGGCGAAAGTAACATTACGGGCAGGCACACCGGCACGCATCACGTTCGTGCGCACGACCGACAAGACGTGTGGAACAGAAGTCGTGTTTCCGTCTTTGAACATCAAACGAGCGCTCCCGTTGAATGAGCCCGTGGAGATTGAGTTCACGCCGGCCAAGGCCGGCGACATCGCCTTCGCCTGCGGGATGAACATGCTGCACGGCAGCGTCGTCGTTCAATAGCCGAAGGAGCTTACTTCGCGCCCTTGATCGAGGTGCGTTTTGTCGATTTATCGAGCCGATCGAGCGCGGCTTTCTTCGCATTGAGACGGATGTGCGAATAGTGCTCCAGCATTCTCCGCGATAGGTGCCCCGTAATCGATTCGACCACGTGATCCGGTTCACCGGCCTCAAGGAGTCTGGTGACCACAGTGTGGCGAAGGTCGTGGAAGCGCAGACCAGGCAGTCCAGCCTCATCACGTAGCGCACGCCACGCCGTATCCCACTTGCTCGCTGGCGTAGTGGGGTCAAGCTTGTGATGCTGGTTCGCGCACCACAGATAGTGTTGGGGTTCGGAGTGTCCGAGTGTGTCAGCGCGCTTCACCATCCGCTGCATTGCATCAAACGCGGAGTCGTTCAGCGGGATCACCCGTTTGCTCGTTTCGTTCTTGCTCGCTCGGATATGGATGACGCGCTTCTCGGCATCGAAGTCCTTGCGCCTGACGTGTTTCACCTCGACACCCCGCATTGAGGTGTTCGCGGCGAGTTGTGCGGCGCACCACACGTGCTCCCACTCCGGATTGTCCTCGGCCGTCTTCAGCAGTCGTTCCTGTTCTTTGTTGGTCAACACCCGGCCGATCGGCTCACCGCCGGACTCGGTGAGCATCTTCACGTCGTCCTCGAGCCGTCGCCACTGCTTGAATCGCTTCAACACCTGGCGCAGGGCGCCAATATCCATGTTGACCGTCCTATTGCCCGCGCCTTCGAGCCGCCGCTTCGCCTGGAAGCCTTCGATAGTACGCGGCGTGATTGACGACAGCTTCACGTCGCCCAGAACGCGTTTGACGACCTCGAGACGCTCTCGATCGAATTCGATCGCCCGCTCCGTGTTTGCGGTGGCCTTCTTTGCCTTGAGGTAGTCGTCAACGGCTGCAAACAGCTTGATCGAGTGACCTTGCGGAGGCAGGTGCCCCTGCAGCGCGGCCCGAACGAGCTCCTTCTCGAGCCGCACTGCTTCTTGCCAGTTCGTGGTGGCGTGCGTTGATCCCTCCGGGCAGAGAGGTCGGCGAATCCACACACCATTGACGACCGTCTGTGTCCAGTAGCGGCGACCGCGTTTCCAGAGTCCCATGTCCAATCTCCCGTCAAGAACGTCCGGTCAAATGAATTGAGGCCGGCGTGCCAGTGGGGTCTCGGCGCAAGCGCGATCACATGGGGCCGTGATCGGATCCTGCCTGCGTCTCGACGAGAGCCTGCCGTTCGTAGTCGTCGACGTCTTGAGGCCGGTATCGCACCGCCCGGCCCATTTTCAGGAACCGCGGGCCGACACCCTTCAGTC
>JALDXQ010000304.1:0-6611 GCA_032156805.1 Acidobacteriota bacterium
AGCCGAAACACCACAAGCATCGCGAGGCTGACGACCGCCATGATGCCGCCAATCCACCAGAACTGCGCTCCCGGCCCGCCCGGCAGGTGCGGCAGCTCGATATTCATGCCCCACATTCCGGTCAGCACGGTGAGCGGCAGGAAGATCGTCGACATCACCGTCAGGACCTTCATGATCTGGTTCAGGCGATTCGAGACGCTCGCCAGATTCACCTCGAGAACACCCGTCATCCGATCCTGGAACAGGATCACCTCTTCGGTCAGACGAACAACGTGATCGAACACGTCGCGGAACCGGAAGGCCATCTCGTCGGTGATCAGCGGAAACTCGCGACGAGCCAGCCGGCCAATCGCGTCGCGCTGCGGCACGAGCACGCGCCGCATTTGTGCCAGCTCCCGTTTCGCTTTCATCACGTGCGCGACCAGCTGCGTGCGGCCCGCCAACGCGCGTTCTTCGAGCGTTTCGACACGATCCTCGATCGCCTCTGTGACCGGGCGGTAGTTGTCGACCATCAGATCGACGATCCGATGACAGAGAGACACGGGCCCCTCGCTGAGCAGGTGCTCGTATTGCGGGCAGGCCTCACGCAGGCGCTCGATGCTGCGCGACACGCCGTCGTGCACGGTCACCAGAAAGTTGCGACCGACAAAGAAGTCGATGTCGCGGGTGGCGACGCCGTGCTTCGAGTCGACCCGGCTGTCGATGCCGTGGAGCACCAGGTAGAGATAGTTTGAATACTGTTCGACCTTGGGGAACTGGAGCGAGCTGCGCGCGTCTTCAACCGAGAGTGGATGGAAGTGAAAGACGTCGCTCAGCGTGGCGAACTCCTCGCCGTTGGGGGCCGCCAAATCGACCCATAGCTTCGTCGTCGAGGACGCAGCGAGCCAGGCTGGATCGATTTGATCCACCTGTCTCGTCGCGCCGTTTTCGTGCACGTAGACCGAAATCAATCCCCCGCCTTCGACGAGAGCGCCGCCTGCGCCGCGGCCAGCCGCGCGACCGGCACGCGGTACGGCGAGCAACTCACGTAGTTGAGCCCCACCTTCTCGAAGAAGTGGATCGACGACGGGTCGCCACCGTGCTCACCGCAGATACCCAGCTTGATGCCTGGCCGGCTCTTGCGGCCCTTCGTCACCGCGATGTCCACGAGTTGACCGACGCCGCTCTGATCGATCGTGGCGAACGGGTTCTTCTTCACGATCTCGAGCTCGGAATAGGTCGGCAGGAACGATCCCGAGTCGTCACGTGACATCCCGAGCCCGGTCTGCGTGAGGTCGTTGGTCCCGAAGCTGAAGAACTCCGCGGACTGTGCGATCTCGTCCGCCGTCAATGCCCCGCGTGGGACCTCGATCATCGTTCCAACGAGGTACTTGAGCTTCACCTTCTGCTCGGCCTGGACCTCGCGCGCCGCCTGATGAACGACCTCGATCTGCAGATCGAGCTCCTTCTTGAAGCCGACCAGCGGGATCATGATCTCGGGCTGGACCTTGATGCCCTCTTTCTGGACGATCGCGGCCGCCTCGAAGACGGCTCGTGCCTGCATCGCGGAGATCTCGGGATAGCCGATGCCGAGGCGGCAGCCCCGGAATCCGAGCATCGGGTTGAACTCGTGCAGCTGGTGAACGCGGGACTGGATCGTCTCGACGGCCACTCCGAGTTTCTGCGCGAGGTCCCCCTGCTGCTCTGGCGTGTGCGGCAGGAACTCGTGGAGCGGTGGATCGAGGAACCGGATCGTCGCCGGGTAGCCCTTCAGGGCCCGGAAGATTCCCGCGAAGTCCTCACGCTGATACGGCAGCAGCTTGGCCAGTGCCGCCTTCCGCGCCGCGAGCGTTTCGGCGAGGATCATCTCGCGCATCGCGTCGATGCGGTCCCCTTCGAAGAACATGTGCTCGGTGCGGCAGAGGCCGATGCCGACGGCGCCGAATGCGATCGCATTCTCGGTCTGTTCAGGTGTGTCGGCGTTGGTGCGCACGTCCATTCGCGAGGCGTCGTCGCACCACTTCATCAGCTGCTGGAAGGCCTTGAACTTCTCCGTCTTCCTGGCGGTCTCGTCCCCGTTGATGAGGCCGGCCACGATCTCCGACGGCGCGGTCTTGACCTTGCCGGCGTAGACCTTCCCGGCGGTGCCATCGATCGACATCCAGTCGCCCTCGTTGAACGTCTGTTCGTCCACGGTGACTTTGCGAGCCTGGTAATCCACGTCGACTGCGGCCGCGCCGCAGACACACACCTTGCCCATCTGTCTGGCGACGAGCGCCGCGTGTGACGACACACCGCCGCGCGCCGTGAGAATGCCTTCGGCCGCGATCATGCCGCGGAGATCTTCCGGTGATGTCTCGACGCGCACGAGGAGCACCGGCTCGCCCTTCTCGGCGGCGGTAACCGCACGCTCGGCATTCAGGTAAATGCGCCCGGACGCCGCACCGGGACCAGCGGGCAGCCCGGTCGCGATCGCTGTCGCTTTGGCCACTTCGCCCGAGTCGAACACCGGCGCCAGCAACTGTTCGAGCTGGTCGGCGGGATTGCGCATCACCGCGGTCTTCCAGTCGATCAGTCTCTCCTTGTGCATGTCCATGGAGAACTTCAGCGCCGCCATCGCTGTCCGCTTGCCGTTGCGCGTCTGCAGCATGTAGACGACGCCATCTTCGATGGTGAACTCGAAATCCTGCACGTCCCTGAAGTGGCGCTCCAGCGTCTGGCGGATTCGCTCCAGTTCGTGATACGCCTTCGGCAGGTGCTTCTTCAGCTCGCTGACCGGCTCCGGTGTGCGCACGCCGGCAACGACATCCTCGCCCTGGGCGTTGATCAGGAACTCACCGTAGAACTCCTTCGCGCCATTCGCGGGGTTGCGCGTGAAGGCGACGCCCGACCCCGACGTGTCGCCGGTGTTCCCGTATACCATCGCCTGAACGTTGACCGCCGTGCCCCACTCAGTCGGGATGTTGTATTTGCGACGGTAGACGATCGCGCGATCGTTCATCCAGGAGCCGAACACGGCGCCCACGGCGCCCATCAACTGCTCCCACGGTGAGGCCGGGAAGTTCTTGCCGACACGCTCCTTGACGAGCGCCTTGAAGCGGACGACCAGTTCTTTCAGATCGTCCACCGTGAGCTTGGTGTCCTCGATGTCCTGGTGATAGCGCTCGTGCTTGAGCCCCTCGATGACCGTCTCGAAAGGCTCGTGATCCTCGTCCGGACGCTTCTGGACGCCGAGCACCACGTCGCCGTACATCTGCACGAACCGGCGGTAGCAATCCCACGCGAAGCGCGGGTTGCTCGTCTTCTTCGAAAGCGCTTCGACGGTCTGGTCATTCAACCCGAGATTGAGGATCGTATCCATCATTCCCGGCATCGAGTCGCGCGCGCCGGAGCGGACGGACACGAGCAGCGGATTCTTCAGATCGCCAAACTTCTTCTTCGTCTGCTTTTCGATGGCAGCGACACCCGCCTTCATCTGGCTCTGCAAAGTCGACGGGTAGGTGCGCTTATGGTCGTAGTAGTAGGTGCAGACCTCGGTGGTGATGGTGAACCCGGGAGGCACGGGCAACCCGATGCGGCACATCTCGGCGAGGTTCGCGCCCTTGCCGCCGAGCAGCGGCTTCATCGTACCGTTGCCGTCCGTCTTCTTGCCGAACTGGTAAACGTGCTTCCCGCTCTTGCCGCTCGACCTGGAGGCCGTGCTCTTCTTCTTCGCGACAGCCCTCTTCTTCGCCACTTTCACTGTCTTTTTCTTCGCCATTCGAAACTCGCTCTCCCCTGTTTACGCTACGGCTCGCGACGCCACTAGTCCGTCACGATCTCGGAAATGTCTGCAATGTCCAGGATCAACCCGCGCAACGCTGCTATCAGTCCTAGCCGCGCCGCACGCAGGTGCTCGTCTTCCGCCATCACGAGCACATCGTCGAAGAACTTCGCCACCGGCGCCTGCAGGGCCGCAATCCCGGTGAAGGCATCGCGATAGTCGCCGCGCGACGCCGCTGCCCGGATGTTGCCCTCGCCCGCCTGGAGCGCTGATACGAGCGCGCGCTCGGCGGGCTCCGCCAGCAGTGTCGTGTCCAGCGAGCCTGGCGCCGGTACGCCTTTCGAGATGTTCTTGACGCGTTTAAGCAGCGTAGCAACACCAAGTAACGATTCTGAGCCAGACATCTGCGACAGCGCCTCGAGCTTGCGCAGCGCCTCGAGCGGGCTGATCGCCGCTGGGCCGCCGTGGGTCACGGCGCGGACGCTGCGGATGTCGAAACCGCGTTGCTCGAGCAGGTAAGCGAGGCGGTCGCCCATGAAAGACAGCAGCAACGCTTCCGAGTCGCCAAATCCGCCGAATGGCAGCGCGGCTTGTGCCAGCAGCCGGCCGAGCGGCAAACGATTCTCGAGCCCGGCCAGATTCGGCAGGTCCACGAGGATCTTTATGGCGCCCTGCGCCTGACGACGGAGACCCAACGGATCGCGTGAGCCGGTCGGCCGCTCACCCGCCCAGAACATCCCCACGACCGAATCGAGCTTGTCAGCGAGCGACACCGCTGCCCATGTCACGGCGGCAGCCCCGAGCTGCTGTCGCGTCGGTGGCGCTTCAGCCTCAACGCCGACTGGCAGGTAGTGGTAGTAGATCGCCTTCCAAATCTCCTCCGGCAGTCCCTCTTCACGAGCGTAAATTCCACCCATCGTGCCCTGGAGCTCCGTCAGCTCCCGCACCATGTCTGTGGCCAGATCTGCCTTGCAGAGCCGGGCGGCCTGCTCTGCGCGTGCCGAAGCGTCCGGTCGACCGAAAGCCTCCTCCGCAATCCACGCCGCGAGCGCAGCGATCCGATCCACCTTCTCGCGATAGCTACCGAGCTTCTTGTGGAAGAGGATCGTCGACAGGCGTCCGATACGCGACTCGAGTGTCGACTTGCGATCTTCGTCCCAGAAGAAGCGCGCGTCGCGCAGCCTTGCCGTCAGCACCCGTTCAGAGTTGCGGGCGATGAGCTCAGGGCGCTCGGCCTGCATGTTCGTCACGGCGAGAAACGCCGGCTTCAGCCGCCCTTCCTCGTCCACCACCGGGAAGTAGTGCTGATGATGAATCATCGTCGTCGTCAGCACTTCCTCGGGCAGCTTGAGGAATTCCACCGGGATGTGCCCGGCGACGACAGACGGGTACTCGACGAGGTCGGGAACTTCCTGAAGCAGCGACGACTGCGACGCCACCAGCCCGCTCACTCGCGCGCCCAGCTTGCGGGCGTGTGTTTCGAGCTCGCGCCGGATGCGCTGCTCGCGCTCGGCTCGATCGAGGATGACGAAGTTTTCGAGCAGGCGCGCCTGATAGTCGTCGAATGTCTTGACCTTGATCGCGCGCCCCGCACGGCCGCTCGTTGTCAGGAACCGATGCCCGTAGGTGTTGGGGCCTGATCTGATGTCCTGCACCGTCGGGCCCTGCGCCAATTCCGTCCGACGGATGACGAAGGGCACGACGCGACCGCCATAAAGCAGTACGAGCCAGCGGATCGGCCGCGCAAACGGCAGATCGCCTTTTCCGTCCTCCAGATACGCGTCCCAGCGCATCTGCTTCGGAAACGTCATGTCTCGAAGCAGGCCGCCCATGAGATCAGCGAGCACGTCCACGGTTGCTTTCCCGCGCTGACGAACGCGGTACGCGAGGTAGGTGCCCTTGGGGGTTTCCTGTCGCTCCAGCGCATCCACTTCAACGCCGTACTTCTTTGCAAAGCCGGTGGCGGCTGGCGTGGGCGGACCGTCCGGCCTGAAAGCGGCCGACACGGGCGGACCGGTGACAAGCTCCTCGAAGTCCGTTTGACGTTCGGAAAGTTTTGCCACGCGCGCAGTCAGCCGCCTGGGAGTGCTGTAGGTTTCGGCAGCCCCTTCCCCAGTCAGCCTGAACTCCTTCAGGCGCGCATCGAGGTGACGTCCGAGCTGGGCGGTTAGTCCCGGCAGCCAGCTCGCGGGAATCTCCTCGCAGCCAATCTCGATGAGCAGTTCGCGGTCGAGACCCGTCACATGCCCTCCGGCGCCGCGTTCTCTTCAGGCCCGACATAGGCCTTCGCAATGCGGATTGCGAGTTGACGGACTCGAAGGATGTAGGCCGTTCGTTCGGTCACGCCGATGCTTCCGCTGGAATCCAGGATGTTGAACAGGTGAGAGCACTTCAAACAGTACTCGAGCGCCGGCCACACGAGACCGGACGCCAGTAGTTTCTCTGCAAAGGCGAAGTTCCGATCGAAGAGGTCGCGGTGGGCGGCCGCGAACTCCTCCGCCGGCATGTCGACCTGACCGAATGCGTACTTCGACTGCTCAATCTCCTCCTGAAGCCGAACCTCCGAGTACTTGACCCCGCCGCCCCACTCGAGATCGAACACGTTGTCCACGCGCTGAAGGAACATGGCGATGCGTTCGAGCCCGTAGGTGATCTCGCACGAGATCGGGTTGAGGTCCATCCCGCCGACCTGCTGGAAGTACGTGAACTGCGTGATCTCGAGCCCGTCGAGCAGGACCTGCCATCCGATGCCCCACGCGCCGAGCGTCGGCGACTCCCAGTTGTCTTCCTCGAACCGGATGTCGTGCTGCCGCGGATTGATCCCGCAGGCTTCGAGGCTGTCGAGATACAGCTGCTGGACTTCGTCGGG
>JALDXQ010000305.1:0-6595 GCA_032156805.1 Acidobacteriota bacterium
CCGGCTGCGGGCACCGCTCGCCGCGGCTGGCCGTCGGCCCGCCCGGCGACGGCACCGCGTGGTGCACTTGCGTAGGGATGCCCGACAAGCCCGCGATTCGGCGCGGAAAAACACACCTGCGGCGATTGAGGCCGGCGCGGGCCAACGGCAGCCAGCCGCGAGCGCTGAACCGAGCAACGGGGCATAATCACGGGCGCACCCAGACTTCCGCCATGCGCCGATGCCGACCCACCGCCGCCCTGCTCGCGCTCGCGACAGCAGGTTTTGTAACCGCCCTCGGCTTCGAGGCGCAAACACAAGAGGCTACGCGCCCGCATACGGCGTGGGTGTCGGCTGGGACCGGGCACCGGCTGCCTCGCGAGATGGTGTTCGAGAACACACTCGGCCGGCTCGGTGTCCTGAACGAATCCGGCCCGATCGAGACGGCCGGCCATCCGTTCTTCGAGCCGATTGGGTCCAATGAGCGCGCCTGCGTGACGTGTCACCAGCCGGCCAATGCGATGAGCGTGTCGGTCGAGTCGATTCGCGAGCGCTGGCGTGCAACGCAGGGACGCGACCCGATCTTTGCCGCGGTCGACGGCTCGAACAACCCGAGCCTGCCGCAGGGTGAGGCCAGCTCGCATTCGCTGCTGCTCAATCGCGGGTTGTTTCGCGTCGCGACGGCCTGGCCTCCTCCCGGTGTCACGCCGGAGTTTTCGATCGAGGTGGTGCGCGACCCGACTGGTGTCAATCGCGACCCTGTCCATGGGCTGACCAGTGTCACGCCGATGGTGTCCGTCTTTCGGCGGCCGCGTGTCGCGGCCAACCTGAAATACGTCATCAGCCCGGACGGGCTCTTCAACGTGAAGCTCGGTGTGCTGATGGACAAAGACCCCGACACGGGGCTGCCGTCCAGCATGAACATCATGGCCGATGCGCGCGCGCCGTCGCTCTCGCTGCAGGCGCAGGGTGCGTATCGCGATCACCAGGGTGGAGCGGGTCCGATCCCGCCCGCGCAGCTCGATCGCATCCTGGCGTTCGAGAATCAGATCTACATCGCGCAGGTGTGGGATGCACACGGCGGCAGCCTGATCGAGGCGGACGGCCCCGCGGCCCTCGGCCCCGCCAACGTCGCACGTCACTCGGTGCACGTGCTGAACGGCCCGAAGACGCCGGTCTTTCACTTCTTCGACATGTGGCTCCGGCCGGGCGCGGCGAGCGAGGCGCAAGCCGAGTTCCGAGCTTCGGTCGCGCGCGGCAACGAGATCTTCCTGAACCGCCGCTTCTGGGTGAAAGACGTCGCGCATATCAACTCGATCGGTCTGGCCAACCCGGCGAAGCGCACGTGCGCGGTGTGCCACAACGCCCAGACATCGGGGATGGACCTGGCCCCGGGGTGGGTCGACCTCGGCACGACCAACTTCCCGACGTGGACCGAGTCGCCGGTCTGGAGTGAGTCGCCGGAACTGCCGGTCTTCAAGCTCACGTGCCGCCAGGACGCGCCGCCGCATCCGTTCCTCGGGCGAGAGATCTACACGTCGGATCCCGGGCGCGCGCTCGTCACCGGGCGCTGCACCGATATCGGCGCGATCACGATGGGGCAGTTCCGCGGGCTCGCCGCACGTGCACCGTATTTCGCCAACGGCTCCGCGAAGGATCTGCGTGAGCTCGTCGACTACTACGATCGCCGCTTCGACATGCGATTGAGCAGCCAGGAGAAACAGGACCTGATCAACTTTCTCGGAGTGCTGTGACATGCGCCGCGCGCAGACGGTGATGGCGCTCACGGTCCTCCAGCTCGGCGGCTGGCCCGTAGTGTCAGCGCAGCGGGAGCTGCCACCCTCCGAGCGCCGCCACTTCGTCGCATGTCCCATCGTGCGCGATACGAAGACGCAGCCCTGTTGGCTGGCCGAGTATGAAGGGCAGTTGTACTACCTCGGCCAGCAGGGCGGTGTTGCCAATGACTTCTATCCACCACAGCATGGCCATCTGGCGCTCGTCGAGGGCGTCGTCGGGCAGGGTCGGGTGTGTGGCGGCATTCCGCTTCAGCTGGTCAAGGTCAGCGTGTTGCGAGAGCTGACGCCGGCCTGTCGCACGATGCTGCCTGCCGTGGACGGCATCGAGGCGCCTCCACCGATTCCGGCGCCGCGCGGACCCGCGCCGTCGTGGGTGAAGATCGTGTCACCAGGCGACGTCACGTTGTATTTCGACTTCGACAACGATTTCTTCAGCCTGCATGTGACCGTCGCGCTGACTAATCTCGCGAAGCATGTTGTAGACAGCAAGGCATCGCGGGTCGAAGTGACGGGATTCAGAGCGGCCACACGTCTGTCCAACGGACAGCTGATGAGCGAGCGAGACGCGATCGGTTCGATCCGGGCGCGCAAGGTGGCGGACACGCTCGCGGGTCTGGGAGTGCCGGCCGGGGCGATCACGGTCAGCGCGTCGCCACAGGCTCAGCCCGCTGATGGCGTGAACGATCCCTGGAACCGTCGCGTCGAGATCCGCGTGCGCTGACGAGGGGAGAATCGGCTGAAGTCGTTGTCTCGAGCAGCGGCCTCAATGGCTACCCATGCCGCCCGTGAGATGGAGCACCACGAACATCAATGCCAGACCGATGGCGTGGATTCCCACCACTTGAACCCAGCGCGGTATCCCGCTGATGGTTCCGAGGCTTGATCTTGTTGGTCTGGCGTCGTCGACGGAGCGTGAGGCTGAGGTGAACTGAGAGACACGCCGGCCGTACGAGGTCATGCCCTGTGGCTTGTAGACATTCAATGCCTGGATTGTGAGCAACAGGAGCACACCGACGCCGGCATGGAGGAGTTCGCCCCGCAGCGCCCCGCGAAGTTCGCTGACGTTGGCACGGTCTGTTCCAGCCGCGACACTCGCGAAGAAGCTTACTGTCGGCATGTGTTGCAGCAAGACGGCAGTGGCAGCGACGGTCACCATGAACGAGACCAGGACCCAGTAGTGACGGAACAAGCCCCATCGCGTGCCCAACGACATCACGACCCCAGTGAGTAGTGACGCGAAGGCTAACGGGACGATGAGGTACCAGCCGATCAAGTTCATTGCAATCCAGGCGGCGCGCAACACCTGATCGTCCAGGCTTCTCATTGCTGCGGCAACGAGAACCAGATAGGCAACGACCGCACCTGTCCAGCCGACAGAAAGGGCGATGTGCGTCGTGAGGGCGAACTTGCGGAGACCGGGCGTCATGGTCATAGAGTCCTCTGTCTGGCTAACGTCCGGCGACGACGGTGCGCCTGGTCCATCGCCTTGGGAGGCACCGTGTCCCCCCCGTGTACGTGGATTCCAGGGCCCGCGCGCGTCAACGATGGCACCGCGCGGTGCCGCGGAGGCGTCGAGGATGTTAGCCTGCGCGGCTCGTGCTGAGAGGGGATACCGGCCTGATGTGGGCAAACATGCTGCGCGCGTTCCACGTTGGGAAGGCTCTGACGAGCGACGGCGAGCCATCCAGTTCGATGCGGCCCTCGCGCGTGGCCTCGGCCCATGAGAGCTGACCGGCGTGCCATTTGACGAAGGCTTCGGCGTCCGCCGTGATGTAGAGGTCTTCGTCGACGCCGGGATTCGTCTTGCAGATCTCGGTGTCTCCGAGCTCGATGAGTAGCCAATAGCGCTCACGGTGCGGACGGCCGGTGAAGTCGAAGCGGATGACGACACGTCGGTCAGGGAGCCGGTCTCGGCGGAGCGCGTTGCACATCGACCAGAGCGCCACGAATGGGTCGAGGTTCTCGGGAGCGATCTCGAGCCAGCGTGCCCCCCACTCGCCGAGCGAGACGCAGACTTTGAACAGGTCGTGGCCCGCTGACGTGAGCTCGTAGTGATGCCCGTGCCCGTCAGCCTTTGGCGCCGACTTGACGACACCGAGCCGCTCGAGCTGCTTGAGACGCTGTGAGAGCAGAGTACGGGAGAGTCCGGGCGCGCCCTCCAGGATCTCAATGAAGCTTCCGCAGCCAAGGTACAGGTTGCGGATGATCAGCGGCGTCCAGCGCTCGGCAAAGATCTCGGCGCCACGGGCGATGGGACAGTACTGGCCGTACGTCCTCATGACGCCAGTGTTGCGCACCTGCCCCTCGGTTGTGAAGTCCAGATTCTTGACTTCACAGCCGCACGTCCACCGTGGTGCGATGGAAGCCGTCGGCGGGACGATCCCCCGACGCGCACCAGGAGGAGGAGCTCATGAGACGTCGTGAATTTGTTGCGACCGTGCTCATTGGCGGCGTTCACGCGCTGGCGCTCGCGAAGGAAGGCTCGGTCGACTGGGCAGTGAATGCGACGATCATCGACGGATGCAGTTGCCGCATGCTGTGTCCGTGTATCTTCGGATCGCCCGCCACAGTCGGCTCAGCTGCGACCCACGAGCATGCGGGACACAGGTCCTGTCACTTCAACGCGGCATTTCGGGTCAACAAAGGGCACCACGGCAAGGTGAGGCTGGATGGTCTGAAGTTCTGGTTCGCGGGAGATAAGGGCGACGCCAGGATCGTCGAACTGACCTTCGAGCCTGCCGCGACCAACGAGCAGCGGGAGGGGATCCGCGAGTTCTTGTCCCATTTCCTGCCATTGCAGTGGGAGTCTCTCACCGAGGGACCCGACGCGACGATCGAATGGAAAGCCGAGGCGGTGCGCGCCGAGGCCAGGCTCGACCGCGGACGGGCGGCTGAAGTGGTGTTGACTCGATATGCCGGCGCCACAGGTGATGGTACGACCGTCATCAAGAACATGAGGTACTTCGCCGCCACCCGAAATGACGGGTTCAATATCCTGCCCGTCGAAACCATCGCCTATCGTCGCGGACCCAAGCCAGCACCGTTCGAGTTTCGTGGGACTTCAGGATGGACGATCACCATCGACATGAACTCCAGGGATCTGGTTGCGGCGCGGTAGAGACCGGGGAGCCAACTGTCGTGGAGATCGATGCATTCCGAGGCCAGTTGATCGGCGCCGACAACGCCGACTACGACACCGCCCGTGCGGTCTGGAACGGCGCCATCGACCGGCGACCGCGCCTGATCGCGCGGTGCATCGGGACCGCCGACGTGGTCGCGGCAGTGCGCTGCGCCCGCGACCATGGCATGGAGATCGCCATACGGGGCGGAGGCCACAACGTGGCGGGCACCGCCGTGTGCGACGATGGGATCGTCATCGACCTCTCGGCGATGCGGGCAGTGCGTGTCGATGCCGACAACCGCTGGGCCTGGGTGCAGGGTGGTGCGCTGTGGGGCGACGTCGATGGCGAGACGCAAGCGCACGGCCTCGCGACCACTGGTGGAATCGTGAGCCACACCGGAGTCGCCGGGCTCACCCTGGGCGGTGGCGTCGGTTGGCTGATGCGCAAGCACGGCCTCGCGGTTGACAATCTCATCGCTGTCGATGTCGTGACAGCCGAGGGCGATCTGCTGCGGGCGTCCGAGCACGAGCATCCCGACCTGTTCTGGGCGGTGCGAGGTGGTGGCGGTAACTTCGGCGTCGTCACCTCGTTCGAGTTTCGCCTCCACACCGTCGGACCGACGGTCCTGGCCGGCCCCATCCTCTGGGACGCGACCGACGTCACGGAAGTCCTTCGCGTCTATCGCGACTTCATCCGCGATGCGCCCGACGAGCTCGGCACGGTGGTCAGGTTTGGCACCGCACCGCCACTACCGATCATCCCCGAGGATCTGCACTGGCACCCCGTGGTGATGGTTGGTACCTGCTACGCCGGGCCGGTCGAGGACGGTGAGCGCGTGCTTCGTCCGCTCCGCGCAGCGCGGACTCCGCTCCTCGATCGCATCGGGCCCACGCCGTACGTTGGATTCCAGGGCGCGCTCGACTCGACCGTCGTCCATGGTTGGAGCTACTACTGGAAGTCGACGCATCTCCCCGAGCTCGGCGACGACCTCATCGACGTCATCGCCAGCCACGCGTTCTCCTGCTCGTCGCCGCGCTCCTACGTGGCGATGTTCCATCTAGGGGGAGCAGTGAGCCGAGTGGCAAAAGGCGCGACGGCGTTCGGCAATCGGCGGGCGGCGCACGCGATCACGCTCGATGCCGCGTGGCGGCCCGGCGAGGGCCTCGGTGGCCGGGACACTGCGTGGACGAAAGAGTTCTTCGCGGCCCTTGCCCCGTTCCGCGAAGGCGTCTACGTCAACTTCCTGGGTGGCGACGAGGATCCCGGCCGGGTGCGCGAAGCGTACGGTGACTCCATCTACGAGCGGCTGGTGGACGTGAAGACGACGTATGACCCCGACAACGTCTTTCACTACAACCAGAACATCCGCCCGCGCTAGAGCGAATCCTCAGTGCCTCGGTGCCTCTGTGTGTCGTGGTTGGCGTAAAGTGCGACGATCGCTCAGTTCAACGCATCGAACATCTGGCTGAACTTGATGATCAGGCTGCGATCGGCGACCTCGGTGCCGAGGCCGCGATCGTCCAGTTGCTGCGAGTCCGTGTAGACGACGAACAGGCCGGTGTTGGCCTGTTGCAACCACCCGAAGCGGAAGTTGCTCGACCACACGTTCGCGCGATCGTTGTACTGCACCAGGCCCTGCACGAACACACGCGGCGAAAACGAATACGACACCCGCGTGCGCCCGAGGTTGGTCACGAA
>JALDXQ010000306.1:0-6569 GCA_032156805.1 Acidobacteriota bacterium
TGCTCGGTCTCGGCGCGGTGCTGGCCGTCGCAGCCGGGTACCTCGTTGGAACGCGCGCTCCCGCCACCTCGCCGCCGTCGTCAGTGAACGGCATCCGCCGCGTGACCGAGCTGCCAGGTCTCGAGGAGTTTCCGGCGATTTCACCTGACGGGCGCTCCGTTGCGTTCACGGCGAACGTGAACGGCCGCCGACAGGTCTTCGTGCGTCTGCTTGCCGGAGGACCGCCCCTGGCGATCACAAAAGATGCTGTCGATCACGAGCAGCCGCGCTGGTCGCCTGACGGGAGCTCGCTCGTGTACTTCTCCCGCAGCGGAGTTGACGATGGAGCGATCTGGGCCATTCCCGCGCTCGGCGGCTCGCCGCGCCGGCTCACCCCCAGCATCGGTGGCGCCGATGTCAGCCGGAACGGAAGGCTGGCCTGCTTCCGCCTCGCGGACGGAAAGATTCAGCTCATCACGGCGGCACTCGATGGCTCGGACGTGCGCATCGTGCTCCCGGCGTCGGCCGGCTATCACCGCTATCCGCGCTGGTCACCTGATTCACGGTGGATCGCCTTTCAGCGGGGAGACGGCGTCAGGGACGATGTGTTCGTTGTCGCGGCGACCGGCGGGGAGGCGCGGCAACTCACGAACGACCGCCGCGTCTTGAGTGGTCTCGCCTGGCTTCCCTCGAGTGACGGAATCGTCTATGCGTCGAGCCGCGGAAATACGGTGCCGTATCTGCCGTCGTTGCGCCTCTGGAGTGTTCCGCTCGACGGAAGGGATCCGCGTCCGGTGACCGAGGCGGACGCGTCGTACGAGCAGCCTGACGTCCATTCGACCGGTCTTGCAACCGCGGCGCGGATGCGTATGCGGTTCGACATCTGGAAATTCCCCATCGATGGCGCGGCGTCCGACAACGTCACGCGAGCGGAACAGATCACGCGACAGACGGGTCAGGTCCTGACGCCGACCCCAGCGCCGAACGATGACGAGATCGCGTTTCTTGCCGATCACGGCGGCCGCGCGAACCTGTGGGTGATGGCGAATCACAGCGGAGAGATGCGGCAAGTGACGTTCGAAAACGGTCTCGCGGTGGCGGTTGGGGTGCCTGTGTGGTCGCCCGACGGAAAGTCGATCGCGTTCGTATCGTCGAAAGGACGCAGCGGATACGAGTTCAGCCTGTGGGCCGTCAATCCCGACGGCAGCAATCTCCGGAACATGGCGCCGCAGGGTCTCGGGCCGGCATGGTCGCCCGACGGCCAGTGGCTGTACTACAGCGATACGTCGGCTGGGTCGATCACGAAGGTTCCGTCATCGGGCGGTGCCGCCGTTGTCGTGCGGAAGGAACCGACGCGCAACGTCATCGGTCTTCACGAGGGGACGCTGTACTACATGGTCGAGCGTCCGCTCGTCGATGGACGTCCCGAGTTCGAGATCCGTGCGGCATCGCCTGAAGATGCGCCATCACGTCTGATCGCACGCATCCCTGCGTCGCGCGTTCCGTCATGGCAGATCGTGAACCCTGTACTCTCACCCGACGGCCAGTTGCTGGCGATGCCGTTAACCGATGGTTTCACGACCAATATCTGGGTGTTCTCATTGAAGACGCAGGAATGGCGTCAGGTCACGGATTTCGGGGATCGCGCGATCTTCATCGCCCGCCGCGTGTCGTGGTCTTCGGATGGCAGGTTCGTTCTCGCAGCCGTCGGCGAAGGTGATGCCGATGTCGTACTGTTGGACGGGGTGAGGTGAAGCCGTCGATCCTCAATCGGTGTATGCGACGGTCTGTGTCGGGCGCGTGGTGCTCGCGGCTCTGAAGGTCATTACGACCTTGCCTACCTTGATCTCGTCCCCCTCGGACAGCGGGGCGGAGGCGGAAAGCCGAGTCCCATTGAGATAGGTGCCGTTCTTGCTCTGAACGTCCTCGAGGGTAGCTTCGCCACCCGATACAAGTATCCGCGCGTGGTATCGCGACACGCCCGGGGAATCGATTTGGATCGTGGCGTCCTCAGCGCGGCCGATGACGTTGGCGCCGTCCATCAGCGGCATTTCGCGCTGGTCCGACACGAGATACAGTTTCACCCGCCTCGCAGACGGTGCCGTGTGGTGTTCATCAGCCGTGACGTGGCCGATGAATCGGTACCCGAATCCATACACCGTTCGCACGAACCGCGGGTCGGACGCCGGGTCGTGAAGGGCCCGCCGGATCTCGGCGACAAGACCTGCGATGTTGGTCTCCTCGACGAACGTGGACGGCCACAAGCGCTGCATCAGCTCGGCCTTCGAGACTGCGCGCGACCGATCGGCGATCAGCGCAGCCAGGAGATCGAAGGCCTTCAGCGACAGGTGGACCTCGCGGCCCCTCGAGAGCAGCTGCCGCGTCGCGTTGTCGAGCGTGAAGTCACCGAAACGACAGGCCACCACGGGGAATTCTAGACTCTCACCCGAGCCGCGCGGTGGATTTGGAATCAGCCCGTCCGGGAGAGACGATTAAGCCAAGACTTGGACCATCCGTCGGAGCACCCGTCGCAGTGGGCGGCAGTTCTGCGCTAACGGATGAGGGCCGAGCGGTAAAAAACACTGCAAAGGACCAAAGCCAGACCGAACAGACTACCTGAAGCAGGTTCAGGAACGATCGCAGTGGCGCTCGTGTCGGCTTGAGCAAAAATACCTACCAAGGGCCCCCAAGTAGGCTCCTGGAAATTGCGTGACAGCGTTACTTTGCCGCTCTTTGTCAGCAGACCACTTTTAAGCGGGTCCGTCCTCGACCAGTGGATGGAATCCGAATAGACCCCTCCAAACGATGCACCTGGACCGATATGGAAGGAGACCGAAGAAATCGCTTCGATAAGGTCGTTATTTAATGCGTCTGGCGTGTCTGGACGCGCGGAGACCAGAATCTGCAACGTATACGGAATCGACACGGACAACGTGCCGGTACCGTGCGCATAGAGCCAGAATGCCTCGGACGCGGATACTGCAGACCGCGCCTGGATGTGCGAGGGACTCTCGCCGAATGTGGAGGAAAGCGATTGGCTCTGCACCATTCCATCGTCGGTGCCCCAAGCCGATGCAAAGCCAGAGCCTCCTGCATTCGCGAGAGAAGTGGCTGCACTGAAACTGAGGTCGTTCTCTAACCCACCACGATTGAATCCAGAAACGTCGACTGCGTCGCTATCGCGCCGCTCGGTTGGAGGATTTGTTGCGGCCCCCCAGTCGATCGCTTGTGCGGAACCGCCAGTTGAAATGCCTGCCCACTGGACCCGATCGATGGCAAGTCCCGGAGTTGTGGCGAATGTGAACCCTTTCCAATCGAACGTAGCCTGCGCCAGCACGATGGTATCGGCCGACAGGGAACGCGGGATAGCTATTCCAATCAGGCACGTGACCAGTCCAATGAATACTAAACGGCGCCGCATCTCTCGCCTCCTTCGACTCCTGGCGATTCCGCACAACAGTGCGATCGCACTCAACTAGGGCCTCCTTGTTGCATCAACGGTGACCGATTCCGCCGGGGACTCGGGCTTGTTTCCGTCCGGCCTTCTGGCAGACAGGACAGAGCCGGTGCGGAACCGCGGCCGATTATAGCCACATCACCAGGTCAGCGCACAGATTCGTGTTCTCAAAAGTGACTCGCGTTACAGCCGTCGCTGTGGCTGTCAGTGCGGATCGCAACGTTACCAAGCGGGCTGTGCCAAGAGAAAGGCGAAAGGATGCTACTCCGCTAGAAGACGCCTCCAAGAGCGAAACAGCTGACGGCCGGAAGCGTGAGGGCTCCTCGCCGCAGGGTAACGAATCAGAGGACTACGGATAGAGCATGCATCTGGATTCATGCTTCCGTTTCCGCTGCGAGGCGATACAACCTCGTATTCGTCGACATGCCTCTCTCGAACGAGATAAAGACGCGGCTGGACGAGCTCGCGCGCGACGCATAGGGGCCCAGGTGTAGACGAGCTCGACGTGTGAAATCGTGATTCAAATCCAGTTACATGCGCTGCGGTTCGCCAAGGATCGGCGCGCAATCTTCTTCTCGATCAAAACGGTCACCGGCACGCCTCAAGACATTGTCAACCTCGTCAATTGTGCGAGCACCATGGCTTGGACGAGGCCGCTGAGTAATGATCACTCGATCAATCGCTGGCAGAAGACGCGGTTCGTTCGTAAGATGGTCCACACGATGTTCAACACGATCGCAGGCAAGCGGATTGCCGTGCTCGGCCTCGCGTTCAAGAAGGATACGAACGACACGCGAGAGCCGCCGGCAATTGATGTCGGCAGCGCTCGGCTGTCGGAGCATGCGGAGTTGGGCATCTCCGATCGCGGGTATCGCCCGAGATGATCTGGACGGACTACGGCGAGCAACCGGCCTCGGCCGCCGCGAGCTGAAACCAGGGTGCGTGCGAGCCGAATGTGTATCGTGCCGCAGCAGGTACGTATGCCCTGCCGGCGGTGACCGAATGGGATGAGTTCTTCGAGCTGGACTTCGAGGCTATCTACAAGAGTATGGAGAAACCGGTGTTCACCTTCGACGGAACCAACATCTTTCCGCATGCGAACCTACAGACGATCGGGTTTGACGTTCACGCGATCGGAAAGGCTATCGTGTAACCATGATCTCGGAAACGACTGCGGCTCCTGCGTCGGCGAGCCGATCAATCGACGAGCTGATCCGGGAGATCGACGCGCTCCCGAAAGACTGGCATCTGGCCGGCAGCGTGAGCATGCGCGTCCTGAACGCGATCGCACGGCTCACGAAGGGTCGCGGTATCCACAGGTCGGTAGAGACAGGATCAGGCAAGACCACGCTGCTGTTGTCGCACGTCAGTCGCCGGCACAGCGTGTTTGCGGCTGAGGGTGACAACCACAGCATTACGGCCGTCCGCGACTCGCCACTGTTCAACTCGGCGACGGTCGAATACGTCGAGGGGCCGACCCAGGTCACGCTCCCGCGATACGAGTTCACGGAGCCGCTCCAGTTCGCGCTGATCGACGGACCACATGGATATCCGTTTCCTGATCTCGAATACTACTATCTCTATCCTCACATCGAGCCAGGTGGCCTGTTGGTCGTCGACGATGTGCATATTCCCACCATCAGGCATCTGTTCGATTTCTTGAAGGACGACGAGATGTTCGGCCTGGTGGAGGTGGTCGACACCACGGGGTTCTTCCGTCGGACCGATGCTGCCCTCTTCAATCCTAAGGGGGATGGATGGTGGCGCCAGAATTACAATAGGCGCCGCTTTCCAGTCGAATCCGTGGCTCGGAAGTGGCGCCGCCTGTGGCCGCGTACCAAGGGACGAGCAGCGGGTGCGGTGAAAAGGCTCCTCGGTCGCGCATGAGCCTGTGTCTTATACACGCTGAATCCAATCTATCGCGGCACGACACAGCGCAACTTGTCCCGCATTCCCCTGCAATAACCCAATGGCGAAAGCCGAGTTGGAATAGCCGGGCGAGGGCCTGGCTTTCGCACGCCTGGCGCGGCTTGCGCTCTGGTCACGGTTATCGCGTGGACTGCTTCTCCTGCTCGCGCGCTCCGCGGAGGATCGCCTCGAGGCCGTAGTTCCCCTCGTGGCAGGCGTACTCGAACATCCGCTCACCGGTCATCTTGAGGGGAATCATCAGCGTCCACGGGCGCGACCACACTGAAGGGTCGTCGAAGGTGACGGAGTACTCGAGCGTGTCAGCCGACACTCGCCGGAACTTCTCGACGGTGTGCAAATTCTCGGAGGCGCCCACTCGCGTGGCGTTGGCGACATAGTTGGTCGTGTCCACGACCAGCGTGTCACCGTCCCACCGGGCGCGCGAGTCACCGTGATACTGGCGGATCACCGGCGAGATGTGCGGCGCGCCATCGATCGAGAAGATGCGCACGTCGTGAATCATCTCGGCGCGCAGCGCGAGGACGCCAGGGCCCTGCGTGATCTCGAAGTAGCTCTGATAGCCTGCGCGGATGTTCGGCGTGCCATAGCTGATACAGCGGGTGCCGAGTGACAAATCCTCGGGAGCATCGGCCGGACCTCTCCCCTGCCGAGCAGCAGCCTGCACGCGTGCGCGTTCGGCCGCGCCCGGTGCCGGGGTTGGAATCCGGCCGTCCGGCGGGTCGATGATGAGCGAGGTGCGGTTGTCCCACACGCGTTCGGACAACCACGTCTGGTCGTAGTTGCCGACTTGCGTATCGCTGGAGCTGAACCTGGTCTTGCCCTCGAGCGCGGCGGTGAAGAGCTCGTCGGCAAAGAACGCGTCGCCGCCGTCCATCATCGCAGTCGCGCGCTTCTTCACGTCCGCGAGCTCGGCGTCGGTCATGGTGGTACGCAGGCCGAACTGCTTCGGCCGCTCGAGCGGCGTCATGCCGTTGTTGGCCCAGACGCCCTGGAAGTCGGGGCGGCCGTCCGGCATCCGCGGCACGGACCACGTTGGTTTGGACGACTGGCCGACAACGCTGGCCGAGAGTACGAGACCCATGAGGATGCACGTCACGGTTCGTCGAGGCATGGCTCTCTCCTGCGCCGATACCATACGACACAGGGAGGCGCCGAGGCACAGAGAATTGTCAGCAATTGTCTTCGCGTCGCGCCCGGAAGCGCC
>JALDXQ010000307.1:0-6525 GCA_032156805.1 Acidobacteriota bacterium
TGCCTCTGAAGTTGGTTGCCACGAGCTGCGAGTCGGCCAACGCACTCAACGAGAACTCCAGGCCATGGCAGTCGAGGCACACGGTCCGGGTCATCTTCTCGTTGGGTCGAAGGTTCGCGTTCTGGTTGTGCTGCACGGCCACGATCTCGGCTCCGTTCTCGCGCGATCGACGCCGCGGAAGATGACACGTCGCGCAGGACACGCCAGTTCCGGCGGGGGCACTGCCTCCTTGTTCACGCAGCCACAAGGTGTAATGCGGCGACAGCTCGTATGCCCGCGAATGGCCATCGTCGTGGCACTCGAGGCAGGCGGTCACCGCCGCCCGGCGCGTGTCGAAGTCATGTGTCGAATGGCACGACGCACAGGACAAATCGCGATCGCGCGCCGCAGGCTTCATCGCGAGACGCGCCAGAGCTGGCCGCATCGGCGCCAGCCCGCTGGCCAGCCGCATGCCGTGCTTGCCCTCGTGGAACCCCTTCACCTCTCCGTCGTGACAGGTTGCGCACGCCCGCTCGCTCGGCCGATTCACCCATCGCCGGGCACCAGGGCCGGACTCGCCCGCGTGACACCCGGTGCAATTGACGCCGGCCTGTGCATGGCTGGTCGCCTCCAAATCCTTCAGACGAGCAGTCTCGATGCGAACTGTCGACGGAGCATCCGAGGGGAGGGAGGCGAGTCCTTCTCGCGGAACCGCTCCACGCCGACGCAGTCGATCGAGCAGCGAGCGAACAGCCACCTGCCCGCGATCCCGCACATCGGGCTCGCTGCCGTGGCCGGCGAGAAAGTCTTCGTACAGCGCGGTGTTGTCGTGGTAGTTGTGACAGCCCGCGCTCGCGCAGCTGTCGAACGACATACCGTTGTGGCTGGGCCGGTCCTTCCCGACGTCGGCGTGGCAGGTGTAGCAATAGTCATCGGGCAGCGTGACGCCCATGGCCCGTGTCATGGCCGGCTTGTGCTCGAGGTGACACGTCGTACAGGAGAGCGCATCGATCCGTGTGAGCAGGTTGGCATTCCGCGGATCGGTGAACTTGCTGCGTGGGTGTGAATCGTCCACTGCTGTCAGTTCTTCGCCGTGACACGTCAGGCAGGCCGCGTTGGTCACGCCCTGGAACGGCGTGTGGCAGCTGGCGCACGAAGCTTCAATCTGATGGTGTCCGCTCGTCGTCTCGCCCGGCAGAAACATCGTCTTGCTTCCAACCGTCTCGGTCGTCAGCACGGCGGTCAGGTACAACGAACCTGTCACCACCATCGCGCCCCATCCCAACCAGTAACCGTTGCGAGCCACATTCTCAGAAGTAATAGACAGAGACGACGTGCATCACGATCAACACCGGCAGCGGCCAGATCGCCAGGATGTGCGCTGCGACGAGCACGCGACGGCAGCGCATGCCGAGGACCGGTGCCCACGTGCGCTCCAGCGCTGTGGCTCCACCGGCGGCGGCGCCGACGATGTTCAACACGCCGAAGCTCGCCATCAGTGCCAGATTCGCGTTGTCACCCAAGCGCAGTCCGGTGTGCATGGCCAGCACCGCGAGGGTCAACACACCGATCACGGCGTGCGCCGTTCGCCACGTCGCGAAACTGCCGCTCGTGATCCGCGACCATCGCTTGCGGAGCGTCAGCAGTGAGGCCATGAGCGTCAGCGCCAACAACGAGAAGCCGCTCGCCTGTCGAAGCGTGTGGTCCCGCCACAAGACGTCCACGTGAAATGACTGCTGGACCGATTCGCTGAAGGGCACAGGTGTGGAGAAGACGATCGTGGCGATCATCGCGAGGGCAGCGGCCGACACGCCCAGCAGGCCCCAGTGCGGTGCAGACGAGGGGGCACTGACACCGACGATCTCGTTGATGAGCGGCCGGCACGATCCGCAGAGCGTCGAGGCTCCGGTTCGCTCGGCCACGGCATCGACGGTGACTGCGCCGCCGGCACAGGCCGCCGAAATGGCTCCGCGGGTCACGGACAGGCAGTTGCACACGACGGCGTCAGCCGGCCACAGCGCGGGGGCTGCCGCGTCCTGGTTCGCCCATAGCGCGCCGGTGCGCTCGAAGCGGGTTACTTGCCAGGGCCAGACTCGTGCTCGACGAACCACGGCGTCCTGGATGCGGCTGAATTCCGGCCACTCGCCCACAGCGAGCGCGCCCACGCATCGTCCGCGCTCGAACCGCACGCGCCGATACACGCCGTCGGACTGATACTGAACGGTCGTGCCCCGTTCGAGGGGCTCGCCAACGGTTGCGACGTCGACGCCCAGCAACTTGAGTCGTGTCGGCGGTGCAGCCGCCGAGAATGACGCGGCGGTCCCCATCAGGTTGCTGGCCAACGCGTCCGCCATCGCGTACGACGGTGCGACGAGACCCCAGATCTGATCCTGATGCGAGGCACACTCGCCGATGGCGGATATGTGCGGGTCCGACGTTCTCAGCTGGTCGTCGATGACGACTCCGCCCGCCGGCGAACAGGCCAGCCCGGTTTTCACGGCGAGGTCCGTGCGGGGACGAACTCCGGCCGCGATGACCACCATATCGACCGTCGCCGTCGCACCGTCCGCGAACACGAGACGGCGCCGGGGTCCGTCAGCGTCGATGCGTTTCGTAATGGCGGCGGTTTCAACGCGTATGCCGAGCGCGGCGATCTGTCGCTCCAGTTCTTTTCCCGCGGCCTGATCGAGTTGCGTCGGCATCACGGCCGCCGCCGCCTCGACGATCAGGATCTCGACCCCCATTTGCTGCAGTGCCCGGGCCGCTTCGAGCCCGAGCAGCCCGCCGCCGATGACGGCCGCCGTGCGCGCCGTCCGCGCTCGATTGCGAATGGCATGCGCATCGCCCAGCGTCCGGTAGACGAACACGCCGCTCAGTCCTGCGCCCCCGATCGGCGGGACGTACGGCGACGACCCGGTGGCCAGCACTAACTCGGCGTATGTCGTCTCAGCGCCCAACGCCGACCGAACGGTGCGCGCAGATCGGTCGATTTCGACGACAGGATCGCCGAGACGAAGGTCGATGCCGTGATCGTCGTACCAGGACGTCGGGGCGAGCAGCAGATCGCCGTCGCGCCGTCCACTGAAGAACTCGGTGAGGTGGACCCGGTCGTACGCCGGGGTCGTCTCCTCACCGAAGACAACGATGCGATAGCGGCTGCGTGCGCCGAGTCTCACCAGCTCCCGGCACAGGCGATGGCCGGCCATGCCGTTGCCAATCACGACCAGCGTGTCGCGGGCATCGACCGGTGATGCGACTGGAGCGTGCGCAGGCTCCTGGCTCCAGGACCGATCAAGAGCCGTGGCTGTGGCGAGACTCCGCATCAGCGCCGATCTCAGGCGGCCGCCGTAGCGGCGGCCGTCTTCATCGTCTCGGCCAGGAGGGTGTAGGCCGCGGTCCAGGCACTCCGGACTTCCGGGGTGAAGTCCGCACCCAGCCCTTGTTCCAGTGTCCACAGCAGCGCCACGGCGACGGTGGCGTAGTGTTCGTCCTTCACGCCGTAGGCCACGTGCCGCACCCCGAGTTGCTGCACCGCTGGAACGATTTGATCCAGACGATCGAGCCCATTGACGGCGACTCCGATCATCCGCATCAGCTTGCGGCCCTGCTCGACGAGATCGCCCTTGAAGAGCGGCCTCAACGCCGGATCGATCTCGAAGAGCCGGCCGTAAAAGAGCGCCGCGGCCGTATCCGCGATGGGAACGACCTTGGCGAACGTTGTCTGAACGAGGAGCTTTTGCTCGGCTGTCATGCGAGTCCTCACTTGTCCGCCAGGAACACGTAGGTCGCCATCACGTAGGGATGGCTGTAGGACGCGCCGGGCGTGGCTTGTTCGAGAAATGCGCCGTTGAAGATGTGGGCGTAGCCAACACCGAGTTGCAAATACGGGGTGATGGCACGCGTGATCTGCACGTCGAGCTCCTGCCCGACGTGCGTGTCGATCGCACCGGTGGGCACGCGAGGCACGAGCAGCGCACCACTGGCTGCGTAAAGACCGTCGTTCCGGCTGGCCAGCCACCACGAGTGATAGTTCAGCGAGATTGGCGTGGCCTTGATCGGTGTGATCTCGATGCCTTCGCGGATGTGATGGATGTTGCGCCAGCCGACCTGGTCGGAGAGCCCGAGCTTGTCGTGACCAGTCGGATAGAGCTGATCGAAGGTCTGCCGCGTGCCGTCGAGCGGGCTCTCGTCTCCGGTTGCGAAGTTGTACTCGGAGGTCACCTTGGGTCCCGCCCATCCGGGGAGCGACGAACGAATCTGCCAGTGCCCTGCCCAGGCGTTGACCGAGTCCTGCTCGAGTCCGCCTCGCTGCAGTGCCATCTCGACGCCGTAGTCGAGTCGCGCCGGCAGCTGGCCGGCGATTCGTGTCCCGACGGTCGTCTGCGAGAGCGTGCCGATCGCTCCCAGTTCACTCCGGAGATTCACGTCGCGGCGCCAGAACACATACGGCTCGACCGTTGCGCGCGGCACGAGCGTGGTTGAGGAGGCGTAGGCACCGGCGAGTCGATTGCCGTTGCCGCTCTTGTCGAAGTCGTCGGGAAGGCTGCGCACGAGCGATGCGCCGAACAGGTCGACCTGGAACATCGGCGTGCGAAGAATCACTTTGGCCGCGTCCCAACTGCGGCCGGTGTTCACCCACGGCAACGAACCGAGCAGCCGTGACTCGCCGTAGACCAGCTCCTGCCGTCCGAGCCTGAACGCGACGCTCGCCTTGGCGTCGCCGACGTCCGCGAATGCCGTGCGGAGATCGAACGGCCCTCTGAAGGGAGCCGTCGTCGGACCCACTTCCTTGTCCGCGACGCGCGCGTCCTGAAGGTTGGCTTGAAACGAGAGATGCCGGTTGGCCGTGACGGCGACGTTGAAGCGGAATCTCGTGAGCGCGTAGGTGTCGTCGCGTCCCTCGATGAAATTGGCGCTCTTGAATCCCTCGATGCGCTCACGGAACTCGCCGCGCACACGCAACCACGACGGCATCACCTCGTTGGCGCGATTGAAGACAGGTGGTCGCGATGGTCGTGCAGGAGCAGGTTGAGTGACAGGCGGTGGTGTCTGCGTTGCCTGTGGTGCGTTGTTCTCGGCGGGTACGGCGACCTGCGCCGTGATCGTAGTGGATGCTGCGACGAGCGCGGCCAGGAGGCCGGCCGTCACACAATGTGAACGGGCCACGCACAGTCTCCCTTCTGAAACGAATCGGTTGATCCCGACTGGGGAGGCGACGTGGCCAGTCTCTGGTGAGGCGTGCTCACCGCACGATCGGGCACTGAGCAAGGTGCGTTCCGTCGCGTGCCATCACGTGTTTTCACGCAGGCGTCGCGGTGTACATGCGGGCAATCGATGGTGAGAGGTGCCCCGGGAGTGGATTCAACATGCCGACAAGTCTGTTCGGTCAGATCGACCGTGAGACATTTCCGTAGGCACTCTTTCTTCGCTCAGATGAAGAGTCGAAAGCGCCCTGTTAGGCGCCGACCGTGCAGGATTGTCTCTTCGGGTCGGCGAGATCCTGTCACCACGTTTTCGGATCAAAGCTTGTCGATTCAGCTCGTTAGCGGCAAAGATCTCGTTCGGACAGAATTGTGTGATTCACCCAACTCACTGACATCTCCGTAGCCACCCACCCTCTTGTGCCGTTCACGCCGGACGTGTATCTTCGAGATCGGTGCGTGCCCGGCCGCGCGCATCTCTCTGCCAGTTCGCTGGCCCTGTCTTCAGGCGTCGCGCTCGGTCCAGGTGAGATCGAGCATTCAGCGCACGCCACCCGTCGCGTCCGACGTCGTGTCCGGCTTCAGCCGGACCTGAGTCGACGTTGTGTCCGGCTGCAACCGGACCATGAGTATTTCCTGCGCTCCATGACGAGCTTTCGTGCTGGTGTGGAGTCGCCTGGATGTCGACGCTGCCGCTGCTGACACGTGTGAAAGAAGACGACGTCACCTTCGCTTTGACCAAGCGAAGCCGTCAGATGCTGCGCGTGCTGCCGACCCCAAACGAGAGCCGCATGCCGCAGCGTGCCCCCGGCCCGGGTGAGCAGTACCGCTTCCACGTCGACATGGGGAAGTGCATCGGGTGCAAGTGCTGCGTCGTGGCCTGCAACGAGCAGAACGGCAATCCCGCGTCGATCAACTGGCGGCGCGTGCGTGAAATCGAAGGCGGCTGGTTCCCGATGACGTCGCGGTCGTACCTCTCGATGGGGTGCAACCACTGTCTCGAGCCAACCTGCCTGCAGGGCTGTCCCGTCGACGCGTACTCGAAAGACCCCGTGACCGGCATCGTTCGCCACAGCGCGGACGCCTGCATCGGCTGTCAGTACTGCACGTGGAATTGTTCGTACGGGGTGCCGCAGTACAACCCCGAGCGCGGCGTGGTGGGCAAGTGCGACATGTGCCACGGCCGCCTGTCGGTCGGAGAGACGCCTGCCTGCGTCGGTGCGTGCCCGGAAGGCGCCATCGCGATCGAGATCGTGGACGTGGCGAACTGGCGAGCATCGATCGACGGCAACGCCTCGAAAACGGGCCGTCCCGCCGGAGACCAGAGCCTGTCGACGACGCGCGT
>JALDXQ010000308.1:0-6503 GCA_032156805.1 Acidobacteriota bacterium
CGTGGCTCGTGCCGAGGATGCCGATCCGCTCGAAGCCTTGCGCTGACAGCCACGCCACCGCGCGCCTCGCGTCGAGTACCGCCTGGCGGCACACCTGCACGGTGCGGACGATGTTCGAGCTGACGATGTAGTCCGCACGCGTCAACTCAGGCGGCATGCGCGCGTCGTGATAGGGCAGGCTCAGTCGCAGCGCGGAGACGCCGAACCGCGCGAGCAGCTTCGAGAGCCCGATGTGCCCCTCACTATCCGCATTCCACTGTGACATCACGATCACGGCACGCCCACGGCCGGCGCGCGTCCCGAGCGGTGGCTCGCCGGCCGCCGGAAACCAGCGGCCGACCACTATGTTGTTCTCGGGATGCGGAGTGACGACGGCGCTTGGAAAACGAAGCGTGCCGGCCTCTCCTTGTTTGCGCAACTCGGGTGAGGCGTCGGTGAAGTCGTAGTCAGTGGTCGCCGGGAGGTCGAAGAACGCAGCGGTGTCCTGCATTGCCTCGTTGACCCAGGCCACGACACGCTCTTCCGGCTGTGACTGGTTGTGTCCGTTCGGGGCAATCCAATCGAGTCCCCACTCGAACGGGCGGACGACCCGGTCCTTGGTGACAGACGCGAGCCTGCGCTCCCACGCGTGAAAGAACGGCGCTAACACGGAACAGCGAGTGCCTTCTCGACAGCGGCAGCCACGTCGAGCAGTTCCGGGGTGCGGTTCCTGACGCCAACGATCTGCAGGCCCACCGGCAACCCCTCATCCGTCGTTCCGCACGGCAGCGAGATCGCCGGATGCCCCGTGATGTTGAAAAGCTGCGTCAGCCGCAAGGTGATGTTTCTGACCGTCTCCTCGGTGCCGCCAAGCGAGACGGTGGGGACGCCGAGTTTCGTGGCGGGAACGGGCATCGAGGGCAGCAGCAGCCCGTCACGTCCGTTCAGTGCCTCTCTGACGTCGCGTGTGAGTCGCTGACGACCGCGCTGCGCACGCACGTAATCCTCTGCAAGGATGTAGCGTCCCATTTCCAACCGGAGACGTACATTTTCCGTGTAGTCCTGCGGACGGCCTTCGAGCGTCGTTGCGTGGTACGCCGCTGCCTCGGGCAGCGCGATGTGCACGTAGATTGCGCCGATCTCTTTCGTGTGGGGAATGGCCACATCATCGAGCATCGCGCCGGCGGAGCGGAGCCGTTGGCACGCCTCGTCAAAGCGGGCGGCGACTTGAGTATCGAGGAGGTCGAAGAAGTACGGCCTGGGAATGCCGAACCGCAGGCCACTCACCGCACGTGCTGCGGGCACACTCGGATTTGCGACGCCTCGCAGCACTCCGTAGAGAAGGGCGGTGTCTTCGACGGAACGGCACATCGGACCCACGTGATCCAGCGTCTCGCTCAGAGGAACGAGGCCGTCGGTCGGCAACTCTCCGATCGTCGGTTTCAGTCCGACCAACCCGCAGGCAGAGCAGGGGATGCGGATCGACCCACCCGTGTCCGTGCCGATTGATGCGTAGGCCATGCCGGCAAGGATCGATGCGGCCGACCCGCCCGAGGATCCTCCGGGCGAACGCGTGTCATCGAGCGGATGGATGACCGGACCGTACGCCGAGTCCTCGTTGGTTGTCCCCAACGCGAACTCGTGCAGGTTCGTCTTGCCGACGAAGATCGCCCCGGCCTGACGCAGTCGCCCTGTCACCGTCGCGTCACGTCGCGCCACATGCCCGTCCCGGACACGAGAGGCGGCCGTTGTCGGCGTGTTGCGCAGGTCGATGAGGTCCTTGAGTGAAATCGGGATGCCGTGAAGAGGCCCGCGATAAGAGCCTTCAGCGATCTCCCGGTCGGCTTGCCTGGCCTGCTCCAGCGCCTCGTCCTTCAGGACGGTGATATAGGCGTTGATCGATCGGTTCCGCTCGGTGATGCGTGCCAGGCACTCGCGCGTCGCCGCTTCAGCCGTCAGCTCATGCGATTTCAGCAGGCGGCCAAGGTCGGCCAGTGTGCGCGGCTCAACGGACATGTGTCGATGAAGGCTCGGACTGATCGGTTGCTTCCAGGTCCCAGTCGGCCTGGCGGAGAAGCGCGGTCGAGCGTGAAAGGGTTTCGAGCAGCGGGCGGAGCGCCGGCAGTTCCCGTCGATCGGCGTCCCGCAAGGCGGCGTCGAGCCAGCGTTGGAGTGGTTCCACTGATCAAGGGTACTTCGAAAACACCCGAACAATAAATGAGCCGAATTCTCCGAATCGAGACGGAGAACTGCCACAATGTCGGCGTGCGCCGAACGAAAATCATTGCCACTCTCGGTCCCGCGTCGGCCAGCGATGCCGTCATCCGCGAACTGGTGACGGCCGGTGTCGACGTCTTCCGGTTGAACTTCTCTCACGGTACCCACGCCAGCCACGCAGCGACGATCGAGAAGGTGCGCGCGGCCTCGAAGGACACGGGCCGGATCGTGGCCTTGCTCCAGGACCTGAGCGGTCCGAAGATTCGCACCGGGAAGCTGCGGGGGGGCGGGCCAGTAACGCTCACGCCTGGCAACCCCTTCACCATCGCCGTTGGCGACTTCGAAGGCGACTCGAGCAGGGTATCGACGACCTACGCCGATTTGCCGCGCGCGGTTCATCCCGGCGACACACTCTTATTGGACGACGGCCGCCTTGAATTGCGCGTCGTCCGTGTCACCGGCAGTGAGATCGCGACCGAGATCGTCGACGGCGGGCCGCTCGGTGAAAACAAGGGCATCAATGTGCCGGGCGTCGAGCTGCCCACCACCGGTCTCACCGCCAAAGACGTCGAGGACCTGCACTTTGGTGTGCGTGCCGGCGTCGACTTCGTGGCGCTGAGCTTCGTGCAGAGCGTGGCCGTCCTGCGGCAGGCGCGCGAGGAAATGCGCAAGGCAGGTGGGACCAGCATTCCGCTCGTCGCCAAGCTCGAGCGTCCTGAAGCGATCGCGAGGCTGGAAGAGATCATCACGGAAAGCGATGCCGTCATGGTGGCTCGCGGCGACCTCGGCCTCGAGCTCCCGCTCGAACGCGTGCCTCGCATTCAGAAAGAAGTGACGCGCTGGGCGCGGACGCTCGAGGTTCCGGTCATCGTTGCGACGCAGGTGCTCGAGTCGATGCGGACCGAGCCGCGTCCCACGCGGGCCGAAGTCAGCGACGCCGCCAATGCCGTCGATGATGGTGTGGACGCGATCATGCTCGCGGGGGAAACAGCAGCCGGTGCGTACCCGGTGCGTGCCGTGCAGACGCTCGATCTCGTGATCCGCGAAGCGGAGTCGATGCCGCCGAGTCGATCGCCACTGGATCGCGCGCGCCTGCTCGGCGGGCATCAGCACGCAGTGTGCGAAGCGGCAGTGACGCTGGCTGAGCGCGGAGACGCCAGAGCGATCGTCGCGCTGACGCATGGCGGAACGACGGCGCGAGTGTTGGCGGCACTGCGCCCTAGCGTCCCGATTATTGCCGCCTCGGATCAAGCCGAGGTGACGCGCAGACTGACGCTGTCGTGGGGTGCGATGCCGATACTGACCGAGCTCGGTGATGATGTGGCGCAAGCGGCCAGTCGCCTCGCCGAGGAGCTCGTTGCCCGCCAGTTGCTCGAACCGGGATCCGTGATCGCGTTCGTCAGCGTGTCAACGAGTCTCGGTCCCGGGCCGACGAATTTCGTGAAGCTGCAGCGCGTCTAGGGAGCCGATCACGTACCGTTGTCTCCGTCAACTCCGTTTACTCTCTCCACGTGCGCTCGACGTGCTTCTTCATCTCCTCCAGCGCACCCGTGAATGCCGTGGCGATCAGATCGTAGTAGCGCGACCAGCGAGGGCTGTCTTCCCACCCGGACTGCTTGACGTGGAGCGTGGTGCTGTCGCCGTGCTGCGTGCAGGTGGCCTCGAGCGCCATTGGGCCGACCGGCTCACCTTCCGGAGGAAGCCAGTAGAGATCGGCAAGGAAGAACTCGCGACCGGGCTTGAACTCGATCACCGTTCCTCGAAACGCGCCGCCGAGACGGCCGAACATCTCGTCACGGAACTCGGTCGGTTCCCATTCGACCGCGTACACACCAAGCGGTCGTGCGACGCAGAGCGATCGCTTCACACGCCACCACGCCGCAAGCGAGTCGGGATCGAAGAAGGCGTCGAGGACCGCTCCCGGAGGTGCCTCGATGCTCAGGCTGTGTGTGAACTCGCGCATGGAGATACACATTGTCCCAAATCTGGAGCGGCCATGCCCAGAGCCGAAAGTCGAGAGCCCAGAGCCGATAGAATCATCCAATGCAATCGCAGCCGCTGGCATACAGGAGTCCGGAGTTTCTCGAGAGCGAGGAGGCACGGCCGCTTCGCATCCTCGCCGAGTATCTCGAGCCGCTCCGCCGTTTCAAGGCAGAAAACATTCAGGACACGGTCGTCTTTTTCGGCTCCGCGAGGATCCATAGTCCGGAACAGGCGCGTGAAGCGCTCGAGCGTCTCGAGCGCCGCTTCAACTCCGGTGTGGGTGGCGCACCGAATCCACACCTGGAGCGCAGCCGGAAGGCCGTCGAGTGGTCCCGGTACTACGAGGACGCGCGCGTGCTCGCCCGCATGCTCACGGAGTGGTCGATGTCACTCGACACGCAGCATCATCGCTTTGTCGTGACGTCCGGAGGCGGCCCCGGGATCATGGAGGCGGCCAATCGCGGTGCTGCCGACGCCGGTGGAAAAACGATCGGACTGAACATCCGTCTTCCGTTCGAGCAGGGCGCCAATCGCTACATCACCGAAGGGCTGCACTTCGAGTTCCACTATTTCTTCATGCGCAAGTTCTGGTTTGCCTATCTCGCCAAGGCACTGGTGATCTTTCCCGGCGGGTTCGGGACACTCGACGAGATGTTCGAGATCCTGACGCTGATGCAGACCGAGAAACTCGCGAAGCAGATTCAGATCATCCTGTACGGATCCGAATACTGGGATCCGATCCTGAGCCTCGAGCCGATGGCCGAGTGGGGCGCCATCGGTGCGGGAGACATTGATCTCATTCAACGCGTGAACTCGCCGGAGCAGGCGTTCGCGTTGCTGAGGACACACCTGACCGAGCATCACCTGTTGCCGCCGACGCCGCAGGAGATGAAGGCGCCGGGCATCGCGAAGACGCGATCGTGAAGACTCTGGGCTTTTGGCTTTGGGCTCTCGGCTTTGATGGTGCGAGGCTCAATACAACAGAAACGGTTGCCGCAGCGTCCGAAACGCTTCCTCATCTTGTCGCCAACCGGCAGCGATTGTGCGCGCGTCCATGCCGGCTTCGATTTGACGACGCAGCTCCTCTGAGCCGGCGAGGATGTCGATCGGCATCTTGTCGTGTTCATACTCGTACGGAGGCTGCCGCCACGCGAAGCGTTCGGGATCGACCTGATGGAACATGGCGATGAGCGCCACGCCCACCAGCACCGGCTGGAACTCGCGGCGATCGGTGATGTGGATCTGGCAGCCGCCGCACGTCTGCTTCGCGTGCTTCTGGAACGTCGGCTCGAAGACAGCCGGCCGGAAGTAGACGCCTTGCAGATCGAGCGCGTTCATCCGGCGAGCGAAATCCTCTGCGTTGATCCATGGCGCGCCAATCAGCTCGAACGGCCGCGTCGTGCCGCGACCTTCGGAGATGAGGATGCCCTCGAAGAGGACGGTCCCTGGATAGACGACCGCCGTGTCGAGCGTCGGCATGTTGGGTGACGGCATCACCCACGGCAGGCCGGTCGCGTCCGCATACATCTGACGCTCCCAGCCCTCCATCTTCACGATCTCGAGCGCTGCACCCAACTGGAAATGCTCGTTGAACAACCGCGCGATCTCGCCGATGGTCATGCCGTGACGCATCGGGATGGGGAATTGCCCGACGAACGATTCGAATTCTTTGACGAGGAGCGCCCCTTCGACATCATGGCCGTTGATCGGGTTCGGCCGGTCGCAGACGATGACCGGGACGCGATGCTTCGCGCACGCGCGCAGGCAGTTGGCCATCGTGTAGATGTAGGTGTAGATGCGCGCGCCAATGTCCTGCAGGTCGATGATCAGCGCATCGAGTTCCGCGAGCATCTCGGCTGTCGGCTCGCGCGTCTCACTGTAGAGGGAATACACGGGTACACGGCGCGTCGAGTCGCTGGTGTGCGGCGTCTCGATCATGTTGTCCTGTACGTCCGACCTGAACCCGTGCTGCGGTCCGAAAATGGCCGCCAGCGTCACATCAGGCGCCGATCCGAGCCGGTCGACGATGTGCAGGAAACCGCGATCGACGGAGGCGTGATTGCAGACCACGCCGACGCGGGCGCCTTTTAGACGCGACGAGGAGAGAAGGAGATCCGATCCGAGGCGAATCGTGTCGATTTCCGCTGTCGCTCGTGGAGTCATAGGCCCTCGTGAATTACCCTCGTTGACCTCTTTCAGGACCGCATTGTACTGTTCGAAGGTTCTATCTCTTGATGGAGACATACCGATGTTAAAGGCCACCGCCGGGAAGATGCTGCCGACGACGATCACGGGGTCGTTGCCGCGGCCAAGCTGGTATACCG
>JALDXQ010000309.1:0-6464 GCA_032156805.1 Acidobacteriota bacterium
AGCGGTTGACCCATCCGCGTCCGTGGCGTTGATCTCCACTCGCTCGCGCAGCAGCAGGCGCACCGCAGCGATGTCCGCGCGTGCGGCAGCCTGGACGAGACGCTGATCCGCAGTTGCCGGGCCTGGTAGTGCAAGCACCACCGTCAGCGCCACCACGAGAATGATTCGCGACCTGATCACCATGCCTCCGAGTCCCCGCTATTTTAGGGACTTGGACGCGCAAAAAGCTGTCAAATCTCGGGGGAGACCGAATCTACCGGGTCATCGTGAACCGGGTGGCCACTTGCCCCAGCCGCCAACTTCCTCGTCAGGGTCGAGAGGTTCCTGGGACGGCCGCAGATCCTCCGGCACGTTCTGCAGGTTGACGCGAATCCGTGTCCATGTGTGAAACCGTCCGCGCATTGCGTCCACGAGCACATCAGCCGGCTGCAGATGCGCGGCAGCGTCCGGATGACGGGCCCGCCAGCGCTCGAGCCCGGCGAGGGCGTCTTCCTTCCGTTCGGCACGGCCGATTTCGATGAGCGGACGCTTGGGCACGCGGCGACGCGACGGTTGAACACGTGGCGGCTCGTCGGCCTGTTTCTGATAATGCGGAGGCCATGGCGCATCGCCGAGGCCCTCCTTCGCGTGACGCGCCGACAGCTCCAGCAAGGTGTCGAGCGAGCAGGCATGCTGGTCCATCGTCGAATGCGGATCGCCGATGCGCGTAAATCGATCCGGCATCGTCTTCAGCGTGAAGTCGCCGGGCTCGCACGCCTCGATCTCCTTCCACGAAAGCGGCGCCGACACGCGTGCATCAGGCTTGGGCCGCACGGAATACGCGGCAGCGATCGTGCGGTCCTTGGCGTTCTGGTTGTAGTCGATGAACACGCCGTGCCGTTCCTCCTTCCACCACTTGCTCGTCGCCAGGTCAGGGGCACGCCGTTCGACCTCTCGCGCGAACGCCAGCGCCGCGCGCCGGACTTCGGTGAACGTCCACCGCCGTTCGATGCGCACGTAGATATGTATGCCTCGCGATCCCGATGTCTTCGGCCAGCCGACGAGACCGAGATCAGCAAGCGTGGCTTTGACGATGCCAGCGACCGTGCGGATTTGCGACCACTCCACGCCGGGAACGGGATCGAGATCGACGCGGAGTTCGTCCGGGTGATCCAGATCATCGTCTCGAACCGGGTGGGGATGCAGTTCGAGACATGCGAGGTTGGCCATCCACGCGAGCGCCGCCGCGTCGCGCGGCACAATCTCTTCGGCGGTGCGGCCCGACGGAAACTTCAACGCGACGACATCGATCCAGTGCGGGCGGGAGGTGGGTGCGCGCTTCTGGTAGAAGAACTCTCCGTCGGTGCCATTCGGATAACGGACCAAGACGTTGGGTCGATTACCGGCGGCGCGCAGCGCGCCCTCAGCAACCGCGAGGTAGTAGCCGACAAGGTCGAGCTTCGTGTATCCGGCGTGCGGAAACAGCACCTTGTTGGGGTTGGAAAGCGTAACCTCCCGTCCCGCTACGGTGAGCGTCTCAGATTCGCCACGGCTCGCCATCCCTTCACTATAAGTGGCGAGCGGGGACGCACCGGCTCCCGTCCTCGGTGTCTGCGCACCAGGGCTCGAAGAAATCAGGCACGGGCCCGCCGTAGCCTGCCATGGCAGATCTAACCCGTCTCGTCGTGTTCCTCGTACCAGTCTTCGTGCCTCGACCAACCGTCACAACGGAGACATTTCGTCCACCGCCATTGATACCGACAGCCCGGACAGCGGCCGCGTGTCGAGAACGTATTCCACACCGTGCCGCACCCACCGAAAAAGCCCTCAGGCGACGGCGTGCGCTGACAAGACCACCGGCTCCATTCGGGAGGTTGCCACTCGCATAACGGGCAGCGGATCCGGGCGCGGGCATCGTCGGCGTCGACGTTGGAGTCGATCGAGATATCAACGTCGAGCGTTGACTCCCGCTTGAGAAGCCAGCCGGCCATCACGACTTCGATGTTCGCACGACATTCGCGACGAAGTCATCATGCTGGTCGGCTGCCGGCCGCTCAGTCGCGCGAGGTCGGGCGTTTCGCGCTCGTAGCGACCGGCCGCGATGAGGTCGAACAGCCATCCGAACGGTCCGGCCTCTTGCGACGTGATCTTCTCGACCGAGATTGACCGGCCCGTCGCTCGACCGATCGCGTCGGCGAGCTGAGCAAAGGTCCACGGCGTCCTTGCGAGCTCCATGGCATTGCCCTTGTCGCCCGAGCCAGTCAGGAGTGCCGCGGCCGCCGCGGCCAGATCAGCGCGGTTCGCCGTGTTGATGCCGCCCTTCCTCCGGACGCATCCTTCAACCGCCCTGAGGCGACTGCGTCCTGCAGCAACCCCTAGTTGACGAGCGCCTCGGTGTAGAACCGACAGCCTCGGTTTACCGAGTCAGCCGCGCTCTACTTCCTCCTTGATGTGGTCGAGCACGCGGCGGTGAATGCGGTGAATCAGCGCATCGCTGAAGATCTGCCAGTACGCTTCCGGCGCCATTTCGATCTCGTACCACGTCGAGCCTTCGAGCCTCGTGCGCCCGTCGCCGAGATCAACGAAACGGAACTCGCCCCGTTGCGACCGCAGGTAGCCGTGCAGATGAGGCGGCGAGACGTCGCGATAGGGGCTGAGCTCGGTCATCGTCGCCGGCGACTCGATCACGTCGAAGGACAAGCGGCGACCCGGTTCCCAGTGCGTGATTGGCTCGACGAACGCGCCGGTCGAGAAGACGCAGTAGCGCACGGCGCCGACGCCGGTGCCGTCGATCCGCGCACGGATTGGATACGCCACGCCAGCACGGAACACCCAGTCAGTCGGCTCCGGGATCTCGCGGAAGGCCACGACATGAGGCCAGACCACATCTGGCGGCGCGTTGACGATCACGGACGATCGCACCTCGTGCACCACGCGTCCGGTTGCGGGCTCGGTGGCGGCAGTGAGCGGGAGCGCCAGCAGCATGAACATCGCAGGCGACGTCTGTCCCGTGGCAGCCCAACGGCCCACCATGCCGCCGACCAGCGCAAACGGAATCGCGATCGGTAGCGCCATCGCAAGGCAGATCAATCCCTCGAGCGACACGAAGAGGAGGGCGCCTCCTCCCGCAACGACCGTCCAGATAACCAGCCATGCGGTCTCGCTCACGGTGACCTCGCGCCATCGGTTGTAGAGGAAGGCCGTGCAGGCCCCCATGGCGAACGGAGTCACGATGAACAGCCATCCGCCGTACGACTGCATGGTCCGGACCCCAACGCCGACCGCCGCCAGTGCCACGAACACCCCGGCAGCGCCCGCGAAGACTCGGGCAGTCTTATCGCTCATCCGCAACAGCGTCGAGGGCGGATGCTCCGGGTGAGGCTGGCGTGAAGGCAGCGCAGACAGTGTGGCGATGAGCGCATAGTTGGCATACGGGACGAGAAACAGGATCGACACCCAGCAGGAAAGACCGGCGTCCATCGCTCGCCGCGCGGTGAGCGTGACGCCAACCGCCATGAACGGCAGCATCCATGTCACCAGGGCGGGCGCGAGTCCAGCGCTCGCAGGGTTCGACTGTGACGGCAGGAGCGAAGGGAAGGCCTGCACGTAGTCGGCCGGTGTCCACACCGTGCCGGTGGCGCTGTAGATCAGAACCACATCGCCGAGATACTTGATGCCGGCGAGCATGACGCCGTGGGCCAGATAGACCCTGCGCGTGATCGGACGCGAGCCGGCCCAGACGCCAACGATGCGCTGAATTGCACTATTATTGGTGAACACGTTCACTATTAGTAAACATGTTCACCCAAAAAGGCAAGAGAAAGCGCGGGCGCCCCGCCGGCGAGACTGCGCAGGGCGCCGCTGCCCGTCAGCGTCTCTATGACACCGCGATCCAGCTCATTGGCGAACGCGGCTTCGACAACACCACGCTGCGCGACGTGGCCGGTCGCGCCAATGTCAGCGTCGGCCTGCTCTACCGCTATTTTCCCAGCAAGCAGGCAGTCGTCCTGGCCCTGTATGACCAGCTCTCGACCGAACAGGTCGAGCGCGCAGCGGCGATGCCGCGTGGCCGATGGCGCGATCGATTCCTGTTTACACTCGAAGCCAGTCTCGCGATCCTGCGCCCGCATCGCCAGACGCTGGCGGCGTTGATTCCGGTGTTGATCAGCAACGCACCGGATGGCCTGTTCTCGGGCACGACCGCCTTTTCGCGCGAGCGGGTCCAGCGTATCTACCAGGATGCGGTTGTCGCCGCCTCGGACGCCCCACAAAATGAAGTCGCCGCCGCATTGGGGCGACTCCTCTACCTGACGCATCTGGCCGTGGTGTTGTGGTGGCTCCTGGACAAGAGTCCGCAGCAGCGCGCGACTCGCGCGCTCGTGCGGCTCCTGAGCGGAGCGCTGCCGGCCGCCGCGCTGACCTTGCGCCTGCCGAAGGTCAGCGCATTCATCCTGAGTGGTGACCGCCTGTTTCAGGAAGCGCTGATCGGGGAGCCGTGATTTCGATTGGTGCCACGGTCCAGGTTGTGCTCTCATTCGTCGTCATGGCGACAGCAGTCAGGCGGGCAGGCGTTTCGAAAGGACCAGCCTCGCCGCGATGGGCAACGCAGCGTGCCTTCTTTACCGGGATCTCGCTGCTGATGGTCTTCGCGGTCTTCGTCGGCTTCTCGCGCAGCTACTACCTCAAAGGGCTCTACGGGACGCCAGCACTTCCCGCGCTGTTCCATGCGCATGGCCTGCTGTTCACCGCATGGATGCTGTTTCTCGTCGTGCAGACCAGCCTCGTCGCGAGGCGGCGCACCGATCTTCACCGCCGCGCAGGCGTCGGTGGCGGAATCCTCGCAGCAGCGATGACCGTTGCGGCAATGGCCATGACGATGGACCTGGCGAGACGCAGTGCAGGTGCGCCGAACGATATCGGACTGGCGTTCACGATCGTCCCGTTCTTCACGGTGATCGTGTTTCCGGTGCTCGTCGGTCTCGCGCTCTTCTACCGGCGTCAACCCGAGGTGCACAAGCGCCTGATGTTGATCGCGACGTTGGAACTGGTGACGGCGGGTGTGGCTCGTATTCCGGGCGCTGGAAGCATGCCGCTCTTCTTCGTGCTCACTGACGTCGGGCTCGCCGCCATCCTCCTGTACGACGTCGTGACACGAGGGCGACCACATGCCGCGACCGTGTGGGGTGGCCTGTTCCTGGTCGCCACGCAGTTCATTCGAACGACCGCTGGCGCGACTGCGCCGTGGATTGCGTTCGCGCGCCTGCTATCGACGACTTGAGCCGCGCGGTCTCGTGAGCTGCTGGAACCCCCTGGACGACGCGACACGGTATTGATTGGCGTAGGCGTCGTGGTTCCGTTCCAGGGCCGCGAGGTGGTACTCGTAGTTCACCGTCAATCCGTAGGACCGCGCCAGTCCGGTCGCAGACGTGTCACCCATCCAATTCAGACGCTCCAGCCGGGCACCGTTGGCGAGGTGAAAGCGCGCGACCGGATCCTGCGCACCGACGCCGGCGTCCACGGATATCAGATAGCGCGCGCACCGTTCCATCATTTCCGCCTGAAGAGTACTCGACGTGGCACTGATGTCGGCAGCGGTCGCGGCATCACCTTTCTCGACCAGCGCCGTAAGCGCGCGTGAGATGGATCCCGGCGCGGTGGTGGCCCTGTCCTGCAGCCACTTGCGAAATCCAGGAATGGGCGAGAGCGTTGCGAACGTCCTGATGCGCGGAAACTCCTTGCCCAGATCCTCGACGACCTGCTTGATCAGGACGTTGCCAAACGAAATGCCCCTGAGACCCTGCTGGCAATTGGTGATCGAGTAGAAGATCGCGCACGTGGCGCGGCTCGGATCGTCGACCGGCGAGTCCGGGTCGAGCAGCGGCTGCACGTGGGCGCTGACGGCGCGCGTCAACGCGACCTCGATGAAGATCAGCGGCTCCTGCGGCAGTGCGGGATGAAAGAACGCATAGCAGCGCCGATCCGATTCGAGACGCCGCCTCAGATCACGCCACCCTTGAATCTGGTGCACCGCCTCGTACTGGATGAGACGCTCGAGCACGACGGCCGACGTCTGCCAGTCGATTCGCTGCAGGGTGAGAAACCCGCGGTTGAACCACGATCGGAACAAGTGCGTCAGATCGGCATCGATCTCAGCGCGATTGGGATGGTCGCCCAGCGTACGCAACAGCCGCTGGCGCAGATCCACCAGGACGGCCGTACCTCCCGGCGCCATGTTGCAGCGCCGGAACAACTCCTGCCGCGGCGCCTCGACCGCCTGCTGCAACGCCAGCAGGTTGGCCGGCGACGTGTCGAGCCGGTAAGCCTCCGCCGTCTGCCGAACCTTCTCGGGATCGACCGAGAAGTCATCGGCCAGCCGATCGAGAAACGCGTCGACCTGCCGGTCGTCGAGCCCTTGATAGGCGCTGAGCACCTCGGCCGCCACGCGGGCACCGGAGACTTCGCCGCGCTCCGAGAGGAGCGCGCGG
>JALDXQ010000310.1:0-6440 GCA_032156805.1 Acidobacteriota bacterium
GTCCTACGTCGGGCGTCTTCGTTCTCTGGACCTGGGAATCATGAGCACACGACTGTCCGCCTCGCTATTCCTCGTCGTGCTGCTGGCCGCTGCTGTCATCGCGCAGGGCGGCCAGCAGGGCACGCTGCTCGTCGTCAACCGCACGGGCGGCAGCATCTCGTTGTTCGACCTCGCCACGAAGATCGAGATGGCGCGTGTGCCGATTGGACCGGTCATCCCACACGAAGTGGCCGTGAGTCCCGACGGCCGGCACGCCTTGACGAGTGAATACGGGCCCAACGACAACCCGGGGCAACATCTCGTGCTGATCGACGTCGCCGAGGGACGGCAGGCGGGGCGGATCGATCTCGGTCCGCAATCGAGGCCGCACAGCCTCGTGTTCATGAAGGACGGCCAACGCGCCGTCGCCACGCTCGAACTGTCGGATCGCGTGGCGCTGGTGGATGTCGTCGGGCGCAAGGTAGTTCGGACGTACCCCACGGGAGGGCGCGAGGGTCACATGGTGCGACTCAGTCCGGACGGGACAAAGGCGTATGTCACCAGCCGAGGTGCGGCGGGAACGCTGTCGGTGATCTCGCTCGACGCCAACACTCCCCCTGTCGTGATTCCCACGGGCAGGGGCGCCGAGGGCCTGGCGGTGTCACCGGACGGGAGCGAGGTGTGGGTCGTCAATCGCGTGGACGGCACGATCTCGATCGTCGACACGCGTTCGCTCAAGGTAGCCGCGACGATTGATGTGCCACCCGACGCGCGTCGCGCGGAGATTTCCGTCGGCGGGCGCGTGCTGGTACCGCACGGCGGCCCGCCCGACTCGCCGGCGCAGATCCTTTCTGTGTACGACCTGCGGCGTCGGGTGCTCATCGGCCGGCACGCGATGCATGAGGGGCGGAAGGGGCCGGGCGGCTTCGGCATCCACATCGTCGGCGAACGTGCCTTCGCGAGCGACCGCGCGGGCCGTGCGCTGCTCGCGATGGACCTGGACAACGTCGCGACGACTGCTGCGATTGCGACCGGCCTCGACGATCCGGACGGCCTGGCGTACTCGCCGGTGCGCGTGTCCGTGCTACAGCGGTGATTGGAAGGAGCTGCTCCTCGCGTGCATCCGCGCGAGGGCAAAATGGCGCGGCGCTCAAAGCCCCACTAGGAGAGCCTTGAGCGCCAAGCCTGACGAACCGACGATCGAAACCGAGACTACTTCTTGGGCTCAACGACGACGCGTGTTGCGGTCTTCGCCTTGGTCTGAGCATCTTCCGTGAAGTGCACCGTCACGCGGCCCTCTTTCATGGTCGCGAGACCGGCCGCATCTTTCTGCGAGCCGGAGATCTCGGTCTTGTCGGTGTAGGTGAAGCTCAGATCGGCGCCGGTCAACGGCTTGATCGTGATCTTTTTCGTGGCGGTATCAATCGAGACCAGTTCGCCTTCAACCGGTGACTTCAATGGCTGTGGAGCCTGGCTGGCAGGCGCCTGAGCCTGAGGCTGAGGCGTGGGAGAGGGAGTCTGCGCCGATGCCGGCGCCGCAAGTACGACCGCCATCGCTGCGGCAACGGCGAGTCCGAAAAGTGTTCTGATACGCACTGTAAACCTCCTAGTCCACAAGACGCTCCGGCATCGTCGATCAGTGGACGTGCCGTCTCGCTTGGCAATGCGATCAAAGGAGAGCAACTCGCGTACCGAAATTAACCCCCGAAAAAGTGGCGATCTTCTGAACATGACGGATAGGACTGTGCAATTCTTACTGAACGGTTCGCTTCAAAGCCGTTTTCAGCGGCAGTTTTGCACAACAACCCCCGTGTAAATGTTGCGTAATTCGGGTCTTTACGGGATGCCCGTAAGCTCGACCGGGTGCTACTTTCGGGTTGCCCGGCTGAGGCGGGCTCCTGTCATGCACCAGTTGTCGAATCGCAACCTCGTCGCTTGGTTATGTCTTCCCGCCATGCTCATCGGTCTTGCCGCACGGATTGACGCCGGCGAGCCACCGAGAACTGTTGCGCTTCAAGAACTGGTGAACGGTCTGAAGACCCAACTCGGGATCGGCGCCGTCATCTCCGCCGAGATCGTGAAGACCAACGCGCTGCTGGTTTCAGTGCAGCCTGTTGACGACAACCCTGGCACGTTTCGGATGACGTTCGAGGAGCAGTTTCTGACTTCTCTGGACCAGGACGAGCTGAAGGCAGTTATCGCGCACGAGCTCGGTCATGTCTGGATCTTCACGCACCACCCATATCTGCAGACCGAGCATCTTGCCAATACGGTGGCCATGCGTGCCGTGCCGCGCGTAAGCCTCGAACGGGTCTACGGCAAAGTGTGGGCACACCAGGGCACCAAGGGCGACCTGGCGCGCTTCCTCGGTCCGGAGTAGATCCAAGACTGGATCGCACTCGCTCGCTAGCGCGGGAACTTCGGGTTCGCTTTGATCTCGCGAATCTGCAGAATATGGCGCTGGTCATGCGTCGAGATCAGCAGCGCCCATTGATACGCGTCGCACTGCTGCCGGTCCACCAGGCGGCCGCGTAGATCGTCTTTCGTGGTCCGCACGTACTGCAGAATCTCGGCGTGCTGGGCACGATAGGCCTTCATTGCGCTTGGCAGGCCTTGCAGCTTCCGTGACGGCTCTTCGGTGGGCAGCGCGATTTCCCGGTCGGTGCGGTCGATGCCGTACCACAGCACGTCGACGTCGTTCATCATGCCGACGCGCCCGGCGCTCACTGGCCTGGCGTTCTGCAGGGCCTTCCAATAGATCGGACCGACCACTACCAGATGGTCGAGAACTTCGAGGATCGACCACGCCGTGGGCGACGGGCGATACGCCAGCTGCCGCGGCGACAGTCCGGAGACGTCGTCTTCGAGCCAGCGCGCGGTCATCTCCATGTGCGCCACGAGCCGCTGCCGCTCGAGCGGCGTCAGCGGCTCGGCCGACGCCAGCGCCGCGGTCAGTGTCAATGACGCTGCTATCAGTTCTCGCATGCCCTTGAAACCTCGCGCCCTATCCGTCGTCGTGGTGAGGGTCTCTCAGCGGCTCAGTCTCGCCTGTCCAGCACCATCCCAATTCAGCAGCACAGTGATCGGCGACGAGCTGATGTCTTCATCGCTGATGTTGACGAGAAAGCGCTGACCGTCATGCGTGACGACGTACTGAGTGAAGCGATCGACGAACGGCCAGCGCCCCTGCGCACCACCGCGCGTCGAGACCCGCCGCTTGGCGCCGGAGCCCCGAGCGTCGCGCACGTAAACCTCGGGATTGCCCGATTCGTCCGAGGTGAAGACAATCCAGTTGGTGTTCCGGGGAGAGCTTCCTGGTAGACCGCGGCATCGTCCGCACGTTCGGCTACAAAGGCAAGACGCGCCTCGGGCGCGCGCTCGAGCGCCTCCTGGAACAACAGCCGGACGCGTGGCCAGTTACGATGGTCTGTCATCACGTCCGCCGAGCTCGCGGTACAGCCAGGTTCGCGCGAGTGCCCATTCACGGTGCACCGTGACGGTTGCCACATCCACGCGCGCGCCTGATCGACGAGCTTCAAATACGCTTCGTGCACGAGCGCGGTGGCCGGCAGCGAGTGCTCACGTCGTTCGCGCCGCAAATGCCCGTGTGCCAACCGGCGAAGCTCGACGTAGACGGCGTCCATGAGCGCCGCGGCTGCGGCTTCCCCGCCGCTGTTCCAGTCCAGCAGCAGACGCGTGACATCGGGTTCCTGAGACATGCGTGTGAACGCCTCGCGCGGAATCTTACGCCACCGGGACGGGGATCGCGATCCTGGAAGGCGCAAGGGCACCGTCTGGGTCGTCAATCGTGACCAGGGCACGCTGATGGTGTTCGACGCTGATTCGGGAAGGCCACGATTCGCACAACCGCTGCCGGTCGGACGCGGGGCGCATGACATCTGCATCTCGGAGCGATCGGGCAAGGCCTACATCACCGCCGAGGCCGACAACGTCGTCACGGTGGTCGACGTCGAGACCCTACTCGTCGAGTCGATTCCGGTGGCTCCGCTGCCGCATCACATCGAGCCCAGCGACGATGGGCGTCTGGTGTATGTCACCTTTGCCTCGCATACGACCACGTCCGGGACTCCGCAATACGCGGTGATCGACACACGCGATCATTCCGTAACCTACACGACGACGAGTACGAATCCCGCCGCGCGAACGCACGCGGTGTACCCGGCGCGGCATGGCGACACGGTGTACGTCGCACATGACCTTGGCGACGAGGTGTCGGCGATTGACAGCGACTCCGGCGACATCCTGTTCAGCACGGCCAGTACCATCGACCCGCCTCAACTCATCGCGCGGGCCGAAGAAGTGATTGCCACCCGGCATGGGAAGCAGTTGTGGGTCGCGGCGATGGTTCGGTGAAGCGCATCGATCTCGAGTTCCCCCACGCCATCACGTCGATCACCGTGGGCGACCAGCCCGAGTCGGTCATGCTGACGCCATCGGAACGCACGTTGGTCGTGAGCTCGCGAGGCACGCCGGCGTCGCTGGCGTTCGTGGATACGAAGCGCGCCGTGCTCCGCGGCACGGTGCCGATCGCCGGACCGGGAACGTTTGGCAACCTGGCGGTGATCAGTGGCGATGGCCGCTATGTCTATGCGACCTGCGACGCCCTTGCCGGCGGCACGGGCGGCGTCGCCGTGGTGGATGTGCGCAGGCGGGCCGTTGTGAAGACGTGGCAGTACCCAGGCACTGGCCGTCCGCACGGCGTGTGGTATTCGCGGAAGATCAGATAACAGCGGCATGGCCTGGTGCGAAATTCACCGGGCCGCGGCGGGATGGTGTAGCGTATCGTCTCGAGTAGTTACACCGGTCCCTCATGCAGCAACTTGCAGCCTTTCTCCACGACTTCCCGGCCCTCTGCCTGTTCCTCAGCATCGTGCTGGGGCACATCATCGGGCGGTTTCACGTCAAGGGTGTGGGCTTCGGCGCAGTGGTGGGCACCCTGCTCGCGGGCATTGTCGTAGGGATTCTCGCGAAACCCGAGCTGCCGGATCTGCTGCGCTGGGTTTTTTTCTACCTGTTCCTGTTTTCGATCGGCTACTCCGTAGGCCCGCAGTTTTTCGGGAGCCTGAAGAGAGAGGCGCTGCCACAGATCGTGCTGGCGCTCGTCGTTGCGGTCAGCGGTCTCGCAACGGTCATTGCCGTCGCAGCGGTGTTCGGTTTCAACGAAGGCATCGCCGTCGGTGTGCTCTCGGGCGGCATGACGCAGTCGGCCGCGCTCGGCACGGGGCTGAGCGCGATTGCCGAGTTGCCGCTTCCCGATGAACTGAAGACGAAGCTCATTGCGGATGCGCCGCTGGCGGACGCGATCACGTACGGGTTCGGCGACCTCGGACTGATCCTGTTCCTCACGTGGCTTGGCCCGAAGATCATGCGGGCGGATCTCAGGAGTGAGGCCAAGGCGCTCGAGCAGACACTCGCCGGAGGCAAGGACGATCAGTTTTTCGCCGCGGCGCTGTACGGTGTGCGCGGCTTCCGCGTCGACAACGAACCGGTGGCTGGCTCGAGCGTCGAAGCGATCGAACATCGGTTCGCCGCTGCGCGACTCTCCGTCCAGCGCGTACAGCGCGGTGATGAACTGTTGAAGCTGCACCCGGTTCTGAGACTCGAACGCGGTGACCGAATCGTGGTGTCGGCCGGCCGCGCGGCGTTGGCAGATGCCGAACGCGCGATTGGACCGGAAATCGTTGACCCAGGACTCCTCTCGATCCCGGTAGCGACGGTGGCGGCGGTGGTGACCCGTCGAGAGGTGCACGGCAGGACGTTGAGTGAACTGGGACACGATCCGAATGCGCGAGGCGTGTATCTCGAATCGATCCGCCGGGGCACCCAACCGCTACCGCGTGAACCGGGGACGGTGGTGGAGCGAGGAGATCTCCTGCGTATCGTTGGCGCGCCAGACGACGTGGCGCGTGCGGCGAAATTCATCGGATTCGTCGAGCGCGACCTGGCGGCGACCGACCTGACATTTCTGGCCGGCGGCATTTGCCTTGGCATGCTGCTCGGGCTGCTCAAGATCAACGTCGCAGGCATCGTGCTGGGACTCGGCACGGCGGGTTCCATCCTAGTCGTCGGTCTCGTGGCCGGATGGGCGCGCAGCCGGTATCCGGTGTTCGGATCGATCCCGGAGCCGGCACAGCGGCTGCTCATGGACATTGGACTGATCGTGTTCATCGCGATCGTCGGCATGCACGCCGGACCGCACGCCGTCGAGGCGTATCACACGAGCGGTGGCGCCTACTTCGCAAGCATCTTCCTCGCCGGCATGGTGGTGACGATTGTGCCGCTCGCGGCTGGAACGATCACCGCGCGGTATTTTCTGAGAATGAGTCCCCTGATGACGCTCGGCGGACTCGCCGGCGCGCAGACCTGCACGCCCGGCCTGAATGCGCTGCGCGACGCCAGCGGCAGCAACGTCGGCTCGCTGGCCTACACGGTGCCGTACG
>JALDXQ010000311.1:0-6290 GCA_032156805.1 Acidobacteriota bacterium
CGCCCGCGGCCGCCTCACGGTTCTCGCGTTGATCGAGGAACAAGCCCGTCTTCTGCCCTTTTCGCAGATCGACGTCGTACTCGATCGCTCCCTCACGCACGACGACGCTGTCCGGGATGGCGCCGGCGAGAACCTCCACGATCTGCGCGAGTCCCTCCAGCGTGCGCACCCTGGGATCGTTCCGAGCCAGGATCCCCTCGGGAGAGAGCAACTCGGACAACCAGGCGGTGACCGATTGAAGCAGGCGGTCCATCCCCTGCGAAAGCGCCTGCACCACCAGGTACGCGCCATACCGATCGATGATGAGTGAAGGCAGCAGGTCGGCTTCACCGTGTACCAGTCTGTACGCGGTCGCGTCGAGCTTCAGGGTGTCGCGGAACTGAATCGCACGCTCGAGCCTGCCTCGCAGCATCGACACCTCGAACGGTGCGTCGCCGCGCGCCAGCATCCGAAGTGGAATCTGCGACTGATCGCTGAACAACGCATGTCCCAGCGTCCGTCGTCGTGGACCGATCACCTCGACGATGTCTCCGGCGGCGGCGTCCACGTCGGCAACATCCGCTCGATAGATCCACGGGTGGCCCGTACGAAGGCGCTGCTCGCCGCGGGCGCTGACGACAACGGTCGGTCCTGAGCCGGGTGTGTTCGGACTTCTCACGTCGCGTTTCTCGACTGCCTCCCGATAGTACAATTTCGCGTCATGTCCTCCCCATCAACGGTCCACTCGATGCTCCGCTCACTCGGGGAAACCGACCCCGAGATTGCCACTGCGATCAAGGACGAAACCCATCGTCAGGCTGACGGGCTCGAGCTGATCGCGTCCGAGAACTTCGTGAGCCAGGCGGTGCTCGAAGCGGCCGGTTCGGTCATGACGAACAAGTACGCGGAGGGATACCCCGGCCGACGCTACTACGGCGGCTGCGAGTTCGTCGACGTCGCCGAGTCGCTGGCCATCTCGCGAGTCAGGCAACTGTTCGGTGCCGAGCACGCCAACGTGCAGCCGCACTCGGGAGCGCAGGCCAACATGTCGGTGTACTTCGCCACGGTGAAACCGGGCGACACGGTGCTCGGCATGAACCTCGCGCATGGTGGTCACCTCACGCACGGACATCCGCTCAACTTCTCCGGCAAGCTGTACAACATCGTTCCCTACGGTGTCCGGAAAGACGATGAGCGGATTGACTACGAGGAACTGGAGCGACTCGCGCACCAGCACACGCCCGCGATGATCATGGTGGGGGCGAGCGCCTACCCGCGTGCGATCGACTTCGCGCGAATCGCGACAGTCGCGAAAGCCGTCAACGCCGTGATGGTCGTGGACATGGCGCACATCGCCGGACTGATTGCCGCCGGCCTTCATCCAAACCCGGTGCCTCACGCCGACTTCGTGACATCGACGACGCACAAGACGCTGCGCGGGCCGCGCGGTGGACTGATTCTCTGCCGCGAGCAGTACGCAAAGGAACTGGACAAGGCGCTCTTCCCTGGTGTGCAGGGAGGCCCGCTGATGCACATCATCGCGGCCAAGGCCGTCTGTTTCAAGGAGGCGATGGAGCCGGCGTTCCTCGCCTACCAGAAACAGATCGTGGCCAATGCGCAGGCGCTCGCGCACTCACTGACGACTAATGGATTCAGGCTGGTGAGTGGCGGCACTGACAACCACCTGATGCTCGTCGACGTGTTCTCGAAGGGCGTGACCGGAAAGGTCGCTGAAGCGTCGCTCGGCAAAGCCGGCATCACGGTCAACAAGAACGCGATCCCCTTCGACCAGAATCCGCCGATGGTCGCGAGCGGCATTCGTGTCGGGACGCCGGCACTCACGACACGTGGCATGCGCGAAGCGGAGATGGATCAGATTGGCGCGCTCATCGCGCGAGTCCTTGCGGCCCCTGACGACGACCGCGTGATTGGCATGGTCAGGACAGAGGTCGAGCAGCTCTGTCGGCGATTTCCGCTTTACGGCGCGAGGCTTCTCAGCTGAACACCAGGGCCACTTCCGACTTGGGCACGTTGGTCGGAGCCGTGTTCTCCGATACGGGTCCGGTGGCGCAGGCGATGCCCGGGTTCGAGCCGCGCAACGGGCAACGCCGGATGGCCGCGGCAGTGGCCAAAGCCATCGAGGACGGCGAGACGCTGCTCGCTGAAGCCGGCACCGGCACCGGCAAGACGCTCGCTTATCTCATCCCCGCGATCCTGAGCCGCCAACGCGTGCTCGTCTCGACCGGTACCAAGAACCTTCAGGAACAGGTCTTTTTCAAAGATCTTCCGGCGCTGCGCGACTCGCTTGGTGTGCCATTCACCGCGACGCTCATGAAGGGGCGCTCGAATTACCTCTGCCTCCATCGTTGGGAGAGCTATCGCGACTCGGTCGAGGGAAACACTGGGACGAGCGGCCGGTTGATCGAGTCCGGCGATCACGTTCTGCTGCCAGTCATCCAGCAGTGGATGACCGAGACGGCAACGGGCGACCGTGCCGAGCTTCGCGACCTGCCTGAAGACCTTCCGCTCTGGAAAGAGATCTCTGCCGACGCCGACACGTGTCTGGGCACCGAGTGCCCGCGCTACGGCGACTGCTTCCTCACATTGATGCGGCAGCGCGCCGCCGAGTCCGACGTGGTGATCGTCAACCACCATCTGCTGTGCGCGGACGCCTCGGTCAGGCAGAGTGCCTACGGCGAAGTCATCCCCTCCTGTCCCACGCTCATCGTCGACGAGGCTCACCAACTGGAGGACGTGGCCACGCAGTACTTTGGCATCGCACTCAGCAACTTTCGTGTGGACGATCTCGTGCGCGATGTCGAGCGCCTGCTGGCAACGACGCCAATCGAGCTCGAACGCGCAGCGGCGGTCGCGCGGGCGTTGATGCGCGTCAGCGACAACTCGGGGATCTTCTTTGCCGCGCTGTCACTCGCCCGATCGGCTGCAATGGGAATGTCGGAAGCGCGCGCCCGCTACACCGGTGAAGCGATGGCCGATTGCGCGGAGGAGGGACTCGCGCTGGCAGCGGCGTTGGAGGAACTCGAGCGATCGCTGACGCGACGAGGGAGTGGACTCGAAGACAGCGCCGACGAAGACGACGAGACCGTAGCGATGCTCACACGGCGGGCGCGTGACCTGCGGCAGGATCTCCGGTTCCTGGTGCGCGCTGACGATGAGGACTTCGTGTACTACCTCGAGCAGCGGGGCCATGGAACGTATCTTCGGGCATCGCCGGTCGACGTCTCGCGCATCGTCCGCGATGCGCTCTTCGATCGCTTCCGCACGGTCGTCCTGACGTCGGCGACGCTGGCAATCGACGGTACGTTCGATTACATCAAGGGACGACTCGGTATCGTCGTCGCCGAGGAACTCCAGGTGCCGTCGGAGTTCGATTACCGGCACCAGGCGCTTCTCTACCTGCCACGACGAATGCCACCGCCAAAATCGCCGTCGTTCGCGGAGGCAGTCGCGCGCGAAACCATCGCGCTGCTGACGCGATCGCGCGGACGTGCGTTCGTGCTGTTCACCAGTTACCGCATCCTTCGCACGGTGCAGCCGCTGGTGGAGATGGGCCTCCCTTACCCGATCCTCGTCCAGGGCACCGCACCCCGATCGGCTCTGATCGAAGAATTCAGGTCGACGCCGAACGCTGTGCTGCTGGCGACCTCGAGCTTCTGGCAGGGCGTCGACGTTGTCGGCGAATCGCTCAGCTGCGTGGTGATCGACAAGCTGCCGTTTGCGTCGCCGGGCGACCCGGTCACATCGGCCCGCATCGACGCCATCAAGGCGCGCGGCGGAGATGCGTTTGCCGACTATCAGGTGCCACTGGCCATCCTGTCGCTGCAGCAGGGGCTGGGCCGGCTGATTCGTCATCGCACCGACCGGGGCGTGCTGGCCGTGCTGGATCCGAGGCTGGCGACCATGGGTTACGGGCGGCGGTTTCTGGCGTCGTTGCCACCGGCCCCCGTCACCCGCGACCTCGGTGCGGTGGACCGGTTCTTCAAGTAGACTAGACCGACCGGGGTCACCTCCGCGTCGGCTCTTTGCGGACCCGGTATCGTTCATTTGAGGAGGCATTTATGCGGACCCATCTGATCCGCGGCGTCATGGCCCTTGCGGTCCTTCTGACGGTGTCCGCGGTGCCTGCGCTCGCCCAGAGCGTCATGCGCGGCAAAGTCGTTGACGGTCAGGGAAAACCGGTTCCTGACGCCGTGGTCTTGTTCGAAGCCACCGACGCCAACCGGAGGACGCAGACCAAGACCGATCGCAATGGCGACTTCCTTCAGGTGGGTCTGAGCTCCGGTGCCTACAAGGTCACCGCGTCGAAGGACGGCGTCGGCACGCAGACACTCCAGGCCAACGTCAGGCAGGGGCAGAACAACCCGCTGAACTTCTCGCTCGCCCCGGCGGGCGCCGCCGGTGGAGCAGCCGACAAGGAAGCGGCCGCTGCTATTCAGGCCGCAGCAGGCGCGGCGGCGGATGCGATGAAGGCCGGCAATCACGACGAGGCCATCAGCAAGTTCAACGAGGTCATCGCCAAGCTGCCGACCTGTGCGGACTGCTACTACAACATCGGTCAGGCCTACATGGCCAAGCAGGACTACGCGCAGGCAGAAACCGCGTTCAAGAAGGTCATCGAACTGAAGCCGGATTCGGCTGAGGCGTACACCGGTCTGGCCGGCCTGTACAACTCGCAGAAGAAGTTCGACCTCGCCGCCGAGGCGAGCTCGAAGGCCTCACAGTTGTCTGGAGGCGCGGCGGGCGGCGGCGGCGCCGAGGCGACCTACAACCAGGGCGTGATTCTGTTCAACTCCGGCAAGTTCGCCGAGGCCAAGACGCAGTTCGAGGCCGCCACCAAGGCCGACCCGAACATGGCGATGGCGCATTACCAGCTGGGGATGACGTCGCTCAATCTTGGGCAGATTCCTGAAGCGATTGCTGCCCTCGAGGCATATCTGAAAGTCGACCCGAATGGTCCACGGGCCGCTGAAGTGAAGGCCGCACTGCCCGCGCTCCAGGGGATGCTCAAGAAGTAGGCTTTCGGCTCTAGGCTCTCGGCTTTGGAGCCCACCCTATCCACCCGTCTGGCTGAGGTCCGCAGGCGCATTCACAATGCTGCAACCTCAGCCGGTCGAGACCCCTCCTCCGTTCGACTGATCGCCGTCTCGAAAACCTTCCCGATCGAGGCCATTCGCGAAGCTTTTGCCGCGGATCAGCTCGATTTCGGGGAGAACAGAGTGCAGGAAGGTCTACAGAAATTCGCGACATCGGCCGACCTTTCAATCAGGTGGCATTTACTTGGCCACCTGCAGACGAACAAGGCCCGGAAGGCGGTCCAGGCGTTTGCCACGATTCATTCGGTCGACGGCATCGAGCTTCTTCAGAAGCTCGATCGAGCGGCGGAGGAATCAGGGCGCACCCCGGAACTCCTGATCCAGGTGGACCTTGCGGGGGAAGCGACCAAGTTTGGCGTCACCCCTGACGAAGTCCGGCGGCTCTTGGAAGCCGCGGGCGCATGTCGCGCCGCCAGGGTAGTCGGGTTGATGACGCTGCCGCCCATACCAGACACGCCCGAAGACGCGCGACCGTGGTTTCGTCGTCTGCGCGATCTCCGCGACGAGTGGCTGGCCTCAGGCGTTCCCGCCCCGATGTTGCGCGAGCTGTCGATGGGGATGAGCGGGGACTTCGAGGTCGCTATTCAGGAAGGGGCCACGATGGTGCGGGTGGGCACGGCAATATTTGGGAGCCGACATGTCGAACAATGAAGACCTGCCCCCGGCCGTCGAGACCCGGCGCCTTCCCTCGCCCGATCGTCATTCCGCGCCAACGCCTCTCGATGTCCGCCAGGCCAAGTTCAGCACGTCGATGCGCGGCTACGAGCGCGCCGAGGTCAACGCCTTCCTGCTCGAAGCGGCTGACGGATACGAACAGGCCGCGCGCGAGAACGAGCGTCTTCGTCACGAAGTCGCCCGGCTCGATGCGTCATTGACGCAGTATCGCGAGCTCGAGGGTGCGCTCAAGGGCGCGCTCATGAGCGCACAGAAGGTTGCCGACGACATGAAGGAGACCGCCTCCCTCGACGCGGCACGCATCGTCCGTGAGGCCGAGGGGCGTTCGACGCTGATTCTGCAACAGGCTCAGGCGCAGCTCGAGGACATCCAACGCGAGATCGATGGCCTGCGGCTGAAGCGACGTGAATCAGAGGTGGCGGTGGAGTCGATCATCGCCGCGCTTCACAACACGCTCGAATACGTCCGTGAGCAGGACCAGCGGGAGACACGCATCATCCCGCATCGCCCGCTGCTGAACGT
>JALDXQ010000312.1:0-6165 GCA_032156805.1 Acidobacteriota bacterium
ATTGGCCGGCGCTCTTGGCGGCCGATTTCTTCACAACAGAAGTGTGGACCCATTGCGGGCTGCTGACGTACTACACGGCGTTCGTGATCGAACTACACTCGCGACGCGTTCATGTGATCGGCTCGACACCGCATCCGGACAACGCCTTCGTGGTGCAAGCGTTCCGAGGACTGGCAGGCGATAGGGATGTCCTTCGCGCCGGTCGATTTCTCATCTGTGATCGGGATCCGAAGTGGAGCAGCGCGATGGAGGAACTGCTGCGGGCGGTCGGCGTTCGCGTCGTTCGCACGCCCGCGTCCGCACCGAATTGCAATGCGCACGCGGAGCGCTTCATCCGATCGATCAAGACGGAGTGCCTCGATCGCGTGGTGACATTGGGCGAACGGCACCTCCGGCAGCTGGTCCGCGACTTCGTGGAACACTATCACGCCGAACGGAACCACCAAGGTATTGGGAACAGTCCACTGAACCGACGCCACCTTCCACTGACCATCCTGTCGAACCCATACGACAGTGGTGGCGGAGGTGTCGGTCTCATTAGGAGCCTTAGTGGTCAGCTCTCCGGTCAGAATCGCACCATCTCCGAACTGGCGAACCTGCCCGTTGCTCAGCGTCCGGCTCGAGGCGCCCGTTGGCTTTTGTTTACCGGCGCGGGGACCGGGTTGAGAAGAATGTTCCCTTCCTATCTGGACTAACGAGGATCAGATTGGGAACCTCCATGCGATCCATCGTCTCGCCGTCACCTTTATCGAAAGCGGCGAACCACTGACTGTGCAGCCGTTCCAGTTCTGCCTGAAGGCTGTTCGTCTTCTCTGTCGTCTGGGCGCTGACGAAGGCCGCAGTCGCCACCACGAGACAGACGGTTACCGTCGCAATCTTCATAGACCCTCTTGTGTGTATGGCTGAGTTTGGTCGCCAGTATAGCTCAAGCGCACGTACGTCCTCGGTTGGATCGCAGGGGTTAGCGGGGCATCGCACCCACTAACACCACAGCCCCGACCGTCTTGACCCAACGGCTCAGCGTGCGTGGGGCTTCGGATCACTGTCTCGTTCCGAACAGACAAGCCCGACGTGGTTGAATAACGTGCGCCCATGCCTTATCGGAGACGCCGGAATCATCACGTGTGGCACTCATGCGGGAATTGCACGAACTGGCCGTTCGAGGACTACGACGAGCAGAGCGACGAACCGTCCGGCAGAGTGTGTCTCCAATGCCTGTCCAAACAACAAAATGGCGTCTGCCGTTCGGAAGTGTCAAGACTGAGTGCTGATCGCCTCGCTCAGTTGAGCATAGGATAAGGAAGCTGCGCGAGGAAGGATGAGAACTGCCGAATGGGCGAGGACTGGGGTCAGTCCGGTCCGTAGCGTCGAGCTACGGGCCACCTTTCAAGTTCACCGGAGCACTAAAGACAGTAGCGACTGAAGTCAAGTGAAGCAGACAAAAACCAAACTGGATCATCAATTGGAGAAGACCATGAGGCGTGTGGCGAATGGCATTTTCGTTTTGGTAGTGCCCGCGCTGCTGATGACCACCGCGGCTTGCGGCCAGTCTGGGCCGGCGTCGAGCGCCGGGCAGACGCCAAGCGTGGGGCAAGGTGGGGCCGCCAACGTCGACCGCACCGTGCTGCCTATCGCAGAGCCGACGCTTTCTGCGATCACCGAGCTCGACGCGCGCAATGTCAAGGCGCCACCGGCCTTCGAGGTCAAAGCGCCGGCGGGCGCGCCCAATGTGGTGGTCATCCTGCTCGATAATTTTGGGTACGCCGGCTCCACGACGTTCGGTGGGGTGATGAACCTGCCGACCATCGCGCGACTCGCCAAGAACGGTTTGACGTACACCAATTTCCATACCGCGCCGATCTGCTCGGCGAGCCGCGTGGCACTGCTCACCGGCCGCAATCCTCATAGCGCGAACATGGGCACCGTCTCGGAAATGTCGACGGGCTTTCCGGGGCAGACGTCCGTACTGCCGAACAGCGTGGCGCCGCTCGCCAAGATCCTGCGGTTCAACGGCTACAGCACGGCGATGTTCGGCAAGTCGCACGAATATGTGCCGTGGGAAAGCGGCCTCACGGGGCCCTTCGACCAGTGGCCGACGGGCCTCGGGTTCGAAAAGTTCTATGGCAACGTCATCGGCGAATCAGACCAGTACTCGCCGGTGGCCCACGACAACACGACGCTGGCCCCGCCGTCGAAGGATCCGAATTACTACTATCAGACCGACCTCGCCGATCGTGCGATCCAATGGATCAAGGCACAGAAGGCTCTGAATCCCGACAAGCCGTTCTTTCTCTACTACCCGGCCCAGGGCATGCACGACCCCGTGCAATTGCCGAAGGAGTGGCGCGACAAATACAAGGGCAAGTTCGACATGGGGTGGGACACGTATCGCGAAGAAATTCTGGCTCGCCAGAAGAAGCTCGGTATCGTGCCGGAGAACACCAAGTTGACGGCCAAGGCCGACATCGCGCCGGACTGGGACACGCTGACCGCCGACGAGAAAAAGGTGGCGATCCGCTATCAGGAGCTCTTCGCGGCGTTTGCCGAGCTGACCGACTACGAGATCGGCCGGGTTGTGCAGGCCGTCGAAGACGTGGGCGTGTTGGACAACACGCTGATCATCTACGTCACGGGCGATAACGGCGCGACCCCGAACGGCGGGCGGCTCGGCACGTTCAACACGCTGAGCTCGTTCAACCAGTCGCCGGAGACGCTGCAGTATCAGCTCGAGACGCTCGACGAGGTGGGTGGGCCGCACTCCGCGATGTCGCCACCGGCCGGATGGTCGTTTGGGGACAACACGCCGTTCGCGTATTCACAGCTCCATACGCAACTGGGCGGGACCACCAACGGAGCGATCGTGTCCTGGCCGAAAGGGATCAAAGCGAAGGACGAACTCCGCAAGCAGTATTACCACTTGATCGACATCGCCCCGACAGTACTCGCGGCCGCAGGGCTGCCACAGCCCAAGACGGTCAATGGCGTGGTCCAGAAACCGATCGAAGGCGTGAGCATGATGAATTCCTTCGATGACGCTCAGGCCAAGTCGGCCCGCACCACCCAGTACTACGAGATCTTCGGCAACCGGGGCATCTACAAGGATGGCTGGTACGCCTCGACGCTCCACAAGGTGGCATGGGAGGCGAAGCCGCGGACCACGTCGTACGCCGACGACAAATGGGAACTGTGCAACACGGCGGAAGACTACAGCTGTGCGACCGATGTCTCGGCGCAGAATCCCGACAAGCTCAAGGAGCTGCAGGCCGCTTTCATGGAGGAGGCGATCAAGCACAACGTGCTGCCGCTCGACGATCGCGCCCAGGAGCGACTGAACGCCACGCTCGCCGGCCGGACCGAGTACATGGGAGGGCGGACGTCGCTGACGCTGTACCCGGGCATGATCGCGATGAAGGAGAACGCCTTCATCGACGTGAAGAACCGGAGTTCATCGATCACCGCGGAGCTCGAAAGCGGCGGTTCGGGCGTCATCGTCGCGCAAGGTGGCGCGCATTCGGGCTGGAGCCTGTACGTCAAGGATGGGAGGCTCGCGTTTGCCTACAACTACCTTGGCGCCGTGACGACCATCAGTTCCAGCGAGCGCCTGCCGGCCGGCCCGGTCACCGTCACCTACGACTTTGCCTATGAGGGCGGCGGCAAGCCGGGAGCGGGCGGCACCGGGACACTGTCAATCAACAGCAAGCAGGTCGGTGCCGGCAAGCTCGCACGCACGATCCCGTTCTTCTACGGAGTCGAGACTGCCGACGTGGGCATGGATCTGTACTCCCCCGTCACCACGGCCTATGCCAAAGGGGAGAACCAGTTCACCGGCACGATCAAGAAGGTGACCGTGGCCGTGAAGTAGGCGAAGATGGCGCAGGCATATGAGTAAGCGTCGCGCCAGGTCCGTCAAGGCGCATCCCACGCCGCCCCGTTTCACGCGCGCGCGGGTGCCAATCGTCCTCATGGTCATTGCCGGAGCCCTGATTGTCGGGTTTCTGGCGATGCGCGGGAGGAGGGGGGCGACCGAGCCGACCACGACGACCGCCTCGAATCAGGTGGTCCCGCATGCGTCAGCCGCATTCCTGCCGACCGTGGAAAACACGACACGTCCGTCCGAACCCGCGCCGGCGGGCATGGTGTGGATTCCCGGCGGCGAATTCTCGATGGGAGCGCAGGACCCGACGGACATGCGCGATGCCGTCGGGATGCAGGTCACGGAAGATTCGCGTCCCGTGCATCGCGTCTACGTGGACGGTTTCTGGATGGACGCGACCGAGGTGACGAACGCGCAGTTTGCCAGCTTCGTGAAGGCAACAGGATACGTCACCGTCGCCGAACGCACGCCGCGCGCGGAAGACTTTCCTGGCGCAAAGCCGGAGGTTCTCGTCCCGGGGTCGGTGATGTTTTCGCCCCCGAGTCACCCCGTGCCGTTGAACAACGAGTACGCGTGGTGGTCGTACCTGCCCGGCGCCAACTGGCGCCATCCGTCCGGCCCGGCGAGTTCAATCCAGGGGAAGGAACGATGGCCGGTCATTCACGTGGCGTATGAAGACGCGCTCGCATATGCGCAGTGGGCCGGCAAGCGTCTGCCGACGGAAGCGGAGTGGGAATTTGCGGCGCGCGGTGGACTCACGGGGCAGGTGTTCCCGTGGGGCAACACGTTCAAGGACGGAACCCAGTGGATGGCGAACAGCCATCAAGGTCATTTTCCCGATCATGATTCGGGTGCAGATGCCTTCCCCGGGATCGCACCAGTGGCGCAGTTCATCGCGAACGGGTACGGGCTCCATGACGTCGCCGGCAACGTGTGGGAGTGGGTAAGCGATTGGTATCGCCCTGACTACTACAGTCAGGTGGCGGCGATCGGCGGCGTCGCCCGCCACCCGCAAGGCCCGACCGACTCGTTCGATCCCGCAGAACCCGGCGTGAAGAAACGCGTCCATCGCGGAGGATCGTTTCTCTGCACGGATCAGTTCTGCTCTCGCTACATGGTCGGCACGCGTGGCAAGGGTGAAATCAGCACCGGCACGAACCATCTCGGCTTCCGCTGCGTGAAATCGCTTTGAGACGATCAGGCCAGCGGCTCGGTAGACCGTTGCGGGCGGAGTGCATCGGTCGTCCTCTATGTGGAGTTCGGTGTATCGGCGTGATTGCCGCGGTTTACGCCTGGTCGCCTCCGAGACAATGACCGTGTCGTCGGGCTTGTCGTCTGCTGAACCTGTCACTCGAAGATGCGCGCGGTCACTCGAAGACGCCTCGTCATACTGGTAGGCGTCGGTGCCCTTCTGACGGCCGCGAACGCATCGGCTCAGACCAACGGCCAAGTGTGGGCCAACATCACCTTCGATTGGGTGAAACGATCTGGAGTCACGTACGAGATCGACTTCGAGCCGAAGGCCCTCGTGTTCGCCCCACCTGAAGAACCTGGATGGAGCAATCTCGACATCACGCCGTCCATTGATTACCCGGTTTCGAATACGCTCGATGTGATCGGTGAAGTGACGGTTGGACGGACCAAGCAGACTGACGATCTGGACACGACTGAGTTAACGGTTCGAGGCGGCGTTCGATTTCATCTGTTTTCGCGGGTGCGGCGTTTTCTGCTCGATGAATCGCACCCAAAGCGCCGGCTGGTCATCCGGGACCTCGTGCGAGTTGAATCACGAAATTTCTTCTACTCGAACGACGATCCCTCGGAGTCGACGATCCGTTTCCGGAATCGCGTCGAGCTGCTGTGGCCGCTGAACCGTCCGAACCTCGGCGACGATGGTGCAGTAGCCGCGCTGACGGATTGGGAATGGTTCATCCCGCTTTCCGATCCCACCGAACGCTTCGCGAACCGCCAGCGCATTCGTGCTGGGCTGACCTACCGCCACAGCGTCAGTTGGCGGTTCGCAGCGCTCTACATCTGGAATCGCTCGCGCGACACGACGACCGAGCCGTTCACGACGGTCGAACACATCTTCGACGTTCAGGTGAAGCGAGTTTGGTGAGGTAGCTCAAATCCTCGTTTCTGATGGCGCTGTGCCTGATGTGTTCGCTTCGCCGGCCATTCAGACTCGCAACTTCACGCCAGAATTTCGCCCTGTTTGTGCCTGCCGGTCCTCGTTCCGCCCGCCTTTACTACAACGCTGAGAACGACTGCCGGCGTTGCACGTTGCTCGT
>JALDXQ010000313.1:0-6139 GCA_032156805.1 Acidobacteriota bacterium
ATATGAAGGCGTGCCTTCTCATCGGGCTCTATCGCGGTGAAACAATGATGCTCAATCCGGTAGGCGGGGAAGCGGGACCGCTGCGCGAAGGCGATGAGCTGATCTTGCTGAGCCAGAGTCTGCCGGATCTTTCGCGGCTGCAGCCGCTCGACGCCGCATAGCTTTCTGCACGTCGCCGCCAATTCGTGGGATGGAAGCGCCCCGATCCGTCGAGGTCAGGGTCGGTCGAGATCGAGGCCGGACGCGGGGCGACGGTGTTCCGTGGCGATTGAATTTGCGCGACGCTCCTGTCGGATTCCCTCGACGTTCGTTCATGCGAGCGCGCGGTACCGCAACCGGACCAGGCTCGCGGCAATCAGCACGGCACCGACGCTCCCGGCGCCCCAGTCCAGCAGGAAGAAGTACAGCGGACGCCGCATCAGATCGTAAACGACAAAACTCGTCAGGATGAATCCGACCATCGCCACGGCCCGCCACCCATGAGACGTGTCGCGCCATCGATCGACCAAACACAGGTACGCCGGTAGCGCCAGCAGCAGCACGTAGTCCCAACCTTGCGGCGAGACCAGCGGAATGAGGACGAAGAAGTAGGCACCCTCGAGGTAATTCGGCTCGCCAACCGCCGTTCGACGCTGAATCACGAAGAGGCCGCCGCAGACTGTCGCGACCACCGACCCGAGCGCGAGCAGCGATGCCAATGGACCAGGGTCAAGCCACTTGGCCCACATCGACGCAAGGGAGATGTTCTCGTGAGCCAGCAGGTTCGGAGCTGTTGTGTCCGTGACCGTTCGATACCAGCCTTGAAGCAGCGCGATGTTTCCCTCCCACCCGTACGAAACAGCGGGCAGCGCGAGGCCCGCGGCGACCACGATGGCAAACGGCATCAACGTCCGCCACCCAAGGGTCCAGACGATCCACGGCAGCAGGACCAGCGCGTACGGCTTGATGAATATGCCAGCAGCGATGAGACCGCCGGCTGCAAGTCCGCGCCCGTGCCGCGCCGCGATCACGGCGCCCAGAAGCAGCAGGCCGAGCGGCAGGTTGAATTGACCGAACGCCAACTCCTTGACCAGAAACTTGCCATTCAGGAGCAGGGTCAGCCACATCAACTGAGACATGGACATCCGGCGCTCCGGAAGCGTGTGGAGGGCGAGTCGCAGAAATGCCCACATCATGGCTACGGTCAAGGTGAACCAGACTGCCTCGGCCACCTGCTTGGGTGGCCACGTGAACGGCACCATGAGGGCCGCGAACGCAGGAAAGTACTTGAATTGGTAGTGACCGTCCTCCGGTCGATACAGCGGCTCGTGGGCCAGAAATCGCATGGCCGCGACGCGCGGGACCGCGAAGTCGATGAGCTCCTCCCGATCGAGCCGGACCGCGGTGTAGCCGGCGGCGCCGGCGGCGAGAATGACAAGCAGTCTCCAGAGGACGGGTTTCAGTCGGAGGCGCACCGAGGGAAGCGTACAGTAAGCCGCGCGCGGCCCTGGTGGGCTTACCGCGCAGACCCGCGGACGGCCACGGGATGTAACGGCAGCCATCTGCCTTCGCGGTCGGTCAGCCAAGAGTGTGGACTGGCCATCGCTCGCGGATACTGGCTTGGGACTTGCCGGCGCGTTTCCCGCTCCATCGAATTCCGAATTTCGTGAGCCCGTCTGTTGGCCCTGAAGCCCACGAAAAACGACCTCGTTCCCAGCTCTCCGAGAATCACACGCCTCAGAGCGCTTGGCACGTCCTGTGCTCCGCCGACGGGCAAAGGGCGAGTCAGGCCCACGTCCAACCCGTCACGACATGACAGCAGACGGGGAGCAACGGCACTCAAGAGGAGTACGACAAATGACAGTGAGACAAGTGATCACGATAGGTCTGGCCATACTTGGCACCGCTGGAGCGGCGTACTCACAGGTGACGTCGAAGACCGAAAACGTCAAGGGTGAGGCCAAGGTCGAGACTTTGAAAATGACGGGCGAAGTGGTTTCGGTCCAGGGCAACTGGCTGCTCGCCAAAATGGAGCCGTTAGGCAACTACAGCCTGTTCAACGTGCAGCCAGGTCGGGAATTCATCATTGACGGACAGAAAAGGCTGATTGGCGATCTCAAGCCGGGCACGATCCTCACTGGGATGATCACGACGAGGACGACGCCCGTCACGGTCCGCACTACGAGCAAACTCGACGGCACAGTATGGTGGGCACAGGGCGACTACGTGGTCCTGACGCTCGAGAACGGCGAGAACAGGGAGTACAAAGTCCCGGAGTCGTTCCAGTTCACCGTCTCGGGCAAACCGGCGACCGTTCGCGAGCTGAGGCAGGGGATGAAGGTCACGGCCACGAAGATCGTCGAAGAGCCACAGACCGAGATCTCGAGCGACACGGTCATCACGGGGAAATCACCCAAGTAGAAAGATGATCAAGACGTCGCGGGACGTAATCCTCGTTCGGCGGCCCGCGCACGACGGCGATCGTCAGGCTGTGACAAGACCGCGTTCGATCGCTTCGATGAGGAGATTCAGTTGGTGTCCGGCGGGCGGCGCGCGTACGATCTGCGCACAAGGACGAAGTCCTATGGCGTCTGACGGACGCGCGCCGACGATCGCTTCGATCTGTATTTGCTTGTGACCCTTACGCTGCCTTCCGCACGCGCAGAACACCCAGCATCGCGATCACGACGATCGCGCCCAGTGTGACGACCGACAGGTGGATCAGCGCATAGTAGGCAGTGCGGCCGACGAGATCGAAGAGGTGCAGGCCGATGGCGGCGAGCGCGACGAGCGACAGCAGCCGCAGCGCGCGCGGAAGCCGGTCGATGTAGTTGGCCAGAAAGACGACGGCCGGCGTGCAGACGACGAGGACGTAGTCCCAGCCCTGCGGCGACAGGAGCGGCGTCAGTGCGATCAGGAGCCCAGCCTCGAGCCCGTCCGGCTGTGGCGCACGTCTTCTGCCAAGGAAGACTGCCGCCGCGAGGCCGAGCAGTGCCACGGCTGTGACGACAGTGAACGTGCTCGCGGTCGCGGTCGCGCCGAACCACTTCACGTACATCGCGGCCAGCGACACGTTGTCAGGATGCGTCACCACCCCGGCGGTGGTCGCGCTGACGGTTCTCCACCAGTCCAGATGCAGCGCCACGCTTCCTGCCAGGCCGTAGATCGTCACAGGCATCAAGAACGCCACGGCCATGCCCGCGACAACGGCTACGACTGATCGCGTCCGTCCTCGGGCGATGAGCCACGGCACGAGGATGAGGCCGTACGGCTTCACCATGACGGTCAGCGCCACCAGCCATCCGGCAAGCGCCTCGCGGCCCGCCTTCAGTGCAAGCATCGCGCTGATGACGATGAGAACGAGCAGCAGGTTGATCTGTCCGAGGACCAGTTCCCTCGCGTAGTACTTGCCGAGGCTCACGATCAGCACGGCGAGCAGCACGCCCACGGGCCACCGCCGCTCGGGCAGCGTCTTCACGCTCAACCAGAGGACCGCGACAAGTGCCAGCAGCAGTGCGGCAAACCAGATGCCTCTCGCGACAGGGTGCGGCAGTGCGCCGATAGGAATCGCCAGCACCGCGGCTGCGGGGAAATACTTGAACTGATATTCGCCGTCCGCGACGCGGTAGAGCGGCTCCGCGTGCGCGGCCCGCGCCCCCGTCCGCCAGTAGACCTCGAAGTCAGGCATCTTCGCCTTCGAGGTGAACACCCAGACGCCGGCGGCTGCGACGATGAGGCATACGAGAGCGCCGCGGCGAATCGCCGACGGCCTTCCGAGTTGTTGCCGATCGACCACGAGCGATTCAGACATTCGTTTGCACTCGGCCTGCGCACGACGCGCGCAGACACCTCATCGATCGTCGCGCCTTGCTGCCGCACCCGAGACCGTCAGGTCCGGGTGGCGTTCTCGCTTCCCAACCATCGATAAGTCACACCCGCCAGTGCCGCGCCGATGAGCGGTGCGACCCAGAACATCCACAGTTGGGCCACTGCCCACCCTCCCACCAGCAGGGCGGGGCCGGTGCTTCGCGCGGGGTTCACCGACGTGTTGGTCACAGGAATCGAAATCAAGTGAATCAGGGTCAGGCCGAGGCCGATCGCGATCGGCGCGAACCCGGCGGGGACCCGCTTGTCCGTTGCACCAAGGATGACGATCAGGAACATGAACGTCATCACGACCTCAGTCACGAAGCCGGAGGCGGCAGAGTAGTTCCCCGGCGAATGCTCGGCGTAGCCATTCGACGCCAGGCCAGCGGCCAGATCGAATCCGGGCTTCCCGCTGGCAATGAAGTACAGGACGGCGGCCCCTGCAATCGCCCCCATCACCTGTGCCACAACATAAGGAAGCAACTCCGACGACTTGAAGCGTCCGCCCACGACGAGCCCCGCCGACACGGCCGGGTTGAGGTGGCAGCCGGAGACGTGCCCGATGGCGTAGGCCATGGTCAGAACCGTCAACCCGAAGGCCAGAGACACGCCCACGAGCCCAATCCCCACCTCAGGAAATGCCGCCGCGAGAACGGCACTCCCACAACCGCCCAGTACGAGCCAGAAGGTCCCGAGTGCCTCCGCGGCGAGCCGCTTGGACATTGCCATGATCTCTCCCTTCCTGTTGACAAGTTGAGATGACGACGCCACGAGAATCGCAGCGCCTGAACGCCTTCCTCAAGGAGAGTAAACGATCCACAACGGGCTCCTACTGGTGACTGGTGCGCCATAAGAAGTCGTAACGAAAGCCGATTGTGAACACGCTGTCACCGGAAGCGCCTGTCGCCGTCACGCTGCTGAGATCGATCTTGCTTTCTGTGTAGATCTTGGCAGTCCGGGCAACGAACCACTCGCCTCCAAGAATCAGGTACGCGGTTTTGAAGTCGGGATCGAGCAACGGGTCCTCGACGTCCGGTTCCAGATAAGTAAAACCGCCAATCAATCCGAACTGTCGCACTCCTGCACGCGCATACAATTCGACGCCGTTGGCATCGAAGGCAACGGGAGTGTTCACGTTCCCGATCGGGATCTGCACCATGTCCCCGTCATTCTGGTGAGAGTAGACAAGCCCCAGTTCCAGGATCCGCCAGTCGACGCGGGCACCAATAGCCGTGTAGTCGGCGTTGCCCCCCAGGCCTCGTACCAGGTTCTGGGTGGTCGCGGGCCAGTTGGTGTGAGTCATGGTTCCGCCGATTTTCACTCCCGGCAGGATTGTGAGCTGGAGCGAACCGCCGACGCCATTGGAGTCAGTGCCGCGGAACTGTCCCTGGATCCCGATTTCGAATATCCTGAAAATGGTGTTCCGGTAGTTCACGACACGATCGGCACGGCCGGTCCCCGAGGCGCCCCCGTCAGTACCCGCCACGTAGGTGGATGTTCCCTGGCCGCCAAACACGTTGAATCGGTCGGTTGTGTAGCTGGTGACATCGTAGTGGACCGCGTTCTGCTTCCCAATGGCCACCCGGCCCAGCGGCCCGAAATCGATGCCGACAAAACCAAGGCGTGCATCAAACACCGGGTTGGTGTCCGCCTCCACGACGCCAAAGTCGCCAGGCCCAGACGCGGAGAGGTTGAACTGCGTCGAGCTTTGAACGAGAGTCACTCCCCACTCGGTGCCGGCGAACATCTTGATTGCGCCCCGGGTTCGGAAATTGATACCGACGCGGGTGGCATTGTCCTGCACCTCCGCGGTGTCATTGAATCCGGCCAGGTGGGTGCGCAATTGACCGTAGGGCTCGAACGTTCCGACAAAGTCGCTCGCCCCGCTCGCCTCCTGGGTGCTGCCGACCGCAAATTCCCCGCCGCAACCATCGAACACCCACACCCCCTTGTCGTCATATCCCCAGGTCTTTCCCAGCAGGCAACTACTCTCGCCGATCGAGCGCAACAACGCGACGCCCGCCGCCGTATCGGCCGCACAGACTTGCCGTTCACCCTTCTTGGCGACGCAGGATACGACCTGCGGAAGGGATTGAGTGACCGGTGCTTGTTGCGCCACAGCGTTCTCGGGCTCGAATGCCCCAGCAAGGATCACGAGCATGCTCATTCGAAAAACGGCGCGCGATGTAAGGACACTGTCGACAACGTCGTACATGGCATTCCTTTCCGCTGCAGCCCTTAGGATTTCGCGACGCTCGTGCGCTACACTTTTCTTTCGCGCACTTAGAAGCGT
>JALDXQ010000314.1:0-6088 GCA_032156805.1 Acidobacteriota bacterium
CTGCTCAACGGCGCCACGGACGGCGCGCTCGACCTCACTCGGCGCCAGGCCGAAAAGCTGACCCGGGCACAGGTCGAGGAGGTGCTCTCGACGTTCTTCGATGCCGACTGGCATAACCAGGTGTACGTCCATCCGCGTTACAGGGAGCTCTTCGAGCAGCGGACCGCGGGCGCTCGGTTCTCGCGGCAGGACCTTCGGGACCTGCAGATGTGGTTCAACTTGGCTTGGTTCGGACACGAGTTCCGGTCTGGCGATGTCCGGTTGATCACCGGAGATACGGTGACGGTCGCTCGCTTCGTTCGGCAACAGCGCGGGTTCTCACATGACGACCTGATGGCAATGGTGGACGACCAGTACAAGATTCTGCGGGCCGTCGTCCCGATTCATCGGGCGCTGCAGGACTCCGGGCGCATCGAAGTCAGCACGACGCCAGCCTTTCACCCGATCCTGCCGCTCCTCATTGATACGGATTCCGCGTACGTCGACAGGCCCGGCACGTCGCGTCCGACGCGATACGCGTACCCGGAAGACGCCGCGGCGCACGTCGAGCTGGCGTCCAGCGACTACTTGGCTCACTTCGGTCGAAGACCGGCTGGCATGTGGCCAGCCGAAGGCGCCGTGTCTTCAGATGCCGTTCAGATGATCGGACGCGGGGGGATCAGCTGGCTCGCGACCGATGCGGGCGTTCTCGCACGATCGGGCCAATGGGGCTATCGCGCGTCCGAGCCCACAGTGCTGTGCCAGCCGTACCGCTCGTCTGACGACGCGACCGCACTAGCGCTGTTCTTCCGGGACACCGATCTGTCCGATGGAATCGGCTTTCGGTACGGGCAGTACGCGGATGCCCAGGTAGCGGTCCAGGACTTCCTGCGCACAATCGAGACCAGATTCTTCGATGGGCTCGGCGACGGCGACGATCCGGTGCTCACCATCGTCCTGGACGGCGAGAACGCGTGGGGCGGCTATCCGGATGACGGCCGCCCGTTTCTGCACGCGCTGTATAGCCGACTGTCGTCCGATGCGCGACTGAAGACCGTCACCCCCTCTGAGTACATCTTGGGCAATCCGACCCGCGGGATCGCACCACATCCAGTCGAGCAGCTCACACGTGTGTACGACCTTGCGACCGGCTCATGGATCGACGAACCGGGCTCGTCGCCGGGAGTCGATCTCGGGACGTGGATCGGTGAACCGGAGGAAAACGCAGCGTGGAATCTCCTCGGTCTGGCGCGGTCTGCAGTCTCGGGCGCGGCGGCACATGCGCCAGGGGTCGAACGCGCTCACCAGTCGATCTTGGCTGCCGAGGGTTCCGACTGGTTCTGGTGGTTCGGAAGTGACCAGGAGTCGCGGAACGACGCCGCGTTCGACGAGCTATTTCGTGCGCATCTCCGGGGCGTCTATGAAGCGCTCGACTTGCAGGCGCCCGAATCTCTCGACGACTTCATCGTCGCGCATCCGATCGTCTGGACGTTTACGCATCCGGTGAACACGATTCGCACAACCGATCAGGTGTCCATCCGGACGAACTGCCCTGGCCATCTGACGTACAGGATCGACGATGCCGCGGAGCAAGCGAAGGATCTCGTGGCGGTCGTTGGTGTGATGGCCGGGGCCCGACGCTTTCAGGTCACGCTGGGTCCGTTCCCGGCATCAGTCCGTCGTCTCGCATTTCGCTTTCGGTGCGAGCACCCAGGCTGCGACGGCAAAGCGCCATGCTGCGCCGGTGAACCGCAAAACATAGCGTTCGGTCGCGTGCGAACGCGAGTGCGCAGCCGGGCGCCGGCTGCGACGTCGAGTCGAGTCACGTAACGGAGGTCGTGTGGATACGTGCGTTGCCCTCGTCCAGGCTTACCTTCACGTGAACGGGTACTTCACCGTTGCAGAGTACCCGGTGCTGGAGTCCTATCGCGACCAGGCGCGCACCGTCACCGACCTGGACATTCTCGCGTTCCGCTTTGCGGGTGCCGGGCACAACGTCGTTCGCGGACGTGAACGTAAACCGCTCGGCAATCGCGTGACCGATCCAATTCTCCGCTGTCCGGTCGACCGGCCGGACATGATCGTCGGCGAGGTGAAAGAAGGGGCCGCGCGCTTCAACGCGGCGATGCGGGATCCCGCCGTGCTGGAGGTCGCCCTGGCGCGGTTTGGCTGCTGTCCGCCCAAGCATGTTCGGGAAGTGACACAGCAGTTGCTATCGCGTGGTCACGTCGTGACGCCTGGTGGCCATTCAGTGCGAATGGTCGCCTTCGGTGACGTCTCGGCGAACACGCCGCCTGCAACGTGGACGACGATCTCAATGCGACACGTCGTGCAGTTCCTTCAGCAATACCTCAGGGACCATTGGGACGTCTTGCGCCACGCGCAGATCAAAGACGCAGCACTCGGTGTACTTGCACTCATTGAGAAATGGGGCGTGGACGCAGAAGGCGGTTCGACGGCGACCGAGACAAGGAGGAAACATGGTGGCGTGCGAGTGCGCCGCAGTTCATGAACGACGGCGTGTCGTGCTGACGGGCGGTCCCGGCGCCGGCAAGACGGCGGTGCTCGAGCTCATTCGCCAGTCGTTCTGTGAGCACGTCAAAGTGCTGCCGGAGGCTGCGGGTATCGTGTTCGGCGGTGGGTTTCCACGGGAGGATGACGTCCTCTGCATACGTGCCGCGCAGCGGGCGATTTTCTATGTTCAGCGCGAGCTGGAGAACGCGGCGGATAGTCACAATCCCACGATTGTGCTGTGCGACCGTGGAACCCTTGATGGCCTTGCGTACTGGCCAGGATCCGTCGAGGAATTCTGGTCCTCGGTGACCAGCACGATCGCCGAACAGGTCGCCCGCTACGATGCCGTGATTCATCTCCGGACTCCGGCGGTGGAACACGGATACAACCATCAGAACCCCCTCCGAACGGAGTCTGCGGCTGCAGCGGCAGAGATCGATGGGCGGATTCTGCGGGCCTGGGAGTCGCATCCGCGCCGGTTTCTCGTGGAGTCCGCGTCAGAGTTCCTCGACAAAGCCGCTGAAGCACTCGAGCTATTGCGCGCCGAAATGCCAGAGTGCTGCCGGGGACACGTCGTTCCCGCTTTGCGCGACCGTGCCATCGCAGCCGGCCGTTCCGCCAACCGCAGTTGAGGAAGGTGACAGATACCGAACCGAGGCGGCAGCTGCGTGTTTGATGAGGCGCGTGTCTGTTCAACGGATTACATCGATGCGGTAACAAGGGGTGGATCATGACCAAGGGACTCATAATCGCTGCACTGTTCGGACTGATCGCTGGCGCTACCGGTTGTGGCGGGAGTTCGCCAACGATGCCCGGATCCGTAGCATCGGCCAACGGAACTTGGACGGGTACGGCGGTCGATTCAAGCACTGCGCCGCTCGGCGCCGGTGGAATGATGGGCCAGGCGGCCATGGGGACGATGACATGGCAGCTCACACAGAACGGCTCGAACGTAACCGGCAGCATGAGCTTCTCGGGAATGCCGAACATGATGCGCGGCACGCTTTCCGGGACCCTGACTGCCGAGGAGATGACGTTCACGATGCACCTGCCGGTGGGATCCATGATGTCCGGCACGTGCTCTGTGGAGGCGAGCGGCACGGCGCACATGAACCCGGGCACGATGACGATGACCGGGAGCTACAGCGGCATGCACTCGTGTGCTGGCGCTTTCAACAACGGACAGATCACGATGACTCGGCGATAGCATTATTCGCCGTCGGAGGAACCACGTATGCGAGGCCACGGCCTATGGATGATTCTGGGTTGCACACTGCCGCTGCTCCTGGTCTTCCTGTTGCCCCTCCTCGGGATCAGCAGCAATGTTGGGACATTGCTCTTCATCGTGTTGATGTTTGCCTGCCATCTGGTGGCGATGCGGGGGCACGGCGGAACACATCGTGATCCCGAAAGCACGCGAGGAGGCCATCATGGAAGCCATTGATATCAGGCGACTCGGCATGGCCTGCGGAGCTACAGGCGCGCTCCTCTACGTGGGTTGTGTAATCGTGATGTCCACGGTCAGCCACGAAGCACAGATTCTCTTCTTCAATAGCCTGCTCCACGGGCTCGACATGACCGCGATCCTCCGAACGACGATGCCCGTATGGGAGATGATGATCGGCCTCGTCGAGACGTTCGTGCTGGCGTGGCTGATCGGCGCCTCGATCGCGAGCATCTACAACTGTGGGACGCGACGGAACGCGGTGACGTGACGAGCGCGTGGCAGTGGCTCGAGATTACACCGCCAAATATGTGATCAGAGTGTCCAGATGAACGCAATCTCGCCGAAGCCGCACGATCACCAACACGGGAAGCCGCACGCCAGTCCCCTGTCTGCCGGAGGAGGCCATGAGCATCCCAAGGCGCCGGCACCAGACAGCCACGGCGAGACAGGCGCACACGACCGGCATGAGGGACACAGCGTGGCCATGTTCCGGGATCGGTTCTGGATCACGCTGCTGCTCAGCATCCCGACCCTGCTATGGAGCGGGATGGTGCAGCACATGTTTGGCTTTTCGGCGCCGACCTTCCCGGGGTCGGAGTACGTGCCCGCTCTCTTCGGCACCGCCGTCTACTTCTACGGCGGGTTGGTGTTCGTCAAAGGGGGACTGCAAGAGCTGCGCGATAGAAAGCCCGGGATGATGACGCTGATCTCCCTGGCCATCACGGTGGCGTTCGTCTTCAGCCTGGCGGTGACGCTCGGCTATCCCGGCGAGGCATTGTGGTGGGAGCTGGCCTCGCTCGTGACGATCATGCTGCTCGGTCACTGGATCGAGATGCGTTCGATCTCGCAGGCGTCAGGTGCGCTGCGCGAGCTGGCGAAACTGCTGCCCAGCACCGCGCAGCGCATTGTCGGCGAGACCATCGAAGATGTTGAGATCTCGGCGCTGCGTGAGGGCGACCTCATGCTGGTGCGACCGGGTGACAGCGTGCCGGCTGACGGCATCGTGCAGAGCGGCAAGAGCGACGTGAATGAATCGATGATCACGGGCGAATCGGTTCCCGTGGCAAAGGTCGAGGGCGCGAAGGTCATCGCTGGAACCGTCAACGGTTCTGGCTCCCTCCGCGTGAAAGTCACGGGCACCGGCGAGCGGACCGCGCTCGCCAACATCATGCGGTTGGTTGAACAGGCGCAGACGTCTCGCTCTCGTGCGCAAGCCCTGGCTGACCGCGCAGCGTTCGTGTTGACTATCATCGCGGTCGTTACCGGCGGGCTCACCTTTGTCGTATGGCTCGCTGTCGGAGCGACAGGCGCATTTGCCGTCGAACGGCTGGTCTCGGTGCTCGTCATCGCCTGCCCGCACGCGCTGGGACTCGCCGTGCCGTTGGTGGCGGCCATTTCCACCAGTCTCGGCGCACAGTCGGGACTGCTCATCCGCGATCGACGCGGTCTCGAGGAAGCGCGCAATCTCACCACCGTGGTCTTCGACAAGACGGGCACTCTTACACGGGGCGAGTTCCGGGTCGTCGGCATCGCCACGGATGGAAGCCTGAGCGCGGACGAGGCGCTTCGGACTGCGGCGGCGGTCGAACGCGATTCTGAGCATACGATCGCGCAGGGAATCGTCAAGAGCGCTGAGGAGAAGCATCTCAGCGTTCCGAAGGCTGACCAGTTCGAGGCGATTCCCGGACATGGTGTCAAGGCCATCGTCGAAGGCAAAGAGTTCTACATGGGAGGGCCCGCGATGCTGAAGCGCCTCGGGCTCACGCCGTCAGTCGCCGTGCGAGAAGCGGCGGACCGCGCGGCAGCCCGTGGGCAGGCATCCATCTACCTCCTGACGCCGAAGGCGGCTATCGCCGCATTCACGATCGCGGACGCCGTGCGGCCCGAATCACGCGAGGCGATTCAGCGGCTCCATGAGCAAAAGATCGAAGTCGTCATGCTGACCGGCGATGCGAAGGCGGTGGCCAACGCAGTGGCCGCCGATCTTGGGATTGACACTGTGTTCGCCGAGGTCCTGCCAGGCGACAAGGTCGACAAAATCAAGGAGCTCAAGGCCCAGGGCAAACGGGTCGCCATGGTCGGCGATGGCGTGAACGATGCGCCCGCGCTGCTCACCGCTGACGTCGCCGTCGCGATCGGCGCAGGCAC
>JALDXQ010000315.1:0-6070 GCA_032156805.1 Acidobacteriota bacterium
GCGCTCGTGGCCACGAGCATCGTGGCATTGGCCGTCACCGTGCCTCCAGCCGTCAGGCTGATCGCACGGCGCACCATGCTGAAGTTGATCAACCGGATGGTCAGCTCCGCCGAGCCGACCGGCACCTTGTCGAACCGATAGACGCCCATTCCGTCGGTCGTCGTTTCAAGTGGCACCTGAGCGCCACCAGGCAACAGCTCGACGGTGACGCCGGGCAACACGCCGCCCGTTTCATCGGACACCGTTCCGGTCACGGATCCCGTTGCCTGAGCCCACGCCGACGAGTGCAAGATGACGAGAAATGAACAGACCAGCCCTGCGCGAAAGAGTAGCGACATAGGTCAGAGATGCTAGTCACGATTACCTACGTCCGCTCCTGAAGAGTTTCTGAATCCTTCGTCAGATGGAATTCAGGAGTTGTTATGCACTGGCATGCTTCCTGATACGACTGCGCCCCCAGGAGGAATCGATGAGCGATGAGAACCTGCTGACGAGGCGTGAGTTCACCGTGGAAACCGCTCTTGCGATGTTGGCCGGCGTGACGATCACCATTGCCGGATGCGGCGATGATGACGACAACGGAACGACCAACCCTACGCCACCCCCCAGTGGAGGTGGCGAGACCGGCACGGTGAGTACCGACGCGGGTCACAGCCACGCGGGGGCCGATATCACCGCAGCGCAACTGACGGCTGGCAATGCGATTACGCTGACGCTAACGGGCTCCGGTCACACTCACACCGTTGCGCTCACTCAGGCCGAGATAGCGCAAATCAGTGCGCAGACGCGAGTGCAGAAGACCTCGTCGAACGACAACGGGCACACGCACACCGTCACCTTCAACTAATCGAGACCGGTTTCATCAACAACCAGGTTCCAACTCTCAACCTCCAAGGCGAGCGCAATTGGAGGTTGGGGGTTGGGAATTGGGAGTTGACAGAACTCGTTTTCTACCGTCGTTCGACGGTTCTGTGGATCTTGTCGCTCCAGAAAACTGGATCGGGCTCACGTGCAGGGACCGCCATACCCCCGACATTGCGAACGACGCGCTTGAGGCCCAGGAATAAACCGATGGCGCTCGTGGTCAGTCCTCCCAGGCTCAGGAGGATCATCCCCACGTCCCACAGCGGCCGCTGGTAGTACCAGAATGAGAAATCGAGGCTGTGCAGACCGTTGTACAGCCAGCGCTCGACGCGATCGAGTCGATGCACCCGTCCTACGAGCTGGCTCATTCGTGGATCGATGTAGAGCCATGTGCGATCGGGGTCGTCGAGCTTGACGCGCAGAACGGGTAACGGCGCCAGCCCGTCGCGCGAGTAGTAGTACGAATCGTAGGTCGTCAGCATCTCGGAGCTCGTGATGCCAGCGTCGGGAACCGCACTCCTCACGCGCGCGAGTAACGCTTCAGCGGAGAAGTCGCGATCGTGCGCCCGGAGCGTCGTGGCACTGACGACGATCTGCGCGGCATCACGCGATCGGACGGCGAAGTATGGTTCGTGCCCGCGTACTTCGGTGCCCGCGGTGGGATCCGGATCGCGGCGGACGACGAAGAACGGTTGCTCCTGGATGCGGACGTATTCGATTTCCTTGATGGCGCGGCCGCCAGCAACCGCCCGCCATGCGCCGGTGTTCAGCGAGGGAAACGCGGCGAGGTCACCCGCGTTGCTCGTAAACGCCTCGCGCAGTCCGCCCCCGAAGCGGCCTGCGCTCGTGGCCCAGCCAAACGGCTCCATCGACAGCCAGCCGCTGAAGACGAACGTCAGCGCGAACACGCCGAAGACCAGGCCACTGATGTAGTGCCATCGCATCCAGCCGGAATAAGGCAGGTACGAAGCGATGCGCCTGAGGCTGAACGGACGAGTGATCCGCAGCTGCATGATGCCGAGCACGATACCGAGCAGCGAGAGCGCGATCCCGAGGCCCGCCGTCCACAGCACCACCTGGCGCCAGAGCGGCTGATTGAGACGCAGCGGCGCGAAGTAGAAGAAGTGCGGGATGGCACCGATCCATGCGAGCGCGCGGCTGCCACGCGTGGTCATCACGACGACTTCGGCGTTGCGTTCCGACACGTACAACTGGGTCCCGGCGTCGTCGTCGACCGTGAACTTGTGCATCGGGCCCTGGCGCATGGTCAGCGACCACTGATCGGGACTCGTCAGGCGCGCAACGTAGTTCAGACGATTCTCTGGAAGCCGGACGAAGGCCGCACCGATCGTCTGCGCCTGTGCCGCATCGATGTCGATCAGCAGGTCGCCGGTGTCCGCAAAGACGGTGGTTGATTCGCGTCCGGCGGTGAAACGGTACGCCGGGCGATCCATGACGGTGAGCAGCGTGACGCGGCTCGGTTCGTCGAAGAGCTCGGCACGTTCGAGCGCTTCTGTAGCCGAGAGTCGCACCGCAGGCACGTCAACCGGTGCGAGCCGTTCGAGGCGCAGGTCCGAGGTCAGCCGCGGCATCCCGCGCGCGTACAGCATCGCGATGCCGGACGCGAACCACGAGACGAAGATCAGGCTGAGCGCGATTCCCAAGTACCGATGAAACAGGATCAGATACTTGCGCATAAGCCTCCTGCGGCAGCCTAGTATACCTACCCGTAGCCCGGAGCCCGCAGCGTTTGATAGACTCCCCGGGAACCTTTCTGCGGAGAATGCGTGTGATGCTTCGTGTGTGGACGGCACTCATCGTGGTTGTGCTTTTCGGAGCGGTCGCGACAGGTGTGAGTGCTCAGCGGCGCGGTGGCGATCCCAAGGCCGCGGCCGTGAAGAATCCGGTGCCATCAACGCCGGCCTCGATCAAGGCAGGACTGACCGCGTACAACATGAACTGCCGTCATTGCCATGGGCTGCGCGGGAAAGGCGATGGTCCGCTCGCGCCCAAGAACCCCCCGCCGGCGGACCTGACCGACAACAAGTGGGATCACGGATCGAGCGACGGAGAGATCTTCGCGGTGATCATGAACGGCGTCCCGGCACCGATGACCGAGATGAAGGGAATGAAGGGCACGTTGCAGGATCGCGACGTGTGGAACCTCGTCAACTACCTGCGCAGCGTCGGACCCAAGCCGGCAGCCACGAAGTGAGTCCCGGTGAGGCCGCCCCTCGTCGGTAGCACGTTCGTACGTCTCACTCTGATCCTCGTTCTCGCGCTGGCGACCAGCGTCGGTTGCAGCATCTTCGAGCGGAACGTACCGCAGCCGTCGACCGCACCATTGCTTCCGGGGCAAACGGGGGGCGTCTTCACGACCGCGCGTCCCACGTTTGCTGCCGCCGTCAATGACTTCCTGGGACGCCATCCGGTCGTCGTTGAACAGCCGTTCGAGTTTCCGCACAACATCCACGTTGGCCAGAAAATCGCGTGCACCGAGTACTGCCACGAAGCGGTCTCGGAAGGGCCGGTCGCGGGACTCCCGAGCGTGCGCACCTGCATGGGGTGTCATCGCACGATCGCCGCCAATCGTCCGCGCATCCGCCAGATCACCCAGATGCAGGAGTCGGGACGCGACTTCGCCTGGAAGCGGGTCTTCGGATATCCGCCGGCGGCGCACGTCAGGTTCAACCATGCGCCTCACATCCGGGCCAACGTCGAGTGCTCGACCTGTCACGGCAACATCGGTGGTCAGCAGGTGGCGCAGCGCAACGTCGAGATGACGATGGGCTTTTGTGTGAACTGCCACCGGGAGCGCCAGGCTCCGGATGACTGTTTGACTTGTCACTTTTGATGACGCTTGCAATGCAGAATTCAAAATTCAGAATGCAGACAGAGCCTGACGCGTCACGGCTGGTGTCTGCATTCTGCATGCTGAATTCAGAATTACAGAGTTCGTCGACGTAATGGATCGCCGTTCCTTTATCAAGCTCACCGCCATCACCGGTACCAGCGCCGCGCTTGCCGGCTGCGGCAATCCCGAGAACGAGATCATCCGATTCGTCCCGAGCGAAGACATCATGCCCGGCATCGCGACGATGAAGCCGAGCGTCTGCACGCTCTGCGCCTCGGGATGTGGGCTGTCAGTGCGTCTGATGATGGCGGACGCCGACGTCGTCCGGAACGGGCAGGCCGGCCTGGTTCGCATTCACGCGGCCAAGAAGCTCGAAGGGAGCGCCGACCATCCCGTCAATCATGGCGGGTTGTGTGCGCGCGGTCAGGCGGCCATTCAGGTCACCTATCACCCCGATCGCATCACACAACCGCTGCGTCGCCGGGGAGATCGTGGGCAGGGTCAGTACGACGCGATTTCATGGGATGACGCGATTGCCGAGCTCGTGTCTCGCCTGGATGGCCTGGCGTCGGCGGGCACTCAGCAATCGCTGGTCTACCTCGGTCGCGGGCATCGTGCCCATCGCGCCGCGCTGATCGACCGCTTCCTTGCGGCGTTCGGGGCACCGGGCGCAATCGCCTGTGAGCTGTTCAACGACGATGTGCTGCGTCGTGCCAACGGCCTCAGCTTTGGTCGCGCGCAGCTGCCGACGCTCGATCTGCCGAATGCGAGATACGTCCTGAGCTTTGGCGCTGATTTTCTGGGCACGTGGAATTCGCCGACCTCGCAGGGATACGGCTACGGGCTGATGCGGCAGGGACGTCCCGGTATTCGGGGGATGTTCGTGCAGGTCGAATCGCGCATGACCCAGACCGGTGCGAACGCGGATCAGTGGGTGCCCGTGAGGCCGGGGACCGAAGGTGTCCTGGCACTGGGCCTGGCCCACGTGATCATGACGAACAAGCTCCGGCCGACCAACGCAGGACGTGCTGGTTCGCTCATCGATGGATGGTCATCCGGGCTCGTCGACTTCACGCCAGAGCAGGTGGAGAAGGTGACGGGCGTCGCGGCAACGCGGGTCGAACGGCTCGCGCGCGAGCTGGCCGATATCAGCCCGTCGGTTGCCATCATCGGTGGCCCGCCGCTGGCGCAGACCAATGGTCTGTTCGCTGCTCTCGCTGTGAATGCGCTCAACGCCCTGCTCGGAAGCGTCGAGCGGCCGGGCGGGATCTATTTCACGCCTCAGTTCAACCTCGCAGCCGCGGCAAAAGGACTGGCCGGGAACGCTGCGGCTGCGCCATCCATCGATCGCCTGGCTGCGGGAATCCTCGACGGATCGTCCGTCCCGCAGGTCGTCCTGCTCGATGGAGCGAACCCGATCTACACCTCGCCGAAAGCATGGCGTGTGCGCGAAGCGCTCGAGAAGGTACCGTACATCATCAGCTTCGGCAGCTTCCTCGACGAAACCGCAGCGCTGTCCGACCTGATTCTGCCTGACCACTCGTTCCTCGAGAGCTGGGCGGAGGCGCTACCGGAATCCGGATCGATGACGGCGGTCGTGAGCACGGCGCCGGCCGCGATGATGCCGTTGCATCAGACGCGGTCCACGCCCGACGTGCTGCTCGACGTCGGACGACGACTGGCGCAACCGTTGAACCTGCCGTGGGAAAGCTTCGAGGCCCTGCTCACCGAGACGTTCTCGGCTCTTCCCATGACATCGAGCTTCGATGCCTGGACCGATGCGCAGGAGAAAGGCGGCTGGTGGGGCACGCTTCCGGCCGCGCTCACAACTGCTGCGAGCGCTGCACCGCAGGCGAAGCCGGTCACGTTTGCTGAACCGCAGTTCGATGGTGATGCGACGCAGTTTCCACTGCACTTCCTGCCGTACGCGTCGAGCGCATTCCTCGATGGGTCGCTCGCGCATCTGCCGTGGCTGCAGGAGATGCCCGATCCGCTGACGTCGGCCATGTGGAGCAGCTGGATCGAGATCAATCCCGCGACGGCGGCCAGGCTCGGTATTCGCGATGCTGACATCGTCGAGGTGACATCGGCGCACGGCAGCCTGCGAACCGCGGCGATTGTCTCTCCCGGGATCGCGCCGGACATCGTGGCCATGCCGGCGGGCCAGGGCCATCAGACGTTCACCCGTTACGCGAGCGGGCGAGGTGAGAACCCATTGGAGCTCCTCGCGCCGCTCACCGAGGGTGAGACCGGCAGCCTTGCGTGGGCCGCGACACGCGTGCGCATGTCTCGCGTTGGTGATCCGGACGGACGGTTGATCCTGTTCGCCGGCGGCTCGCGAGAGCACGAGGA
>JALDXQ010000316.1:0-5997 GCA_032156805.1 Acidobacteriota bacterium
TCTGCTGATACGTGCCGAGGCCCGCTTCGAGCAGCAGCCGGCTCGTCATCGTCGCGGTCCACTTTGCCTGTTGCAGGCGTGAGCTGCCATTGCCCGGCTGAATGCCGCCGGTCTCGGGCGCATTGGTGGCGTTACCCATTCCCGGATAGTTCTCGCGGTTGATCTTGAAGCTGCCGGCATCCCAGAACACGCCGAAGCGGTGCTTCGGAGTCACCTGCCAGGTCAGGCGCATCGTCGGCGTGAACGTGCCGGCATCGCTCGTCTGCGCCGGGCGATTGAGGTCGGGCTCGTAGGTCCACTTCGTGCGATCGCCGGCGTTCTTGTTGTGAAACATGCCCGGGACAGTGTTCGCGTTGCCCTGGTACCGCGTGGCATAGAGGAACCACAGCCGATCGCGGATGAAGGGGCCGCTATTGGTCAGGCTCGAGTCCCACTGGTAACGCGTCTCGGCCGGCGTTCGCAGTCCAGCGGCCTGCAGTTCCTCCGAGAAGTTGCTCCCCTGCATCGCGCCAGTCAGGCCGGAGGCCTGGAAACGGTTCTCGAATGTGTTGCCACCAGTGCGCGGCACGAGGTTGACGATCGGTCCCCCAACCTCGACGTCGCCAAGACCGCCCGTGCTGGTCATCACCACTTCCTGCGTGGTGTCGAGGCGGCCGTACCCGGACACACCACCGCCGTTGATCGCGGCACCGGTCCCGATGCCATCCGTCTGGGCGATGCCTTCGTTACCGCGGCCGCCGCGCCCACCGAACACGATCATCCCGGTGCTCAGCTGCACGTTGTTGTTGCCGCCGCCGGAGACGACGAAAGAGGGAATCAGGGTCGCCATAGCCGCGAACCCTTGTGCCACGGGGAGGGCCTCGATGAGCTCGTTCGTCATCTGCGTCTGGCGCCGTGCGCTCTGGACGTCGACGATCGGGCTCTCACCCGTCACCGTCACGGTCTCTTCGAGCGTGCCCACACGCAGCTCGGCGTTGACGGTTGCCACGAAATCGGCGGGCAGCACCAGTTGGTTGCGAACGAATGTGTTGAAACCGGGCAGCTTGAAGCTGACTGTGTACGTGCCGGGTCGGAGATCGAGAATCCGGTACTGACCCGAACCATCGGTAACGTCAGCACGAACCTTCTCGATGAGCGCGTCGCTGGCGGCTTCCACGGTCACTCCAGGAAGAACCGCGCCTGAACTATCGGTCACCACACCCGTAATGGTCGATTGGGCGAAGCTCGTAGTGGAAACGAGCAGTAGTAAGCCGAGGAAGATGAGCGTCCTGCTCAGTTGGGTCTGCATGTGTATCGCTTTCCGCAGATAGCTCACCCCCGACGCTGACACCAGTGGAACCGGGGGCGAATTCATCAGCTTGCGCGAAATGAGTTGCCGGCGCACTCACATAGAACCGACGGCGAAAGCGGCCGGAGTCTAAATGCGCTGGGGGTGAACGGGCAATGCTAGGAGGGCGGTATTTTCACGTCGATCGACCATGGATCTCCCGCGTGCTTGGGAGGCGATTCGAGTTGAAGAACGCCTGGCGGTGAGCGAGAATCCGCGCACGCGGCGGATCTCTCATCGATCGAATCCAAGGAGGGCATGATGACGCAACGGGCTCTCGTCTCGGTTGCCGTCTCTGCGACGATTACTCTCGCGGGCCTCATCTCTGTTCAACTCATCGCGCAAGGTCCTCACGCTGCCGAAGCGGAGCTCACCTCGTCAGACGGTTGGAACCTCGACAAACACCGCACGCTGGCGCGCATCATTCAGCGCCAGATCGGCGTGAAGGACGGGTGGCAGCCGCCACGCACGGCGTGGGGCCATCCCGAACTTGCCGGAGCCTGGACGAGCGACGGCGTCCACGGCATCCCGCGTGAGCGCCCTGTCGCCCTGGGAACGCGGTTGTTCCTGAACGACGAGGAGTACAAGGATCGGGTCAAGCGCGAGGCGCAGACGCTCCAGAACGCGATCAACGCGTCGGGCGCAGGCACCGGCGGGCGCGACCGTTCGCTGCGCGGAGAAACGACCTTCCGGTTGACGTCCCTGATGGTCAGCCCGGCAAACGGACGCGTGCCGCCAGTCACCCCGTATGGCGAGTCACGCCGCGCGCCGCGCGACCGCGGGAGCTTCGGCGAGGGACCGTTCAACACGTTCGAGGACTTCACGCTCTACGACCGCTGCATCACACGTGGCATCGTCGGATCGGTGATGCCCGTACCGTATGGCAACGGCAACGTGATTCTGCAGACGCCGGACCAGTTCGTCATCAGCTACGAGATGATTCACGACACGAGGGTCGTTCCGGTCGATGGCCGTCCTCACATCCCAGCGAGCATTCGCCAGTATCTCGGCGACTCGCGCGGCACCTGGCACGGCGACACGCTCGTCATCGAGACGACGAACTTCACGGATCGGACAGGCGTGCAGGGCGGCAACGGCAACGGACTGCGGCACAGTGAAGCGATGCGGCTGGTGGAGCACTTCACGCGCATCGCTGACGATGTCCTGCTCTACGACATCACGATTGACGATCCGAAGACCTACACGAAGAGCTGGACGGTGGCGGTTCCGCTGATCTCACCGCCCGGGTTCAAGCCGCTGCCCTACGAGTGCCATGAAGGAAATGGCGCCATCAAGTACATCATGAGCGCCGAACGTGCCGAGGATCGCGCCCTCGAAGACGATCTCAAAAAGGGCATCGTCCGCAAGCGTCGTCCCGTGCAGAACAACATCGACGACGCGCCGCAGCCGTAGGCAGGGAGAACACAGCGCGGTAAGCCGCCAACGCCGCGCTGTGTTCACGAACGGCTTCTTCTACTCCACAGCCATCGCCGCCGCAGCCAGCCTCTCGAGATCGAGATACTGATCCTTGCCGACACTGACCCCCACGCCGAGGATCGTTCCACCCGTGAACCTGGCGGGTGTCTTGTACTCCTGGCTCACGTTGTCACCGCTGTCGTAGCCGATGCAGAGACCATCACCTGACAGAGTGAACTTCCCCGGCTGCGTCCGCATCGGCCCCTCCGCCACGACCTTATCGTTCACGTACAGCTTCGTCGTGCCGGTCGACTCGTGGTGCTTGCCGGCGCCTTCCCGGATGAACTCCATGCCGAGGGTGTACTTACCTGGCTTGAGCTCAGACGAGACGAACTGCTGTTCCGGCCTGATACCGAGGAAGTTGTACACGTAGTACAGCTTCCTGTCCTTGATGAACAGCGCGTGGCCGCCGAAGCGCGAGCCGTGCGCGAAGATCACACCCGAGACCTTTGGATCCGTGATCTCGACGTCGGCGATGATCTTGTACGAGCGGCCACGGCAGTTGACCGCGACGCCCTCTGGGACCGGGGAGGTACCGGGGAAGTAAACGTACTGGTCGCGCGGTTCCTCGGCGCCCGGACGCTCCGTCGTGAGAAGCTCGGTCGCGCTGCGATCGTCGAGGGGTAGAACCATGTTCTTGTCGGCCTCCTCGAACCAGACCTTGATGAGCGCTTGAAGCTTGTCCGGGTGCTCCTTCGCGAGATCCCTGGACTCGGAGCGATCGACGTCCGTGTGGTACAGCTGCCAGACGTCCTTGTCGAAGTGGCCCTTGCTGGTCAGCGGAGCGTGTACAGTCACCGCTTTCCAGCCGTCTTCCCAGAGACCCCGTGTGCCCAGCATCGTGTAGTACTGCCGTTTCTTCTGGGTCTTCGCGTCAGGCTTGGCGTCGAACGAGTAGCGCATCGAGACGCCGGACAGCGGCCATTGCTTCACGCCCCGGTACACCTCGGGCATCTTCAGACCGCAGACGTCAAGGATGGTCGGCACGATGTCCGTCGAGTGGTGGTACTGGTGACGCACTTCGCCTTTGGCCTTGATGCCCTTCGGCCAATGGATCACCAGCGGATCGCAAGTACCGCCGGCGTAGTTCGAGTAGCGCTTGAACATCTGGTACGGTGTCGAGAACGCCACCGCCCAGCCCGTCGGATAGTGGTTGTAGGTATCCGGTCCGCCGAGCACGTCCAAGTACTTCAGGTTCTCCGACAGCTCGTCGGGATAGCCGTTGAAGAACTTGTTTTCGTTCACCGAGCCGTTCGGGCTGCCTTCACCCGATGCACCGTTGTCGGCGCAGTAGAAGACGATCGTGTTCTCGAGTTGCTTGCTCCGTTCCAGGTAGTCGACTATCCGGCCAACCTGCTCGTCGGTGTACTCCGAGAACCCGGCATAGACTTCTGCCATCCGTGCGAACAGCTTCTTCTCCTCGGCGTTGAGGGTGTTCCAGGGGCGAACGGAGTCGTTCTCCGGCAGCACGTCCGCCGGCATCGGGTTGATCGGCGTGAGCTTGGTGTCCTTCGGCAGGATGCCTTTCTCGATCATGCGCGGCAGAACCCATTCGCGATACGCTTCGTAACCGTCGTCGAACTGCCCCTTGTACTTGTCGGCGTACTCCTTTGGTGCGTGATGCGGCGCGTGGTTGGCGCCGGGGCAGAACCACATGAACCATGGCTTCGACGGGTTACTCGCCTTCTGATCCCGGATCATCCGGATGGCCTGGTCGGCGAGATCCTTCGACAGGTGATAGCCTTCTTCAGGGCCGTACGGCTGTTCGATGAACCTGTTGTCCTCGATGAGGTCCGGGTACCAGTTGTTGGTTTCACCGCCGATGAACCCGTAGAAGCGGTCGAAGCCCTTCTGCAGCGGCCACTCCGAACGCGAGGCACCGGAGGCAACGTCCTGCTCCGGGACGTTGTGCTGCTTGCCAAGCCAGAATGTGCTGTAACCGTTGTCCTGCAACATCTGACCGATGGTCATGCACTCGGCGGGAAGGCGGCCCTGGGCGCCGGGAAATCCCGTGGTTCCCTCGGTGATGCAGGCGCAGCCGTTCAAGTGGTGGTTGCGTCCCGTCAGGAACGTGGATCGAGTCGGCGAGCAGAGCGCCGTCGTATGCCACTGCGAATACCGCAGGCCGTTGTCGGCCAGCTTCTGCAGGGTGGGCATGTTGATCTTGCCGCCGAACGGCGACCACGCGGACTGCCCGGTATCGTCGAACAGGACGATGAGCACGTTAGGCGCGCCCGCAGGGGCCTTTGGTAGTTTGTAGGGCTCCCAATCCGGTTTGGAGTCGCGCACGTCCAGCTTGATAGTGCCCTTGAATTCCTTGCTCATCGTTTCACCTCGTTCCTTCGATGACCGCTCAGGTTCGCGTACGGCGGATCGCCCGGGCGCGACGACAGCGACGCCGCGAGGATCGCGAACACCCGCGTCATTCCGCGGTTCGCGAACTCGCGACCACGGAAAGCGGCGTGGTTTGGCCCTTCTTTCCGAGCCGGCCCTGGACCGAGGCACAACTTGTGCCCTTCAAGCCAAGCTCATCCTTGCGTGTTACACTCGTAACAGCGCCTCAGAAAGGCTGGAGCTTGTGCCGCGGATCACGATCAAGACGGGATTCCCAACGCCGGACGGGGGAGAAGAGGTCCTGACAGAGTATCTCTGCGACTGGCCCGAGTGTCCGAACGTGGCCGTCCACCTGCTCGGATGCATTCCCGAGATCAGGGCCATGGCCATCGTGTGCGAGGAGCATTCTCCCGGCCACCGGCAGACCAACCGATAGCAGCATGGCCATCAGTCCGAGGCCATACCTCTGACGACCTCCGCCCTTGCCTCCCGATTTGGAAGGAGCGGGGGGACAGGAGAGGGAGCGACTCGAATCGATGGCTAGCCCGAGCGCGTGCCCGTCCCTTCGCTGTGATAGCGCACCAGTGCCAGTAGCCGATACAGCGCATGAACGAACTTGCTGTACGGCAGCGTCAGCAGGAGCACCATCACGACGGCCAGGTGTACAACGAGAAGGATCCCCATCAGCGCGCTATGGCGCAACACCAGCAGAGCGAGCCCCGTCAGACTGGTCAGGAAGAGCAGTGCAAGGAACAGGATGTCGAGGCCGCGCGACTCGTCGTGACCGAGATCGGGATCGCGCGTTTGACCAAGAGCAGCAAGCCCCAGTGGACCGATGAGCAAACCAAATCCTCCAGCGG
>JALDXQ010000317.1:0-5938 GCA_032156805.1 Acidobacteriota bacterium
GCGCCTCGCCGCTCATGGGGCGAGGCGCCGGCATGCGAATGCTAGTCGATCTTGATGCGGCGGCGGAACTGCTGGTTTTCGTTGCAGATGAACTCAATCAGCTCCTGGTCGGGAGCGAGGCGCTGATCGACCCGAACCGTCCACGGCTTGGTGTACGCCTTTGGATCCTCGATTGTCAGGTCGATTTGCAGGTGGCCGAACGCCGGCCGCCGGATGCGCTCGATGAACTTCGCTTCCCTGCTGTACGGGCTGCCGTTGACGTCCATCCAGCCATCGTACGGACCGTCTTCCGCGCCGCGCAGGTTGTTGGTCTCGACAACGAGCGTGTCTCCATCCCATCGCCCGACGGAGTAGCCGTACCACCACGGCTGCGGCTCGCCCTGCGGAGGCAGCGTCCGGCCGTCCAGGTAGATGTGACGGACACCGTAGTTCGCCTCGTACTCGATCAGGATCAACTGTTTCATGTGGTAGATCCTGCGCGGCTGCGGCTGCTGGTGGAACTGCAGGAAACCCATCGGCATGCACATCGCGTCGGGATTGTCCTTGGCCTTGTCGACGTCGAACCGCTGCTTGCGTATTTCTCTGGCCCAGTCGGTATACGGGAGACCGCCGGGCATGTTGCCGCCGGCCTCGAAAAACGTCGCCACCGGAGGACCATTGGGGTCGAACGGGAAACCCTCGGTCGGCGGTTCGAGCTGCACGCCGCCCCTGCCTCCACCGAAGGCTGAGTTCGTGTCGCCACCCCGGCCGGCGGCTCCCTCACCACCCTGACGCGCGGCTCCCTCGGCTCCCTGCGCGGCGGCTCCTTCGCCACGACCCTGTGCCCCGCCGCCGGCACCCTGCCGACCACCACGCCCTTGCCCCCGCGGCGGACCGCTATTGGCACGTTGCCACGTACCTGAAAAGTCAGGCTTGCCGTCAGGTCCTCGTGGCGTCGGCGCCGTCATGTTCACGTTGCCCTGCGCGTCGCGGGGCATGCCCGCTTCCTGGAATTTCGGCCACTGCGCTGAAACCGAGATTGAACACGCCACCAGGATGGCGATGGCGCCGATGATGCCGGAAAGTGCGCTCTTCACCCTCAAAATCTCCCCTCGTCGCGACGTTGTGCGTTGTACCGACTGCCTGTAACTATGCCTACGGCAGAGTCGAGCCGGGTTCTATGCTAATACGACAGGGGCGACCCGACCCGTCTACCTCACACTCTCTTCGTTTTCTACATGCCCTCGTGAAGAATGCAGTGAGCTGAACTGCTTCTTTGACCGTGGACAGATCGAAGGCTTGTCTGCGGGGAGACGGCGCTGACGTCACCGACTAAGTGTAACTGTGGCGGTGCTGATGAAGTGGAAGCGGTGGGCGTGAAGGCCCGCCGCAATCCTCAACGGCGTGAGATCGTGATGCCGCCGTTGGTCGCGGATGCACGAATGCGTGGGCCGCCGGAGCCGATCGTCCCTCTCAGCTCACGCCGGCTGCTGATCAACCCGCTCACCGTGACAGGAAAATCGATGTTGATGCCGCCGTTGACGGCGCGGGCATCGAGTTCGGCAGAGAGGTTCGACGGAAGTTGCAGGTTGATCCCGCCGTTGACGGTTCTCACTTCCAGATTTGGACCGTCCCATTTGTCGCCCGTCATGCGAACGTCGACACCGCCATTGGTGGTTTCACCCCTGATGTCGCCGGACACGTCCTCGAGAGAGATGCCGCCGTTGACGGTCCTGAGATCCATTCGTCCGCGCACGTCGCGGACCGATACGCCTCCGTTGGTCGCGCCGACCGTGAGCTCCGAGTTCCTTGGCACCTCGAGCTCGAATGAGACCGACCATCCACGGTCGCGCCACCAGTTGCGCTCGCGTGACGGCCCTTCTGCCCTGATGCGGCCCCCCGTTGTCACCAGCCTGATCTCCGACGCGATCTGTTTTGCTTCGGCATCGCCCTCGGCGTAGACCAGCACACGTGCGCGCACGTGCACGTCGGGGCGATCCCACCCACGAACCCTGACACCGCCATTGCCGCGTGCGTCGAGGTCAACGAGCTTGACGTTGCTGAGCGTCTCCTCTCGAACCTCACAGACGTCGGAGCGGCGGGCATCCCGGCACCACTCCTCCTGGCTCAGGCCGAAGTCGCCGTCGCGGCCGCGCTGAGCTGGCAGGCCCACGGTTGCGGCCGTTGCAAGTACGAGCAGTGTCGTCCACACAGTTCGAGCCATCTCGATCCTCCAGGTGGGACCGCTATGCGGCCCTGAAGCCCTCGTTTTTCGGTTGCATCTACGCATAGCCGTCCCAGCCGCGCGAAGCGCGGCAAGAGACACTCCCACCAGCCGACGCTTGGTCGCAATATGGAAACAACGCGCGTTGGCTGGTTGGACGGCGGAATTGCTTGGGACGTTTACTGGTTGGCTGGACCTTTTTCAGTGGGGCGCGTCGGGTCTGCCGACCACTCGGACCACGACCCGGCATAGAGGCGGGCGCCGGGCAGCCCCGCGTGCTCCATGGCCAGAAGGTTGTGGCAGGCGGTGACGCCGGAACCGCAGTACATGACGACCTCGGATGTGTTGCGACCCTTCAGCAGACTGTCGAAGTTCTGACGGAGCGCTTCGGGAGCGAGCATCGTTCCGTCGTGGGCGAGATTCGTCTTGAAGAAGTGATTGACGGCACCGGGGATGTGGCCGGCAGCCCGATCGATCGTCTCATTGCGTCCCTCGAAGCGTTCGGGGGCACGTGCATCGACCAGCAGAATAGACGGGTCGGTCAGATGGGCGCCGACCGCGTCAACGGTTACCCGCATCTGCTCATTCGGTTCCGCCTTGAAGACGGATGGCGACCGGTGTTCGTCTCCAGACTGCGTGGGACGGCCTTCCCGTTTCCACTTCGCCCATCCACCGTCCAGCAATGCGACTGCATCATGCCCGAGGTAACGAAGGGACCACCAGAGCCGGCTCGCATACATGCCGCTGTCCTGGTCGTACGCGATCACCTGAACGTCGCGCGAGACACCCAGTCTTCCGAACGTCTGGGCAAGCGCGTCGATCGATGGCACTGGATGTCGGCCGTTGGCACCCGTCCGTGGCCCCGACAGGTCTTCATTGAGGCTGGCGTGGACGGCGCCCGGAATGTGAGCGGTGCGATACTCGTCGTGTCCCCAGGATTCCTTCTGCAGGTCGTACCGGCAATCGACGATCACCCAGCCGTGACTAAGGTGACCGGCGAGCTGTTCGGTCGAAATCAGCGTGTGGTACGACACGTCAGCGGAAGTTCTCCAGCGCTTTGATCCGCTCTTCGATCGGCGGATGAGTCGAGAACAGCGTGGCCCAGCCGCGGCTGCCGTTGATCTTCATCGTCGCCAGCGCCTGGTGTTCCGTGTCGACCAGTTCATGGTTGGCTGCAAGACGACGCAGCGCCCCGAGCATCCGCTCGCGACCGGCCAGCGTCGCACCACCGTGGTCGGCCTTGAACTCGCGGTAACGCGAGAACCAGTTGACCACCAGCGCGCCGAGGATGCCGAGCACGATCTGAAGGACGATCACGATCAGGTAGTAGCTGCCACCACCGTTGTTGTTGCGTGAGTCGCCCGAACGCGTCAGCGCATAGGCAATCACCCGCGCTGCAAACATCACGAAGGCGTTCATGACGCCCTGCAGAAGCGTCATCGTCACCATGTCGCCGTTGGCGATGTGAGCGACCTCATGAGCGAGCACACCCTCGACTTCGTCCGGGCGCATCGAACGGAGCAGGCCGGACGACACCGCCACCAGGCTGCGGCTCTTGCTCGGCCCCGTCGCAAAGGCGTTCACTTCGGGCGAGTCATAGATGCCGACCTCCGGCATGGGAAGGTTGGCCTGACGCGTCAGCCGTCCAACCGTTTCGTACAACCAGTCTGCCTGGCTGTTGCCGGTCCTTCCGTCCACGAGCTGTACACCCGTCGCTCGTTTTGCAATCCAGCGCGACATCTGAAGCGAGATGAAGGCGCCGCCCATGCCCCAGAACAGGCAGAAGATCGCCAGTGCCTGGAGGTTCAGGCCTTCCGGCCCGATGCCGCTCCCAACGCCCAGGAAAGCCGCGACGATGCTGAGCGTCAGGACGATTGCAAGGTTGGTAACGATGAACAAGAAGATGCGTTTGCCCATAACGAATTCAGATTACCAGATCAGCTGATAGATAGTTGGTGTTCCGCGCGTTCCGCCTCAGGTTCCTAACGGTAGTTATGACGACGTACGAGGCTCGGGCGTTTCATCGTCGCGTTGGGCACGGCGCCTGAGAGGACAGGGCGGAAGACTGGCGAGAAGCGGCGGCGAAGAAATGTCGATAGGGACAATTGCCAGTAGGACATGTGGATTGTCCTCGCCGCAATGTTTATATTGCGGCAATGACAATGTGGCTGCCAAACCTGGAAGGGAGAAAAGGGCCCGTCTACCGGGCCATTGCAGACGCGATCGACGCCGATGTGGAAAGCGGCGCACTCCGTGCCGGAACCCGACTGCCGCCGCATCGGGATCTGGCCGACCATTTGGGCGTTACCGTCACGACCGTTACGCGCGCGTATACCGAGGCCGCCCGTCGGGGGCTGACGTCGGGGCACGTCGGCCGCGGGACATTCATTCGAGGCCGGGAGTCCGAGGAAACGGACAACGGCTTGCTGGATCTCAGCATCAATGTCCTGATGCCGGACAAAGAGGTCGCCAATCTCGAAGCGCACCTCATGAGGAAGCGAGTCCTTCCCTGGACTCAGTTGCTCGGCTACGCCCCAAAGCGCGGGCATCTGCGCCACCGGCAGGCGATGGCCGCGTGGCTCACGTATCTTGGACTTCCGGCCGACCCCGACCACATCGTGCTGACGGCGGGCGCGCAGCACGGTCTCGCGACAACGGCGTCGGCGCTCGTCAAGCCGGGCGACACGGTCCTCGTCGAAGAGCTGACGTATTCAGGCTTCCGGCTGCTCTCTCAGCAGCTGCATTTCAAGCTGAAGGGCGTGGCGATGGACGGTGAAGGTCTCAAGCCCGAGGCGCTGGAAGCGGCCTGCCGCACGACGCGTGCCACGGTGCTCTATTGCATGCCTCGTCTGCAGAACCCGACATCCGCGGTGATGTCCGAGAAGCGGCGGCGTCAGATCGCTGCCGTTGCCGAGAAGTGCCGCCTCACCGTGATTGAAGACGACACCTACGGATTCCTGTCACCCGAGCGCTGGCCGCTCGCCCGACTGATTCCGCATCGCACGGTATTCGTGACGAGCCTGTCGAAGAGTCTCTTTGGTGGTCTGCGTCTCGGGTGCGCGGTGGCACCACCGGCGATTCTCGATCGCATCGTCGGCGCCGTCTGGGCGACGATGATCACCACGTCGTCGATTGGCGCCGACATGCTGAGCGCGTGGATCGAGGACGGCACGGCAGCGCGAATCGCCGACTGGAAGCGGCACGAGAGCGCGGCGCGGCAGGTCATTGCCAGACGAATCCTGAGCGGTCAGCGTTTTCAGACGCATCCATCGAGCCTGCACATGTGGCTGGCGTTGCCGCCACGATGGTCGTCCGAGGGATTCGTCGCCGAGGCGCGCGCCCGTGGCGTCGTGCTGAACGCGTCATCGGAGTTCGCGGCCGGCACCGAGCAGCCGAAGGCGGTGCGCTTGTGTCTCGGGCCTCCGCGCACGCGCGGCAGCCTCGAACAGGCGCTGACCCGCGTTAACGAGTGCCTGCTGGATCGGGCGCCGACGGCAAGGGCGGTGGTGTAAAAGGATGTGACGGGGTCTGACCCCTTTCGCCCAACGCTTCAGCCAGTCGGTGTAGAAACAGGCCCACGTCGGTCACGACGCCGACGGTCTGCTGCGATCCGCGATCGCTGAGTTTCGTCACGACCGCCGGGTTGATATCGACGCAGACGACCCGGACCCATGACGGCAGCATGTTGCCGACGCCGATGCTGTGCAGCATGGACGACAGCATCAGCACCATGTG
>JALDXQ010000318.1:0-5916 GCA_032156805.1 Acidobacteriota bacterium
GATCAAGGCGCTTCGGAACATTCCCGTGGAGGAACGTTCTGCGCGTCAGCGAGAACTTGCGAACAAGGTTGTCGCGTTGCTCGGAGCCGAAGTGCCCTCAGCCGGCATCGACCGCGACGACGAAGTCGCGAATCCGATCGAACTGCTGCTTGCGCTTCGCGATCCAACTGAGGCGCGCCTTGGCACAGGCGAGATCGAGCGACCGAAGCTGCCCCTCGGACAAAGCGATCTACTCATTAACGGGCCGCGCGACCTGGCGATTCTTGTATTGGCCACACTTCAACGACGCCGTTTGCGACCGCGCAAGGCACTCTAGAAACCATCTGGATGGCTTCGTCAAGCGTTGCGGCTTCGATCACAGCGAAGCCGGCAACCGGAAGCTGTGCGCGCATATAGGCTCCAGACTGCGTACGCAACCCGCCCGCTTGATGGTTCCTCACTTGCACAGGCTTCCCTGCGACACCCATCAACGCGCCCGCTTTTGCCAGCCTCGCATCTTGAGCATGAGCCTCATCCCTGAGCGACTTGGGCGTGCTCTCGTAGCCCTCGCGGTCTCCGTATCCGATGGTAAGGAACTTAGGCATAAGCACCTCGCTATAGGTTCGGGTTGCTGATCGGTCCGCCTAACTTGTCGATGAACCCGCCTGGCGTAGCCCGATGCGGCAGATCCCATCCGAAGTACACCTCCACCGCGCAGACCTGATTGCCGCGAACGCTGACCGCCTCGGTATTCCGCACCCGATGACCCTCCGTGGACGTCGCCTCATAGGTGACGAACACGAGTTCACCGTCACGTACGAGACGCGTGATCTCGAGTGATGCGGTCGTGTCGCTATTCGGCCAGCACCGCGCGAAGAACGTCGTGCGATTGAGACGGTTGTCGAGCGGACTCGTAAAGGTGAAGTCGTCCGCGACCAATGCCTCAAGCGCCCTCCGGTCCTTGGCAGGCCAGGTGGCGAAATATGCGCGGACGATGTCGACGGCGGAGGTGTTCATCCGATGTCTCCTTCAAGAACTGGGTTCACGCGACGCGATACCGATGCATCGTTGCCCCTGAGTCGAACCGCTGGCTCGCGGTCAGCCTCAGATTTCGCCTCTTGCCGTCAGCGTCGAAGAGCGGCGTTCCCGCGCCCAGGATGAGCGGATACTGAATGAGCCGGATCTCGTCGATGAGGTTTCGCTGGAGCAGCGCTTGCGCCGTCTTCGCACCTGCGAACACGGCGATTGGCCGCGCCGACCGCTGTTTGAGCCCCAAAACGTCGTTCACCGCGATCGGATGTGAATTGACCCAGCTGGTGCGCTCCTCCTTGTCGTGCGTGAGGACATATTTCGGCAGCGTGTTCATCAGCCTGGCTTGCTCGATCAGATCGGCTGATGCGTCAGGGGCGGTTCCCGCCGTGGGCCAGAACGTGGCAAGCAGCGCATGCGCCGTTCGGCCGAAGATCATGCCGTCGATCGATTGCAGGGTCGCAGTGATGAACGCATCGAACGACGTGTCGCTCGTCATCCACTCGATATCCCGGTCGCGATCCTCGATGTAGCCATCCAGCGTTACGCTAATCTGCAGAAACAATTCGGACACGAGCTCGCCTCCTCCCTTCTGGTCCGATCCGGCTGGCTCGTGCTTACGGGCGCTGCGCCGGTCCTGGCTGCGCGAGGGTGACTTGATTGCCGTCGAGATCGGTGAGCGGCGCGATCCGCGCGAAGTCGCCTCCCGACGATGGGCCGAGCGTCAGTTGACGCGACCGCAACGCTTCGCGCGAGGCTTCCAGGTCGGGAACGATGACGGTGAGCATCGATTGACCGGCGCGCGTGGCGTCGTCGACCAGTTGCACACCGCCGTCGCCGACGTACCATTCGTAGACTTCTGCCATCGGGTGCAGATCGGGAGCCCGCCCGAACAGACGCGTGTACCACTCCATCGATTGGTCGAGACGACCCGTGCTGACGACGGCATAGACCTTATCCACGGTCATCGAGGTTCTCCTGACTTCTGGGGAGTCTGAAGGAAGCGCTCGAGCCCCTTGAAGATCTGGCTCCAGCCTTGCCTTCGTGACGTCGGCGTATCCCGTTCGTCGAGGAACGCTGCCTGCTCCGTGTAGATCACTCGCGTTCCTGCGCCGACGGCGAAGAGCTCCACCGTCGCGAGCGAGACCGAGATGCGGGTCTCCCGGTCGTACATCGGGCCAGCCATGACGATGCGGGCGTTGGGGACGATGTCGAAGTAGGTGGTCTCGGCGCGGTATCGCGGGTCGCCGGGCGGACCGAAGTGGCTGACTTCGTGCCCGCCTACCCGAAAATCGTGTTGATCGTCGGCAATCTCCCAGCCGTCGTCCGGCACCGCCCACTGCTTTCGTGCCTCCGGCGACGCCCAGGCCGCAAAGACGCGCGGCGGATCGGCATCGAAGGTGCGATCAATCACCAGGGTGTCGTGCGCTACGGTTCGGTCCGACACGCCGCGCCTCCTTTCAGTGCTTTGATTTCTTCTCGTCGGCCAGGTAGGCCGCCAGGCGATCGAACCGCCGTTCCCAACTCGCGCGACGGCGCGCAATCCACGTTTCGGCCGCACGCAGAGCGGCCGGCTGAATGGCGCACGTCCGCACGCGGCCGACTTTCTCCGAGCGCACCAAGCCGCTGCGCTCGAGCAAGGCCAGGTGCTGCATGACCCCGGGCAGGCTGATGTTCAACGGTTCGGCGAGTTCCTTGACCGACGCGGGCCCACGGCCGAGTTGCTCGATCAGCGCCCGCCTGGTGGGATCGGCAAGCGCGTGAAACACGGTGTCGAGCGATTCGCTATAGTTAAGCACACTGTTAACTATTAATCGATCGTGACGAAGCACGCAAGCTCGGCACGACAGGCGGTCGGCCGCGGAAGGATCACAATATGCTGTTCGAGAGACGTCAGTTCGTCATGGCGATCGGCGCCGTTGCGCTCGGCGTGCCTGCCGCATCGTCTGGACAATCAAAGATGTACGGATTAATCGGAAAGATGCGAACACAACCGGGACAACGTGATGCACTAATCGCGATTCTGCTCGCCGGCGCGGGCAGCATGCATGGCTGCTTGAGCTACGTCGTGGCGAAGGATCCGGCCGACGCCGACGGCATCTGGATCTCTTCGCCGAACACCTCATCGAAACAGGGCATCACCCAGCCGCCGAACCTGAAGCCCTTCGTCGGATCCTCCCACGGCCCACCAGACGCCTGCATAACGCCATCCATGGAAACCTGGGCGCCGACGATAATCTTCCGCACGGTCGCTCTCCTTGTTGAGTCTAGGATGAATCACCCGCATCCGATCCGACATGTTCGCATCAACCTCGAGACACTCCAAGTTCGTCGGCCTGCGTGAGTCGAGAACTCGAGGGGATCTTCGCGAATGAGACCCGTTCAGCTCGTGTCCTCGCCGCCGGCGCGCGACAATTGTCCATAAGGTCCTGATCATGCTGATGCTGGTCGCCACCGACCGCGAGGTCGTCGTCATTGACGTTGAGCGTGGCACATCCCTCTTGGCTGGTGGAATCAGCGACCGCCCTGCTTGCCTCGCTGCGGACTCGCTTGTTCACGGACGAGTGTGGTGTGGGACCCACCGGGCCGGTGTGTTCAGGAGCGATGACGGCGGACGGTCCTGGCGGTCTGTCGGGCTTGCAGGTCGGGTGATCATGGCCATCGCCGCGAGCCCCGTCGAGCCGGATGTCGTCTGGGTGGGCACCGAACCCAGCGAAGTGTGGCGCTCGGCGGACGCCGGTACTACGTGGCGGCAGACGAGCCAATTGGAGACATTGTCCTCGTCGTCAACGTGGTCTTTTCCGCCGAGACCCGACACTCATCACGTTCGCTGGATCGCCTGTCACCCGCTCGAACCGGAACGGCTCTGGGTTGCGATCGAGGCGGGCGCGCTCGTGTTCACGATCGACGGGGGCCGCACCTGGCGCGACCGCGTCACCGGTGGACCGTGGGACACTCACGAGCTCGCCGTGCACCGCAATGCGCCCGATACGCTGCGCGTCTCTGCAGGCGATGGATACTTCGAGAGCGACGACGCGGGCGCGACATGGCGCTCGCCGAGCACCGGTCTCGAGGTCGGCTACTTGCGTAGCGTGGCGATCGATCCCGGGCAACCGGACGTAGTCGTGGTATCAGCGTCTTCGGGACCGTACTCCGCGTACATAGCTGGCCGCTCGGACGGCCGGTTGTATCGCCGTCACTCTCGCGAGCGCTGGGAGCGCGTCCGCGGCGGCTGGCCGGAGGCACCCAGCACAATCGCGCCACTGCTCTGCGCCGGCGGCAAAGCCGGAGAGCTGTTGGCCGCCGATGAGCGCGGCGTACACCGCTCGGACGACAGTGGAAAAAGTTGGCGCCGCGCAGTCGGCTATGCGACGTCACCCCAGCATCTACGCGGCCTGGCGTTGGTACGATGACTCTCGACTATCCCGCGGGGCCTAGTCGATGATCTTCAGATCGCCTTCGGCTTCCATCCGCGCGAGGGAGTCCTTCATCTCCTTGAGGCGCTCGGGCGGGTGGGGCTCCCATTCCGTGACCTCGCCGACGATCCTGAGCGGCGCACGGGAGCGGTAGGATTTCGTGGGATTGCCTGGGAATCTCTTGTCGGTAAGGTTGGGATCGTCCTCGAACGCGCCGGTCGGCTCGACGACGTAGATGCGCTCCGGTCCATCACCCTTAGCCAGCTCGCAGCCCCAGATCGCCGCGTCGAGCGTGCCGGAGAAGTAAATCCAAGAGAGCTTCTGCTCCTGATAATTGGAGGCGAAGCCGGGCGCGAGCAGATCGCCTACCTGCAGATCGGCGCGGGTGCCATGGTAGAAGGGCGGCGCGGCGTCCTTGGCGTAGGTCATTTTTGCACGGGCTCCCGGGATCGATCAGCGCGTGTCCCTCATGCGGGCGGGAAAGGTCGTCTGGGCGGCGAGGCGAAGGTGATGAGGTTGCCGTCGGGATCGCGGACCTGCGCCAGCGTCGAATAGTCACCCTCATTGTCGTTGCCGAGTGCGATCCCCAGGCCGTCGAGTCGACGGCGCTCGGCGCCGAGATCGGCGACATAGAGGAAGATCGCGCCCCGGGTGGCGATGTCTTTGCTGCTGGACAGCATCAGCCCACCTTCATCGGACAGCTCCCAGTGCAGCAGCGTGGGCATCGGCCGGTGATCCGGCCCGCGGCCGAGCAGCTTCGTGTACCAGCCTTCGGCCGCGGCGAGATCGGCGGTCAGCAACGAAGGGTAGGTCTTTTGAAGGTTCATGGCTCTTCTCCGGGGTGGCCGATGCTCGCAGCGCCCGTCCAACGTGACGTTGATGGCATACGAAGGGGTCCCATTGCCTAAGCGTATCGCCGATCAAGCAGACATTAGCTGAAGCGAGACCTGAGGTCTTTGGCAGAGAGTGAACGGGTGCGGGCCCGAGGTATTGCAACGGGCGCTGGCGCTATTCAAAGCTCTCTTTCAGCAAGGCGTCGGAACTCGTCCGGAACGGAGCGGACAGCCCGTGACCCTGACCCATAATCCACCGCTTGTCCTCCGAAGCGCTTGCGGATCGCATCGATCGCGCGGTCTGCCCGCAATCGCGCCACGCCTTTCTGGGTGCCAGGACGGCGTCCTTCGTCGGGAAGTCCGAGCGGCAGCTCCAGCTGCACGATCGCATTCGCTTCGAGATGTGAGACGGCGATCGCCAGCAGCGAGATTGTCTTCTCGTCACGGTGATCCGCCAGGACACCGCGCACAAGGTCCTCGGCGATCTCAGCCAGCGCTCGCGTTGCAGAGATCGGTGCAGACAACGTGAGCGCGCGCGTGACCGAGCGCAGATCGGCGAAGCGCACGCGGACCGTGATCGTCCGGCCCGCCAGGGATTTGGCGCGGAGCCGCGCGCCGATGCGGTCGGCGAGATGATGGAGCGTCGGTTTGAAGACGCG
>JALDXQ010000319.1:0-5911 GCA_032156805.1 Acidobacteriota bacterium
CTGTTCGGCCACGACGAAGCAATCCGCTACGTCAACAGCTACAAGCCGAAGGTCCTGAATCGCGAGCCGATCATCACTCAGCGAGGCATTCATCGGCAGCCGCAGCAGGACATGTATTTCAAGGGCACGCTCTTCCTGAACACGCTCCGCAGCGTGGTCAACGACGATGAGCTCTGGTGGGGGCTGGTCCGCGACTTCTATCAGCAGTTCAAGTATCGAAACATCATGACCGAGGACGTCGTGCGATTCTTCAACACGCGCACGACCCGCGACTGGACGCCGATCTTCGATCAGTATCTGCGGCGCTCGGCGTTGCCGACGCTGCAGCTCACCTTCAACGAGACCGGCACCATGGCCTACCGGTGGAGCGCAGATGAACGCGGGTTCGCCATGCCGGTGCGTGTGGGGCGCCCCGGCAACTGGACGATCGTCGAGGCCACAACGGACTGGAAGGTCATGACGACTCCGCTCACGAAGGACGACGTCGAGGTCGCAACCGACCTCTATTACATCAACGTCGAGAAGACCTGACGCTACTGCTGCCCGAATCGCTGGTTTTCGAGACAGATGAATTCAATCAGTTCCTGGTCCGGCATGATCCGCTGGTTCACCCTGACCGTCCACGGGCGGGTGTACAGCTTCGCGTCGTCGACCGTGATGTCGATCTCCATCCGCCCATAGCTCACGCGGCGGAATCGTTCCGTGAGTTTGGCCGCATCGCTCAACGGGCTGCCGATGATATCGAGCCAGCCACCATCCCGCAGTCCGGTCGTCTCGACGACCAGCGTGTCGCCATCCCATTTGCCGACGGAGTATCCGTACCACCACGGTTGCGGATCGTTGCCGGGCAGGGGCCGGCCATCCGTGAAGATCTGCCGCAGACCTGAACTGGCTTCGTAGAGGATCACCAGGATGCCCGGTGACTGGATGATCTTTCTCGGCGCCCCTTGCGTGTGGAACTGCATGATCCCCATCGGCAGGCAATGCGCCTCGGGGTTGTCCTTGCTGTTGTTGTCGCGACGTTCCTTGAGCAGGGCCGCGCCCTCGGGCTTGAGGGGCAACCCTTCCTTGATGTTCTGCGCCACGTCGCGGAACCCCGCGACTGGTGGTCCATCAGATGCCTGCGCCTGCGCCTGCTGCCCACCCTGCCACACGCCGGACAGATCTGGCTTGCCGTCGGCCGTGCGCGGCGCGGGCGCGTTGAGATCGGGCTCTCCCTTCGCGTCCCGGGGAATCCCAGAAGCGCCACGCGGATCCCATTGCCCCTCGACGGTGGACGACACCAGGGCGGCCATTGCGATCAGAGTAATCACGGAGATGAAGGGCTTCACGTGAGGCCTCCCATGGCAAACGGTCGATCCGGCTGAAGCCGGACACTACGGAACGACGTGAACGGCGCATCAGGGTATCATTGCGCCGGAGCCTGGAGAACGGCATAGCCACCCCGCAGGAGCCGCCCATGAGAACCGCGCTTGTATCTCTCGTTGCGTGTGTCGCCGTGACGGCGGCAACGATGCCGGCGAGTGCTCATCATGCGTTCGCGGCCGAATTCGATCGCGACAAGCCGATCACGCTCACCGGGACGGTGACCAAGCTCGAATGGACCAACCCGCACGCCCGGATCTACATCGACGTCAAGGACGACAAAGGGAACATCGTCAACTGGGACTTCGAGCTCGGGCCTCCCAACGGGCTGATGCGACGTGGCTGGAGCAGGAATTCACTGCGCCAGGGACACGTCGTGACGATCAACGGCTTCCTGTCGAAGCTCGCTCCGCGCGTGGCCAACGCCAGGACCGTCAAGCTCGCCGACGGCCGCGAGGTGTTCGCGGGGTCGTCGTTCGACACCGGTCCGGCCGGCGAAGAGCCGCCGGCAAAGTAGCGGCCCCGCCTTCCTGACAGCCGGATCCTGTTTCGGCACAGAACTGCACAACGAAAGTTGGTCCTCTGACGCAGCCATGACCCCCTGGTGGGGTGTCTGGCGAGGCCTCGTCGGTCGATAAAAGATCTAGCTTGTCGACTGAGAATACGACCCCGAAACGCAGGACTGGCACTGGCACCGCCGATCTGACGGCGGTTGAGGGCGCGCTCCAACTCCTTGCCCGTGCAATTCGCCAGTTCCACACCTATCCGGCGACGAGCCCGCTGTGCGTCGACGCCGTGATGGCGTGCCATGAAGCGCTCAGGTCGATTCAGCACCGCGATCGCGTCGCGTCGCGCGTCACACCTCAGGACCTGATCGTTGACGACTCGCACATCGGCGCGGGCACCGTCGTCGAACATGAGCTGACGCGACGGCTGTTCAAGCAACGGGTGGCGTCAATCGAGATCGACTGCGGGGCGTCGCCCCGCGATCTCTCGCGCTTCTGCATCGACCTCGTCGAATCCGACGATCCTCAGCAGGCGGAGGTGACATTTGCGGAGCGCCTGGCCGAACACGGCGTTGCCGCGATCGTCCCGGAAATGGCGCAACGTCCCGTCGTCATGGACGTCGGGACACCGGCTGGGCACACGACCGAGCTCCTGACACACGAACGACGCCGCCAGGTGGAGATGGCGCAACCGGACGCGCCGGTGAGCTATCTGTATCCTCCCGACCGCGGCTGGGTTCGTACCGATCCGGCGCAGGGGCTGTCCCAGGTCTCACTGCTCGACCTCGTCGTGCTCGTCGACGATCCCGCCGACATCGCGACGATGCTCGTCCGGCTGACTGATGATGACCTCAGTGGTCCCGACGCCAAGCAGACCGCCCTCGAACGGAAGTACTCCGATGTCACACGGCTGTTCTCTGCGCTCGATCCGCGGCTGGCCCAGGTCATGTTCGGCAAGCTCGCACGCGCCGTGTTGAACCTCGACACCGACCGGCGCAACAACCTGCTGCAGCGGACGATCTTGCCCGGCCTGCTTGACGGCGACGCGAACGGCAAGGTGCTGCGCGACTTCCCCGACATGGATCTGGCGGAATCGATCTGTCTTCTCCTCGATCTCGAGACCGCTGCGCCCGAAGTATTGGCGACCGCGCTCAATCGACTGGACCTCACCACCGATCGTCGCGAGGCGCTCGTACCGCTCATCGAACAGAAGATGCGCGCGAACAACGGTGACGACGCCAGCCTCGGCTCATCCGGCGTTGAGCGCCACGCACGCGAATTGATTCGTATCGACCCGTCACGGGGAACCGATTTCTCCGAGTTCTCGGCCTTCGACCTCTCGATGGACGGGCACGCCGAGACCGCGGTAGCCGATGTGCGTTCGGGAATCGCGGCGACTGATGTGCCGATGGCCCAGCTGCTTTGTGCGTCGCAGCTCGTGCGCATCGAGCGCAACCCCGGTCTTGTCGAGTCCTTCCTGCGCCGCGCACTGGATCTGCTCGGCACGCTCGAACGCACGGGACGCTGGAACGATCTGATCGAAGCGATCGAGGGCTACGGACGCCTCGCCGAGGAACTGAGACCCCGGCGTCCCGACGTCAGCGATGTGATCGCCAAGGGCATGAGCGACTACAGCACGCCGACACGGCTGCTGGCGCTCGCCTCGCTGCACGAGCGTGACGACGAGGGGCGCGCGAATGCCGAGCGCATGCTGAGAGCGCTCGGGACCGCACTGGTGCCCGGGCTCGTGCAGTTGATGAACCGCTCGGCACACGAGGCCAAGGCTCGTGCCCTGGTGCCGCTGATCTGCGATCTGGCGCCAACACTCGCTCCGGCACTGGTCGCCGAGCTCGACTCGTGCGGCCCTGCCGCCACTCGCGTGGTCGTCAAGGTGCTGGGCTATGCGGGCGCGGGGCACGAAGCGGCCGTCGGCCGCCTTGCAGAACATCAGGACGCACAGGTCGCGCGCGAGGCGATGCGGGCGCTGGCGCGGATCGGAACGCCCACCGCAGCCGCACTGGTGGCGCGTCAGATTCGTGAAGGGCACGCCGATCGGCACACCGCGGCGGAAGATGCGCTCTGGCACTTCCCGGCAACGCAGACGGCGACGCAGGTACGCGAGCTGCTGCGATCGCGCGAGTTCGTGCTCAGCCACCCGCAGACCGCGGCGCGCCTGATCGATCGTGCGGGCCAGTCGAAAGTGCAGGGGCTGGACGATACGCTGACCAAGCTCGAAAGCCTGCGCTTCAGGTTCTGGAAACCGAGCCTGGTCCAGGTCGCCTTGAAGGCAAGGGAACGGCGCGCGCGATGACATCACCGGCCACACCGTCCAGTCTCGATCCTCTCGCCGTCCTGCGAGGGATGGCCAGCCTTCGTCGCCTGGCTGGGTCGTACCCGGCCGGTCACCCGATGATCGCGCAGAAGCTGAAAGAGCTCGACGAGGTCGTTGCCGGACTCCTGCGCGCGGGCAGTCCGGTTCGCATCGACGTCATCCGAGGGGATGTCTTTCTCGACGGCGTCACATCATCCAGCGAGGGACAGGCCAATCAGCAGCTGCTGGCGCAGCTCTCGGCGCTCGGCATCGACAGCATCCACATCCACGAGGGTGTGCAGCGCGAAGAGATGCTGGCCGTGGCCGAGTTCCTCTGGCAGTACTCTGAGGCGAGCGACTCGATGTCCGCGCAGCTCGCCGCGCGCAACGTGCAGCACATCAGCCTTGGACGGCTGTTGCCGCTCGACACGCGGTGGCGCATGCAGCAGTGGGCGGATGCGCCGACCGGTCCGCTCGATCCGGACTACGCCGAGTCGCTGATGATGGCGCAGAAGACGTGGGAGGACACTGCGTCCGGCAAGCCGCTCGACGTCGTGACCGTGCGCGACCTGGTGCAGTTGCTGATCTACAAGGTTGCCCGCAGCAACGCCGCGCTCGGTCAGATCCTGGCCGTCAAGCAGTACGAGAACCTGACCTATTGCCACTCGGTCAACGTCGCGATGCTCAGCCTGCTGCTGGGAAAGCAGGTCGGCCTCGACGAACCGACGCTCGCCGCATTGGTCGAAGCGGCGCTGCTGCATGACGTCGGCAAGACGCAGATCCCGCTCGACATCGTTCGGAAGCCGGGGGCCCTCGACAAGAGCGAGCGCCGGATGATCGAAGCACACACGACGTTGGGCGCCGAGATCCTGATCCAGACCGAAGGGTTGCATCCGCTCACGCCGACCGTGGCGCTGGAGCACCATCGCGGCGTCAAGGGCACCGGGTACCCCGACCTCGGCGAGGCGATCCCGCATCCCATGAGCCAGATCGTCTCGGTTGCCGACATTTACGAGGCCATCACGGGCGCACGAACCTACCAGGCGCCGACGCCACCCGAGAAGGCCTGCCTGATCATGGCGCGCATGGCGGGCGAGAAGCTGAACACCGGTCTAGTGAAGAAGTTCGTCAGCACCATCACGTTCTTCCCGGTCGGCTCGCTGGTTCGCACGAACCGAAATGAGCTCGGGCTGGTGGTGCAGACGAATCATCGCGAGCCACTGCACCCGGTGCTCTCGCTCGTCGACGAAGAAACGTATCAACCCACAGGACGCGTGGACACATCGCAGCGCGAACCGTCAGGCGGCTACGCGCGGCATATCACGCAGAGCATGCCTGCACCCGATGGCCTCGACCTGAACGTCTTCCTCGAGCCAGCGAAGGCTGCGTAGTCAAACGACAGACCGAGGCGGTGAGGCACCGAGACGACCGACAGATCCTTGAAGTTGACTTCGCCTTCCGACGATGGCATCGTCGGCCCTGTGCCCATCGCCGAGGAGCCATCACTCCCCCCGACTGAAGAAACTGCGCCAACTCGAATCGTCCAACCGATCGAAAACAGCAACGGTCGGGTGATCTCGGCGAGATTCACGGCCGATGTTGGCGTGGCATTCCTCTCGCACCTGTGGTCGTGAGGAGTGATCGATATGACCGACACGGATACGAGATTCGACAGACTGGAATCCGGGCTCGACAAGGTCGGAGACAGACTCGATAGAGTCGATGGCAG
>JALDXQ010000320.1:0-5906 GCA_032156805.1 Acidobacteriota bacterium
CTACGCCATTCTGTTAACCGGAGGGTTGCTGGTTCGAGTCCAGCCCGAGGAGCCACGCTTGTAAGACCAGTAGATACAACAACTTAGGGACTCGGTCTCCAGATCGCGCCGTAAATCCTTAAGGTCCAGCGGTTTGCGGTTGGGTCGGCCGCGCTGGACGATTCTCGAACCCGCTCCCGACCTCCCCAGCAGTCTCAGCGCCTCCCGCAGCCGTAGATTGAGCTAGTAACCGACCAAGATCCGAGAATGCCGGGTCTTGGCCCGGCATCGCCGGCGTAGGTCGCGGCCTCCACGAAGGACTTCGAGACTTCTCGGATTCCTAGCCGGCGTGGTCCGAATATCGACTGACGCCATTTCGAGTTACGCCACCTCTTTAGGACGCTTGCAAACCTCGTTCATGTCGCCGATGCATCCAGTCTCGGATTTACTTCGGCGGATAGATCGTCTTCCAGTCGCGCTTCATGTCTGCGAGGATCCACCCGCGTGTTCCCGCTTCGTCAAGTCCGCGTTCGAGTTTACCGATGTGCGAGCCGCGGTCGTACGCCCATTCGCGATCTGCGTCGGTGTGATGCACGATCAACGCGAGCCGTCGTCCAGGACCGGTACTGGTGTACTCGAGCATCTGGAAATCGCCATCCGAGTTGCCGAATGCTGCGATTGGCCGACGCCCAATCACCTGTGCGATACCCACGGGCTTGCCGGGTCCATCGTCGACCAGATCGATCGCCGGTAGCTTCATCAGCGCCGGCTTGCCATCTTTCACTTCGTATTTGAGCTTGCCGCGGCTCCCCACGACCTGCTCGGGCGGGATGCCGTATACCTTTTCAACCCACGGTCGCATGAACTCGCTGCCCCCGCCAGAGACGATGAACGTCTTGAAGCCGTTGGCGCGCAGATAGGCGAGTAACTCGAGCATCGGCTGATAGACCATCTCGATGTACGGCCGTTTCGAGATCGGATGCCGGGCAGTCTCCGTCCACGAGCGGACGGTGCCGGCGAACTCGTCGACCGTCATGCCGGTATGTGTGACGGCCATCAGCTCGGCAATCCCCTTCTCGCCGGATGCGGCGAGTCCTTTCATGTCGCCGGCCAGCGCCGAGCGGTACGGCTCCTTCGTCGTCCACTCGGGATGGCTCGGCGCCAGCGCGCGAATTCGATCCAGCAGGAAGAACTCTTGAAAGTACATCGGGTGCTCGGCCCACAACGTGCCATCGTTGTCGAACACAGCGATGCGCTCAGGGGACGGGACGAAATCGGGTGAACCGCTCGTGGTCACGGCGTTCACGAAGTCCACGATGGCGGTTCGCGTCGGGCCCTCATTCCACGACAGCAGCAGCTCTTTCGCGGGCGCGGCGATCGATTCTGGCGCAGCGGCCGGCGACGGCTGGCCGCACGCCGATAACGTGACGACGAGGAGGGCGCCCAGTATGGATTTCAATGGTGCTTCTCCAGCGGCGGCGGGTAGTAGGTGCCGTCGGCGACGCCGCCTCGCGGACCGTAGAAGCGAAAGGTGAGGCTCCACGGCTTGCCGGCGCCGGTCGGCAACCAGTTGGGATCCGGGGCTTCGGCCGGTTTTTGCGGCCCGAAGTACAACGTGAGCGACCCGTCCTTGCCCTTGACAAGACCTGATTCCTTGTTCAACAGGAAGCGGTTTAGCGGATTGGGCAACACACGCCGCTCTGCGCGATCGACTGCGATCACCGACCAGAAGTACTTTGCGTATGTCTCGGGCAGGTCGTCCGCCGGAAAGGTGATCGTGTAGGTGGCGTCCGCCTCGAGCTGTGCGCCCGTGCTGTCGAGCGCACCGCGGTAGTAGAGCACCTCTTCGAGGACATTGGCCCAGATGCCGGCGTAGTTGACGGTCGTTCGGGTTAGCCAATCCCTGCCCCAATGGCCGCAGCAGGCAGGCCGCGCCCAGCCGTTCTTGATCGTTCCATGGCCGATATATGGGGCGGCTGCCGCGAAGTCCGCGAACGCCTTGTGTCGAATGACACGGTCGATGCGCTCGCGCTCCGCCGGATCCTTGATCGCGTTGGCGATCGCGCGAACCCTGGTTTGCATCTGCTCGAGCGGACTGGAATCCTTTTCCTGCAGCGCCACCTCCGCCGACTCGAATGCCTCGACTCCCGGCAGCGACTTCATGTCGAACATCACCGTCCGTGGGATTTCCGGAAGCTTGGGATTTCCCTGGATCTCGAACGTGAATTGATGCTGGAGGGCGACGGCCTCGTCCCAATTGGCGCCGAGCTCGACGCGCAGGAGCACGCGACTGACCTTGACCGGCACGTCGACGCGCTGGGCGCCGGCGGGGATCTCAACATCGCTGCCTTGGAGACAGACGGCGAACAGGCCGTTCGGGTGATCGGGGTAGACTCGTTCGTTGATGTTGGCGACGGTCTCGCCCCACCCGTCGATGAATTCGACGACGTAGTATCGACCGGTGATCTCCGGCACGGTGACGAGCAGGCAGCTCTTCTCGTCGATCGCCACCCAGCTTTCCGAATACGCGACATCCAGGTTTGGGTTGGGCCAGTCCACCTGGCCGGGCTTGCGATGTACGAGCGCGTTCCAACTGAGTCCCTCGTCGTCAAAATCGGCTTGCTGCTGCCGCGTGATGAGCAGCCGCCCGAGCAGGTAGATGTAGGCGTCGCTAATCTGCTGGTCATCGAGCTCGAGATCGGCTGTCATCGCGGTCTCCTCTGGCTGGCGGTTATCGCTTCGCCGTTGTGATGCGGTCGTCGCCGCATCTTCGTTTGTCTGGCTTATCGCTGCCGCTCGACCGCGGGTGGCGTCCACGAACCGTCGATGACGGGCGTCTTGGGCCAGTACGCGCGCACGTAGAGCGAGAAGTCACCGTCCTTGGGCGCCGGCAGCCAATTCGCGCGCTGATGGGGATCGGTCGGCGGCTCGGACTGCACGTAAATCGTCAACGAGCCGTCTTCCGAGACGTGCAGGTCCTGGTTCTTCGTCCCGACCGAGTAGCGGCCGAGGTCGTTCGGGACGAAGAAATGATCGTCTTTGTACATCGTCAGGGACCAGAAGCCGTGCACTGGCGGTGTCTGATCCTTCGCGAACGTCACGGCATAGCGATGCGCCCCGTTGAGGCGGGCACCCGTGGCATCGAGGTCCTGATAGTAGTACTTCGTCTCCTGGGGCGAGTTGACGAGAATGTTCGATTTCGCCACAGCGGTGCGTGTGAAGTAGTCGGTCCCGAAAGCCGACTCGTTGGAGATCGTGCTCCAATGATCCGGCCGCTGCTCACCGTAATTCCTGAACTCGAAGAGCGGCCGGACAACCTGTTGTTCGACCTCGGCGGCTGCCGCAATCATCGGCGCTTTGAGTGACGGATTGCGATCGAGCGCGTCGAGAACGGCGAGCACCTGCGCATAGCGCGCCTCTTCTCCGGGAAGAGGCGCCCCGTCCGCGAGCACCGCGGGCAACACGTCAAAGAACGTCTCGGGAAACACCCATTGCGTCTCGCCCTGACCCGTCGGCACCTTTGCCGGCAGATGGGGCAGGCCGCTCCAGTCGAGGCTCTTCATGGATCCGTCGAAGTCCGACAGTGGGTACATCAGGACCTGGCTGAGCGGCTGCTGTACCGCCTTCTTGTCCTCGGGCGTATCGTTCTGCGCAATACGCGGCCCAACGAGGCCCGTGTTCGTCGGTGAGCGGAAGACCCTGGTGATGCCGCGAGGCGTCTCGCCCTGCCAATCGGGACCGACCAGAAGGTAGAAGCCAGGCGTCGTGTTGTACATCTTTCCGAGCTGGACGAAGCTGTCGGTGCGCAGGTCGACGATCTGATACACCCAGAAGCGCTCGCCAAAATCGGGTACCTGAATCACCACCGGTGAGATGTCGAGACCGAGGGCACCCATGCCGTAGACCACGTCCTGATTGGCGCACGCCACGTTGCGCTGTTCCGGCGAGGCGTAATCCGTGAGCATCGTGAAGTGGTTGACCGGTGCTTGCGGGGACGGACCCGTGTACTGGTGCTGTGTGATCTTTGAGAAGTACAGCCGTCGGTTGTAGACGTTCACCATCGGCCATGCCCAGAAGTACGCATCCCGAGCGACGAGCGCGGCGTACGCTTCCGTGATCTTGACTCGTGCGTCCGGACCCGGAGGCATGGCCCGCGCCCAGTTCGTTGAGGGAATGACAGTCGCGCTCTTGGAAGCGCGGGTTGCAGTCGAGTTCGCGGCTAGCTTCGCATTCATAGGGTCCATCCTGCTGCCGAGTGCGGTCCGCTGCGACACGCACAGCACGCGGCTACTCGGCTGGTTCATTCTCGAGGTCGCAGCAGAGGGTCATCTTGGGGTCCAGCGGCGCACCCACTGACTCAGGAGAACACGAGCTTCGAAGCTTCAAGCTGACGACGGTCCATCCGTGCGCCTTCGCCAGCTCGGCCGACGTCCCGGCATCGGCGACGATGCGCTAACGCCCGCGCGCCGCCGTGGTGAAACAGTCGCTCACCCCGGGCCCTCTTTCAGAGTAATAGCCTGCACCGTCTTCATGGGGGATACTATTCAAATCTGGCAAGAATTCGGCCGAACGGGCACGCCTATCGATGCTGCTACGACAGCGCTTTCACTCGTTCGAGGAATACGCGGCTTCGCTCGGTCATCGCGACCTGAGCGTCCTTGCACTGAAGCGCGCGCGGCAGCGTTGGGAAAGCGCCCGAATCGATCTCGATGGCGTCGCCGTGCGCTGGGCGCGTGACGGCGGGCCGTGCGTCTTCGAGGGGGCGATCGAAGGGGACGTCGTCGGGCTGATGGTCGGGGTCGACGTGACGGGGAAGATGATTGGTAATGGCACGGCCTTCGGTCCCGGCAGCGTGATGGTGGTCCCGCGGGCGCATCAGATTCGCGTCACGTCGCTCGATGCCGTGGAGTGGATCTCGGCTCTGATTCCCCTCACGCGGTTGTGCCGCACAGCGGCAGAGGAGCGAGCGCTTCGTGTACTCCCCTGCGGCGTGATAGGCCCCACGACCGTCGCTCGGCCGACGTTCCGGCACGCGCTGATAGGGATTGCCAAGGCCGCGATGGCCGGCGCTTTCGATGCGAATTGGCTGGGCCAGAGAGACGCATCGGAGCGACTCGTCGCGGCCGCCCGCACGTTGTTGCGAACCTCCTCAGAATCTCCGGCGGTGCAGACGCGTCCCGGCAGGCGCCTAATGTCGCGAGTGGGGGTCATCCAACTGGTGGAACGGTGGCTCGAAGACGAAGCCGATCGGAGGCCATCCTTGCACGAACTCTCGCACGCAGCGGGCGTTTCCCACCGGACGCTCCACAACGCGTTCGCTGAACAACTGGGCGTCAGTCCGAAGCGGTTTCTTCGGCTCCGGCTGCTCAACGCGGTCCGGCGCGAACTCACGTGCGCGAGTGGCGACGACCTTCGAGTGACCGACGTCGTGTCCCGTCTTGGGGTTTGGGATTGGGGGCGGTTCTCAGGAGACTACTGGACGCTCTTCGGAGAGTTGCCGTCCGAGACGCTCCGACGAACTCGTCGGCGCCGATGAGGCTCAGAATCAGATTGCGGTCCTTGTTCGACGTCGATCGTCGAGACTCACCCCGCAAAACCCCGGCGAACCTGTCAAGAAACGGGCCATTTATGCCGCCTCCCTAATCAACCAGGGTCGAAAATCTCCCCCGATCATGCCGGGTTGCTCGATGGAGCTAGGAATAGTTCGACGTGGTAACCGAGCGTTCGCAGTTCACGGATCATCTTGCGCGTCCGCACTTTCTTCGCCTCCACGCTGACGGCGGGGCCGCGTTCTTCGTACCGAATGCCTTGGTGCAGAATCTTCCAGATCAGACGACAGAGCCGGTGGGCGATCGCGCCGATGGCTTGAGCGTGTCCGAGGCGTGGGACGATCCGACGGTAGACGACGGCACAGATCGTCCCCTTGG
>JALDXQ010000321.1:0-5897 GCA_032156805.1 Acidobacteriota bacterium
CGGCGGTTCGATTGAATCGATTTCCGTCGAACGAGATTCCTTCCGGGAAGAACAACTCCTGCAAGCGCTGCTTGTAGTCGAGCGACGCCTGCACCCACAGGTCTGAGGCGCGCGGCAGCATGCGTTCTGCGAACGCCAGGATGCCCTGTACGTCGAGTTCCTCGACCGCTTCGGTGTGGTGCTCGATCTTGGCGAGCGTCAATTCCTCGCGCAGCTTGTCGCGTTGGCGGCTGTAGCTGGTGAGGTCGATCGACTCCGAGTAGAGGAATGCTTCGTCGAGCCGGTCGAGCTTCTGCTGGACCACCTTGACGCGGCGTTCCTGTTCTGTCGTCCGCTCACTCGCTTCCGCACGCCGCTGCTCCCAGACGTGGAGAATCCGATCCTTCACCAGGCGCATGTAGCCAGCCGTCGGCTGCAGAAGCGCCAACCCGTCGACGAACGCACCTTCGAGCGCCGCCTTGCTCACGTTCACCGCTCGGCACTGGCGCTGACAGTGGTAGTACGCGTAGTGGCCATTGCGCCCCTTCGACCAGCTGCCGGTCAGTGGACGGCCACAGACGTCGCAGCGCACGAAACCACGCAACGGAAAGTCGGGATGATTCCGCTGTCGCGGGCCGGAGACAACCACGCGGCCGTCGAGCACGGCCTGGGCCCGATGGAACGTCGCCTCATCGACGACGGGCTCGAAGTCGCCTTGCGTGGAGACGCCGTAGTCCGGGCTGTCAATCTTCCCGATGTAGATCGGGTTTCGCATCATCTGCCCGAAGCTCGGTGGCGAAAGCGTCAGACCCTTCCGGCTGCGCAACCCCGCCGCGGTCGCGCGTGCGATCACTTCCTGCTTCGTGTACCGTCCGGTCGCCAGGTCCTCGAACGCTTGCTTCACCAGCGCCGCGCGTTCTGGATCGTGGACGAGACTCTTGCCCGACCACTTCGGAGCGTTCAAGTAACCGAGCGGCGCCGGGAACGTCCATCGCCCGAGCTCCAGTGCCGCGCGCATGCCCGCGCGCGTCCTATCCGAACGCACGTCATTGTCGAACTGCGCGAAGGCAGCCAGCACGCCTTCCATCAGCTTGCCAGTGGATGTGTCGTCGATCGGCTCGGTCGCCGACCGGAGCGAGATGCCCAGCGAGTTCAGGTGCGCGCGCAGCGCGAAGTGGTCGTACTTCTCCCTCGCGAATCGCGTCCCCGAGATCGACCGTGACGACGAGGCTCTCGTCGTGCAGGTGTTCGAGCGTGTCCTGGTCGACGTCGAGGTCGTGTTCGGGCACGACGCGAAAGGCGCCGACGGCGGCGAGCGTCCGGCTGTCCTCGCCGTTCATCTCGTACTCTCGGGCGCGGTCCAGCACAAGTTCGCGCTCCTCCCCGCGCGGCAGGTCGAGGTCGCGCATCAGCCCCTCGCGCGGGTCGTCGTCGCGATCCCGTTCGTCGTACACGCGTGCGCGGCCGTCCTCTCGCCCGTCACGGTCGCGCGCGTCATCTCGCGGATCGAACATGGCTGTCCTCCCGGTATTGCGCTGCGTTGGGTTGTCCGTGAAGGCGCCAGGGCGGTTGCCGCGCGGGGCGATTCAGGAGGGCGCTGAGCGTTCGGGGCGTTGCGCCGCGCGACGTTCAGGGCGTGGTCTGTGAAACCGAACTCGGTGCCGTTGTGGCGACCGAGCGGCGGTTCGGTCCCGTACAGATAAGACGGCGATGGCCGGCAGCCGACCAGGCTGCTTCAAATCTTATACGCCCATCTCTGGAGCGCGGCAAGTCCGTCATCAGCGGCAGCGCTTTCCGAGACTGATTCGAGCCCGCTCTCGGCGCCGAACGCGAAACAGTCCTCTTGACCTCCGAGAGAAAGACTTGCATACTTCCTCTCGGAGCTTGAGAGGACCACAGTGCCGAAAACCGACCTCTTGCAGGGCACACTCGACCTACTGATTCTGAAGATCCTTACGCTGGGGCCTAATCACGGATGGGGAATCGCGAACCGTATCCGACAGATTTCACGTGACGGGCTGAATGCGAGTCAAGGTTCGCTGTACCCAGCGCTCCATCGGCTTGAGCTGAGCGGCGACGTCAAATCCGAGATGACGTCTTCTGAGAACAACCGTCGCGCGCGAATCTACACACTGACGCCCGCAGGTCGCCGTCGTTTGGACAGCGAAACGTCCAGCTGGGAGCAATTCGCTCTTTCCATGAAAAGGATTCTGCAGGCAGGCTGACCGCTCGTCAGCAGGAGCTTAAAGCATGTTCGCGCGACTCGTTGCCTACCTTCGGGGAATTGTCGGACGACGCAGAATCAACGCCGAAGTCGACGACGAACTGCAATTTCACATCGAACAGGAGATCGAGGCGCACGTACGCCGTGGGGTATCTCCCGACGAGGCGAGACGGATGGCTCTGCGCGATCTCGGTGGTCTGACACAGGTGACTCAAGCGGTGCGCGAAGTCCGTACGATCTGGCTCGACTTGCTTTGGCGAGACGCCCGCCACGCCGTTCGTTCGCTACGACGGACGCCGGCCTTTACAGGCGTCGCGCTGACGGTACTGACACTCAGCATTGGTGCTACAACCGCGATCTTCTCGGTGGTGGACGCGGTAATCCTACGGGGTCTACCGTTCCCTGACAGCGACCGGCTTGTCGCTGTCGGCGAGCTCAACGTGAAAGAGAGCGCCCCATCAGCGTTGAACCTGACCACTCCTCAGACCTTTCTTGATTGGAGGGATCAACAAGACGTCTTTACGGGTCTGGCGGCCGTTGCCTACGCCGAGATCAGCCTGAGGCGGGAGGGGAACGCCCTGCCAGAGAACCTTCGAGCCCAGCGCCTCACCGCGGACTTCTTTGCTGTGCTGCAAACTCAACCGATTCTGGGGCGTCCGTTCTCACGTGAGGACGAAGTTGAAGGTCGGGGGAACGTCGCCGTTATCAGCTACTCCCTCTGGCAGCGACGGTTTGCTGGAAGGCCCGACGTTATTGGCGCCTCTTTGCCAGGCCAGCAGACGTCATTCGAAATCGTAGGCGTGATGCCGCCGGGATTGTCGTACCCGGTGGATACGTACGTTCTTGGCGTCAGAGAACCTACCGACGTGTGGGTGCCATATGTCTTCAGCAGCAATGAGCGAGTGCGCGGCAACAGCTACGGTTACAACCTTCACGTGATCGGTCGTTTGCGCGACGGCATGTCGTTCGAGCGCGCCCAGGCTCGAATGAGTCAGATCACTGCGGGTCTTGCAGCCGAAACGCCGCGCTGGTACAGGGACCGTGCGGTCAAGGTTGAGCCACTGCACGAGTTCGTCACTCGTGGCGTGCGCACTTGGATGATCATGCTGCTAGCTGCAGTGTCGTTCGTTCTTCTCATCGCCTGCGTCAACCTTGCCAATCTCATGCTGGTACGTGCGACGGCTCGCAGCCGCGAGCTAGGTATTCGGGCTGCCCTCGGTGGGTCGCGCTGGGACCTTTCGCGCATCCTCCTGCTTGAGAGTCTTATCCTGTCTTTGACGGGAGCGGCGCTTGGTGCTGCCGTGGCCTGGTGGGGAGTCGACCTCCTCCGATCGATTGTTCCGGCGGAAGTGCCCCGGGCCGCCACCATTGCGGTTGATATTCGGGTCCTGGCAACGACGGGGATCCTTGCTGTGCTAGCGGGCCTCGCGTTCGGCATGGCGCCAGTCGTGAAATTCTCCCGTCCCACCATCGCAGGTGCGTTCAATCAAGCCGAGCGCACGAGCACCGCAACGATTCGCACCAAGATTCTTCGCTCATCTCTAGTGGTCGCAGAAGTCGCGCTCGCCGTGATTCTCCTCGTCGGATCTGGGCTGTTCCTGGCGAGCTTTGCGCGGGTGACCAATGTCGATCTCGGCCTCGATCCCAAAGATGTATTGACCGTGCAAGTCCGCGTAATGCAGGCGCCTGCTGACATCGAGCAAGCTGCGCAGCGCAATCGTCAATTACTGCAGAATGTTCTGGATCGTGTCCGCGCGATTCCCGGCGTCGAGGTGGCTTCACTTGCCGGCGGCGGATTGCCACTTCGCGGCGACCTTCGGACAGTAGACTTTGGGATACCAGGACGCGAACTGCCACGAAACACAGACATCGCCCTGAATCAGATTTCCCCGGACTACTTCCAGGCTCTCAAGGTACCGCTCTTGAGAGGTCGGTTGTTTGCGGACGCCGACACCCAGAACAGCGAGCCTGTCGTCATTCTCAACGAGGCAGCAGCCGCACGGCATTTTCCGGGAGAGAACGCTCTCGGGAAAGTCGTCCGCCTTGTCGGAAATCGTACAGTCGTCGGCGTGGTCGGCGACATCCGCCATGATGGCCCCGAAAGCGGCTGGGGAACGCAGGCTTTCGTTCCACTTGCGCAGAGTCGAATCTTTGGTGCGACCTTGGTTGTTCGAACGGCCCCCGGGGCAGAGGGAATCCTTCCTGCAGTGAGGCAAGCGATCTGGTCCGAATTTCCCGGTACCTTGCCGACGCGCATCGACGAACACAATCTCACCTACTACTTCGATGCGCTCGTGGCACAACGACGGTTCAACATGCTGCTGCTTGCGTTGTTCGGAGCCCTCGGTCTGTGCATTGCGAGCGTGGGGATTTATGGCGTGATGGGTTACATCGTGAGCCAGCGAACACAAGAGATCGGGATTCGAATGGCGTTGGGGGCTGAGCCTTCGAGCATCCTCAGGTCCGTTCTGGGAAGCGCGTTGCTCACGATGTTGGGGGGAATCGGAATTGGCTTGGTTGGCGCGTGGGCGCTTTCGGGACTCGTGCGCGGATTCCTCTTCGAAGTGCAGCCCCACGATCCAACGGTCTATGGAGGAGCCTTGCTGGTGCTTGCGACCGCCGGGCTCGCCGCCGCGTTCGGCCCGGCCCACCGGGCGTCGTCCGTCGATCCTCTCATTGCGCTTAGGGCGGAGTGAGACTGCCAAGAGCGATATTCAGGGCAACGTGCTATCGTCGTTTGTGGAGCGCTGAACATGGACATCACCATCCCCAAAAGTCTTGAGGCGCTGGTTCGTCGAAAGGTCGATGAGGGCCACTACAGCACGGAGGATGAAGTCGTCGCGGACGCTCTCCGCCTGATGCAGGCGCGCGACGAAGTCGCGGAGATCAAGCGCGCTCGCTTGAAGGACGCTATCGAGCGGGGCTACGAAGACGCTGCAGCGGGCAAGGTGATCCGACTCGAGAACAACGACCAGATCGACGCTCTCTTCGCCGACCTGTGAGGCACCTCGATCTCACAGAGATCGCGCGTGCGGATCTGAAGTCGATACGCCGCTATTCCCAAAGGACGTGGGGTCCCGATCGCACGGCTCAGTACATGGCGGCTCTGCGCGAGACCATCAAAGGACTCCTCGCCGGCAACGTCGTCAGCCGCAACCGAGACGACCTTAGGCCCGGGCTGCAGATGGCCACGAGTGGCCGCCACTGCGTGTTCTTTGAGGCCGACCAGTCACGCATCCTGGTCGTCCGAGTGCTCCATGACAGGATGGACTACCGGCGTCACCTCGACGCTGATGCCGAACCTGACAGGGACCGGTGAGGCCAGTCAAGCTGCGCGCCTGAGCTCATCCACGGCTCGCAACCAGGGGACGACGCGGTTCCAACTCGCGAAATTTTAGGGTCACCACTTTTCTTCAGTTACTACAGCCTAACTTTTCGCGGCGAGGAGGGAGTCCATCTGGCGAGCGGCTTCGCGCTGCAGGGCCCGGGAGGACATGGGAGTAGGTATCCAGCGTCAGGCTGATCTGAGAGTGCCCCAGTGTCTCCATCACGATTCTGGGGTGGACGCCCTGCGCGAGCAGCAACGAGACACAGGTATGCCGTAGCTCGTGGACGCGAATCGTCGGCAACGCAGCACGACGAAGAATGCCCCGGAATGCTCGGCGTTGGGAACACCTGGGTTAGCTTCAAGAAA
>JALDXQ010000322.1:0-5812 GCA_032156805.1 Acidobacteriota bacterium
GCGCGGACCATCGTCGAGGCGCACGGCGGCACCATGGATGCCCGCAACAACATGGAGGGCGTGGGTGCCACATTCAGGGTGACCTTGCCCTGCAACCCCACGGCTCGAATACCATAGCGCGACTGGAGCGATGACACCTGCCATCGTGCACATCGTCGACGACGACGAATTGATACGGAAGGGGACCGTGCGGCTGCTCGGGGCAGCCGGCTTCGACACCCGCGCCTATGGAAACGCTCGCGACTTCCTGAGCGCCGTCGAGCCGGACTCGGCCGGCTGCGTCATCCTCGACATGCGTCTTCCTGACCAGAGCGGACTCGAGCTCCAGGCGGCCCTGACAGAGCGCGATGTGCCGCTGCCGATTATTTTCATGACGGGCTTCGGGGAGATTCCAGACACGGTGCGGGCGATTCAGCACGGGGCTATCGACTTTCTCACCAAGCCAGTCGACGGTGACGTCTTGATTGCCGCCGTCTCGCGAGCGCTGGCCAAGGACGAGGCAGCCCGCGTCGCCCGCGCACGCCAGCAGGGCCTGCGCACCCGATACGAGCGCCTGAGTCCGCGCGAGCGGGAGGTGTTCCTGCACCTGCTTCGCGGACAATTGAACAAGCAGGTAGCGGCCGATCTCGACATCACCGAGCGCACGATCAAGCTGCACCGCGCCAGAATTCTCGAAAAGCTCGAGGTCAACTCGATGGCAGAGATGGCGCGGCTGGCGGCAGATCTCGGTATCGATCCCGTCGCCCCCGGACACTGTCCCAAGGAACAGTAGTTGCGGATTCGGCAAAGGCGTACGCTTGACAGGCGGCGATGTTGACTCAGCCAAACCCGGCACTGGTAGGCGTGATCGAGGACGATGACGTATCGCGGGCTGCCCTCGGACGGCTGTTGCTGGCAGGCGGCTTCGAGCCCGCCTTGTTCGACAGTGCCGAGGCCTTCATCGCATCGCCACCACAGCGCACGCTGTGCTGCCTGATCGTGGACGTGCATCTGACCGGCCTGTCCGGCATCGATCTCCAGGACCGGCTCCGCGGGCAAGGGTCCGAGGTGCCCGTCGTCATTACGACCGGCGACCGAAGGGACGTGATTCGAGAACGTGCGGAGCACGCCGGCTGCGCGGCCTTCCTCTGGAAGCCGTTCAGCCCCGACGCCATCCTGTCGGTCCTCGACACCATCGCCGGGCGGCCGCACTCCTGATCCAAAGGACAGTGTCCGAATAGACAGTGGATCGACCGATCGGGCCCATCTACGCTTCTAGCACGTCGACTGACGCATGTCCGGGAGCGGAATTCAATGAACAGTGTCGCGCAGCCACAGGATGAGGCACCCGATCAACTGGTCGATCATTCCGCCGTCGTCGGCCGTGAGATAGCCGAGAGCGACGGCGGCATCGTCTACAAGAGCGCCGCGATGCGGGCCGCGATCGCGCAGGTTCACCACGTCGCCCCTACGAACTCCACCGTGCTGCTGCTCGGCGAGACGGGCGTCGGCAAAGAGGTCGTCGCCCAGGCCATTCACGACGCCAGCCCGCGGCGGGATCGCCAGATAATCCGCGTCAGTTGCGCCGCCATTCCCAACACGCTCATCGAAAGTGAGTTGTTCGGCCACGATCGCGGCGCCTTTACCGGCGCCCTGTCGCGGCAGATCGGCCGCTTCGAGGCGGCTCACGGTTCGACCATCTTCCTCGATGAGATCGGCGACGTGCCACAGGAGACGCAGGTCAAGCTGTTGCGCGTGTTGCAGGAGCGTAGGATCGAGCGCCTGGGCAGCGCCGGATCGATCGACATCGATGTCCGCATCATTGCGGCGACGAATCGCGACCTCGAAGAGGCGGTGCGGAACGAGACGTTCCGCGAGGATCTGTTCTATCGCCTCAACGTGTTTCCGATCACGATCCCGCCGCTGCGGGCGCGCGTCGGCGACATCCCGGCGCTCGCCTGGAGATTCATCGACGAGCTGTCACCCCGGTTTGGAAAGACCATCGACGCGATCTCGACGCGAAGCCTGGCCGAGCTCCAGCGCTATGCCTGGCCAGGTAACGTCCGCGAACTGCGGAACGTGATCGAGCGCGAGATGATCGTGGCGACGGGCCCGATTTTGACGCCGTCCGTTCCACGTCCGCGTCAGTCGAGCCACGCTGCTCGCAGCCTGCGCCTCGCCGACGTGCAAGCCGACCATATCAAGTCGGTCCTGGACAGCTGCGGCTGGCGGATTCGCGGAGCGAGCGGCGCGGCCGAACAGCTCGGCATCAAACCCACCACGCTCGAAAGCCGCATGGCGAAACTGGGGCTCCGAAAGCGGGAGACTTCCAACGCCCAATGAACCAACCACGCGTCAGGCAATGAGCGTCGGAAGCTTGCGCGCTGCGGTACTAGGGACAGACCACGGAGCTCGTGCCTCGGACAAGCACCGTCGGATCGCATGTGAAGGTGCCCAGCGTCGTGGTCCGCAGGTCGGCTCGTGCCCCGAATGTCAGCACCAGGTCGGTTGCCGTGTTTCCCGTCAACGTGGCGTTCACCAGCGTCAGCCCGGCGCCGTTGTCGGCGACCAATCCCATCAGACCGTTCTGGGTGCTGGTGACCTCCGCCTGGTTCGTCAGCTGCAACAGTGAACCAGTCAAGACCCTGATCCCGTTTCCGGTATTGAGGCGCGCGTTGACCGTACTGTTCCCCGGCGCTCCCGAGAACTGCGTCGTGTTGAACACGGTCATCACCGACTCGTGTTGAATCAGCACGCCGGTGACGTTGCCGGTACTAGTGAGGACCGAGCCGGCATCGAGATCCAGACCAGATTTCGAATTGATCGATACCCCGACAGCCCGATTGCCCGTGGCGTTGATCGTTCCTCCGAACGACACCATGTGCGCGCCAGAGACGATGGTCAAGCCAGTCGAGAGATTGTCGGTCACGTTGATCGTGCTCTTGCGATCGTTGATGAAGGCGTTGCCACCCGTGGCGATCTGAATACCGAGCGCATTGCCCGACGCCGTCACGGTCGCCATGGACAACGTCAACGCGCTGCCGTTGACGTTGATGCCGAATACACGGCTGCCGGTCACAGTCAGAATCCCGGTGACCGTCGCCGCGGATCCGGTTTGCAGGTCGAGGCCATTCATACCGCTCCCCGCGATCGTCACACCCTCCAGCACTGCGCTCGATCCGGTCTGCAATGAAATCCCGAACCCGGTGTTGTCGTGCACGTTCAGATCGCTCAGCGAGAGATGTGCCCCATTGACGCCGACGATGCCATTGCCGCCGTTGCGAATCTCGATTCCGGTCAACACCACCCCACTGGCGCCAGCGACAGTCACGACGTCGTGACCACCGCCGTCGATGACGGCGTTCCCCACACCGCGCAATGTCAGACCGTCCAACTGGATGACGATCGGTCCCTGACACGTGCCGGTGAACGTGATCTCGCGATTTCGCTCATGGGCACGTTCGACCGCGTTGGCGAGAGCTCGTCTGCTGCAATCGAGCACCGGATCCGCAGCGGCGGAGGTGGTCGTGGCAGCGAGAACACACGAAGACAGAAGCATCACCGTCGGATATCGCATGGCGAACCTCGTTTCCCTGAAAACGGGTCGAACGCTCCCGCACATGCCTTTTGCGAACAGATGGAGAGCCGTTCATCCCATGTCGTGAACGACGACTGGAGCTTCCCTGTACAGCGCTTCCGGGCCCTTCTCTAGAAACGTTTCACCTTCCCCGGACACTAGTCCGCGAAGTCGCTTACCTGTGGGAGTAAATATGAAAACAAGAAGTCCGTTGGCCTTGAAGTGGCGCCGAGGCGCTACCGGTGCCGCGCTCGCCGTCGCCGCAATCGCAACCGGAACGCCAAGCCCAGTATTCGCGGCCCCAACAGTACGTTGGGTCAATGACATTTCCGCGAGTGGCTATGTCGCTCCAGGGACGAGCTGCACGAAGCCGGGGTACTCGACGATCCAGGCCGCGATCAACGCCGCCAGTGCCGGTGATACCGTCAATGTGTGCTCGGGCACCTACGTCGAGAATGTTTCCATCAACAAGGCTAACCTGAGGGTCCTGTCTACGAGCGGCGCGGCGGTCACCATCGTGAGGTCGCCGGCGACTCTTGCTGTCTTTACCATCACGCAGCGGAACGCCACACTCGAAGGCTTCACGATCGTGCCGTTCGGATTGACCGCCAAATACGACATCGGCGTGAATGTGGCCATCCAGGGCAATGCCAGCGCGGAAATCGCGCACAACGACATCGTTCGCGGCCGGATCGGCATCAACCTGGGTTGTTCCAGTGCCGCCTCCACCATCTACCACAACATCGTCAGAGGGGCGACCGAAGCTGGAATCAATATCGACACCTGTGAGATCGCGCCGTCTTATCCAGGCAGCACCGACAATTCAGTGCACCACAACACCGTCTGCGGCGGCCTTCAGCCGTACTCGATTGCCGGTGGTCAGGGATCCAACAACAACCACATCCACCACAACACCGCGATCTGGATCACCGCGGCCGGCACCGGCAACCACGTGCACAACAACGTCGCCGAGGTCTTCAACGTCGCGCCCGGCAACCTGGCCAACAACAACACCGTCGCCAACGTCTGCCGGTGACGGAGTACCGAACAATCGGAACGCACTGCGCGCCGGTGGTCAGCCCATGAACGTTCCACCGTTGACGTGAATCGTCTGCCCGGTGATGTAACGCGCATCAGGACCGCACAGGAACCGCACGGCCGCCGCGACCTCGTCCGGCCGTCCACGTCGCCCGGTCAGCGGCACGTGGACGGCATGATGCGCGGGCGCAGATGAACCGCCTTCGCGAACGGTGTCGATGACGCCGGGGGACACGCAATTCACCGTAATGGCATTCGGGGCGAGATCGTGTGCGAGCGCGCGAGTCAGGCCTGCCAGGCCCGCCTTCGCGGCAACGACGTGCGCGCGGCGCGCGGCCCCGGTGTGTGCCGACAGGCCGCCGATGTTCACCACGGCGCCCCGTCCCGACGCGATTAAATGCGGCAGCGCCGATTGCGTGCACAGGAACGCGCCATCCAGCGTGATGGCCAGGATCTCGCGCCACTCCTGATATTCGAGGCGCGCAAAATCGGTCTCGCGTCGAACGCTTGCGTTGTTCACGAGTATGTCGAGCCGGCCGAAGCGATCGACCGCTGCCGCGATGAGGGCTGCCGCTCCGTCCGGGCTGCTGACATCGGCCAGCTTCAGCTCGGCGCGGCCGTCGGCGCCGCGGATCTCGGCCACGACCGCTTCGGCCGCCTGCGCGCTGTGACGCGCGTTCACCATCACGGCAGCCCCGGCGGCGGCGAGCTCCAGCGCGATAGACCGGCCGATGTTGCGCGCGCTGCCGGTGACGACCGCGACGCAGCCGGACAGCTCGCTGCCGGTCACGATCGGAACTCCGTGACGCTATCGAGCTGTGGTGCTGAGAAGATGGTCCGCGAGAGGTCGAAGAACCGAGCCGCTCGAGCCGTGTCCCAGCCCCCATAGTGTGCGTTGTCCATGAACTTCGCCTCGATCGCTTCAGCCGTCAGCGGCGCGTGCGCGCCGCCTCGCATGTGCGGCTGACGGAACTCCCGTATCGTGCCGTCGGCGAGTTCCGCACGTACGTGACCGGAGAAGTTCCGTGGGTACTCGTCGGCGGGATTGATGCGGTAACGAATTCTCGACGCCAGGGCGAGTACTTGCTCGTCCCGTATTCTCGACTCGACAAACTGGCTGAAGCCGGCCCTGCGATCGAAGAACCCCACAGCGATGCAGAACGGTGTGCTGAACTTCGCGGCATACGGCGTGGGCGGCCGCCGCTTGACGTCGAGAGG
>JALDXQ010000323.1:0-5811 GCA_032156805.1 Acidobacteriota bacterium
ACCGGACGCTGGCGCTCAGGCAAGTTCTTCACGTGATCCGCGAGCGCTCGCCATCGGCCGCAGAATTTCAGCACCCGAGACAAGACGCCGACATCCATGTTGATCGTGCGATTCGCCTTGCCGGCATCGTGACGTGCGTGCTGGAAGTCGGCGATTGTCGTCGCGGTGATCGCGGAGAGCGGCACGTCGCCAAAATGAGCTAACTGGCGCCGTCTCAATCCGGGTTGACGCTTCATGCCCAATTCGGGCATGATTGTGCCCATATTGGGTTCGAAGAGATCTTCTCCATCTAGCCGAAAAAGCCTGGCGGATGCGCTGTTCACCAAGACACAGCAGCGCGTCCTAGGTGTGCTTTTCGGTCAGCCCGACCGTAGCTTCTATGCCTCGGAACTGATTCGAGACGCGGGCACTGGCTCGGGAGCAGCACAGCGCGAACTTGCGAAACTGGAGGGAAGCGGCCTGATCTCGGCACGACGGATTGGCCATCAGAAGCACTACCAGGCCAATGCGACGTCACCGCTGTATTCCGAACTGCGGAATATCGTGTTGAAAACGGTCGGTCTCGCAGAGCCGCTGCGTAATGCCCTGAAGCCTTTGTCGAAGGCGATTCGCGCGGCCTTCGTGTACGGTTCCGTCGCCAAGGCGACCGACCAATCCGCAAGCGACATCGACCTGATGATCATCAGCGACAGCCTCGCGTACGGCGACGTCTTCGGCGCCCTCGAGCGGGTCACGCGCACCGTGGGTCGGAAGGTCAACCCCACGGTTTACACGGTAGCCGAGTTTTCAAAGCGCGCCCGGACGGAGAACGCGTTCGTGACGCGGGTGCTCAAGCAGCCGAAACTCTGGGTGATTGGATCGGAGCATGACCTCCCCATCGCCGCTTGAGCGCCTCGCGGGTCCGGGAAACGTCCTCGGAAAGGAACCTCCCGATGCGAAGGAGTTTGCAGGTCTCGTCCGTTCGGCCCTCGCGCGGTTGAAGGATGCGGAGAACGAAGCGAACTCCCTGGACAGCAGGTTCGATCTCGCCTACAGCGCCGCTCACGCACTCTGCCTGGCGGCGCTCCGGCACCACGGATTCCGGCCGTCGAAGCGGTACATCGTCTTTCAGGTACTGCCTGACACACTTGGCCTTGGGCCTGAGGTCTGGCGAGTTCTGTCGAAGTGTCACGACATGCGGAATCGGACCGAGTACGAAGGCGTCCTCGATGTTGACGACAGGCTCGTATCGGATCTGATTGGCGCCTGCCGCAAGGTCGCAGGCAAGGTCAGTAGTCTGCCGCCGATTCCGAAACTGTCGAAGTAAGCTCCTTCAATCCATGGCAAGACGCAAAGCGGGACCGAAGAAAGCCGCTGATCGCCGTTACGCAGACGCTATTGCCGTGAGACGTGGCCTGTGGCGATGATTGTTGTGAGCGGCAGCACGAACATGCCGTTCCTCATGGCCCTGCCGATCACGTCCTGACTTTCGGCCGCGATCCGCTCGGCCAGTTCACCGCGCTCCATTTCACCCATTGCCTTGCCCTTTTCGCTCATGCCAATCACTGCCATCGCGTTCAGGCGCGTGAACAGTGCCCCATTCGCGAATTGAACGTCATGTGCGAACGTTCCGACGGTGACTTCGCTGAACCCGGCGTCGAGCAGCAAGTGTTTGACGGCGTTCGCGTCTCCCAAGCTGTGACGCGAATCTACGATTCGCCCCACATGTTGTTCGGCAACCGCATTGAGTTCCCCGATTCCCGGAAGGTCTTCGAGGGAGCTCCACGTCGCAATCGCCACGCGGCCGCCAGGTGCGAGTACCCGACGCATCTCCCGCATCGCACTTTCCTTGTCGGGCATGAACTGTAACCCTTGGTGGCAGGTCACCACGGTGAACCGCTCACTCGCGTTCACGGGAAGCGAGGTCGCGTTTCCCTCTCGCCAGTCGATCGTCTGATCAACGCTCCGCGCAACGGCCAGCATCGCCGGCGCGACATCAACCCCGACAACCCGTGCGTCTGGCCCGAGTCGTTCGCGCGCAAGACGAGCCACGATGCCAGTGCCACAGGCGACGTCGATCAGGCTATCGCCGTGATTCACCGCGGCACGCGCAACGAGCTGCTCCGCGAACGGCCGGAACAGAGGTCCCACCAGAACGCGTTCGTAGATCTCGGTGAAGGTTGTCGCCGCGAATAGCTGTGCCTCTGACATTCGTCCCTCTTCAGTTCCTTCGCGTTCCGTCGCGGGGGCGGGAGCAGAGGAGCGGACGCTCTTCCGCAAGACCGCGCGGCGGAACGCGATCACGTGGCATCTTCTAGTCCCTTCGTCCCGCTTCGCCGAATCTAAACGCATCCCCCCGGTCTGTGCTGACGACTCATGCCGCGATCCCACAGCCGTTGGACGCTATTGCGTCACCGGCGGCGCGACCGTCGCGCGGACGAAGTCCTCAACGGATGTCATGGGCACAGAGAACGTCCGTGCGGTACCGGTCATATCCACGGGCGAGTCAAACGTTTCGAGCGCGGCCATGAGCCCGCTGACGAGTTCCGCCAGCCCGGGCACCGGCGGCAGGCCCGGCAGAAGCGTGCCGGCCTGGACCGAGCGCACACTGACAGGCCGTTCCAGCACGCGTTCGTAGGTGACGACGATGTCGCGCCACGAGACCGCGTCGGGCCCGCCGATGGCAATGCGCCGTCCGATCGCCGCGGTGTTGTTTACGGCTGCGACCGCGAAATGCGCGAGGTCGCTCGCCGCGACCCAACTGTGCCTCCGCGTGCCGTCGCCGACCAGCGTGACCGCATGACCCGACGAGAGCGGTGCATCGATGATTAGCGGAAACATCACGTCCATAATGCCGTTGGAGGCGAGGATAGTGTAGGCCAGTCCGCTGGAGCGCAGGTAGGTCTCCGTGCTTGCTTTGGCGCGCGGCAGCGCGACCGGATGGTCCTCCGAGGCCGTGAGCGCTGAGACGAAGATGAACTGGCGAACACCCGCGACACGCGCAGCATTGATCAGATTCCGGTTGCCCACCAGATCCACGCTCTCAGGCGTATCGTCGCCTCCCCGCTGCCCGGCACTGGCCGTGGTGATCACTATGTCGACACCGCGACACGCGATTTCGAGAAATCCCGGTTCCTTCAGGTCGCCGAGCACTGGCTGGGCGCCCCTGTCAACGAGCGACTGAAAGTCAGCACGTGGCCGAACGAGGATGCGCACGTCGTCGCGTGCTTCTTGGAGCAGGCGGCGGGTAATCATGCCGCCAACGAGGCCGGTGGAGCCAACGATGAGGATCATGCAGTTACTCCTTTGAAATCGTCGGCAGAATAGATCCAGGCAGGGCCAGCGCACTCTCGAAGAATTCGCACATCGATTGTGCAAGAATGCACGCCATAAACTGGGATGCGGTGCAGGACTAGCAGACAGCCGATTGTCAAATTAGCGATCAGCCGACGCCTAAACTAGCAATCAGCCGGTCCATGCGGTAGAATCGGCCTTGTCGTGGCCCGCAAGACGAAACCGTTTCCCCGCTACCTGGCCACGCGCCTGCGCGAGGCCCTGGCGGACACACCGGCTGTCCTGATTCACGGGCCGCGTCACAGCGGCAAGACAACGCTGGCTCGCACCGTCGGCGAACCACGCGGCTACGACTACGTGTCGTTCGACGACGAGGCCGTCCGGAACGCCGCCAGACGCGACCCTGTCGGCTTCGTGGAAGGGCTGCCCCGGCGAACGATCCTCGATGAGGTGCAACGCGTCCCCGAACTCTTCACATCGCTCAAGGCGGCCATCGACGAGCGCCGGACGGCTGGCCGGTTCATCCTCACCGGCTCGGCCAACGTGCTGCTCGTGCCGCGTCTCGCGGACTCGCTCGCGGGCCGCATGGGCATTCTGCGGCTGCACCCGCTCGCGCAATGCGAGCTCCAGGGCAAGCGGCCACGCTTCATCGAGACGCTCTTTCGCGGCGGCTTCCGCACGAAACTCACCGATCGGCTCGGAACGGCACTTGCGGAACGCATCGTCGGCGGGGGATACCCCGCGGCGCTCGCGAGGCGCACGCCAGCGCGTCGGCGGGCCTGGTACCGCGATCTCGTCGAGACGCAGATTCAACGCGACGTGCGCGACGTGGCCCGCATCCACTCGCTGGACGCGCTGCCCCGGCTGCTCGCACTTGCCGCATCGCACACGAGCCAGCTCCTCAACGTGTCGAATCTCGCGGCGCCGTTCCAGATGACGCGTCAGACCATTCACGACTACGTCACCGTCCTGGAGCGCGTCTTCCTCCTCGATCGGTTGCCGCCATGGCACAGCAATCGCCTGAGTCGCCTGGTGAAAGCCGCCAAGCTCCACATGGGCGACACCGGACTGGCCTGTGCGGTGATGGGGATGGACGCGGTCGTGTTGTCCAGGGATCGCGATCGACTCGGCCCGTTGCTCGAGACGTTTGTCCTGCAGGAACTGCGGCGTCAGGCGAGCTGGCACCCGGACCCGATCGACTTTTTCCATTACCGAGACCGCGACAACTTCGAAGTGGATGTCGTGCTCGAACGCGGCAACACCGCGGTCGCTGGTATCGAGGTGAAGGCCGCCGCAAGCGTGAATGATGCGGACTTCCGCGGACTGCGCAAGCTGCGCGAAGCGTCCGGTCCGCGGTTTGCCGCGGGTGTGGTGCTCTACGACGGCACGGCGGCGACCCGCTTCGGAGACAATCTCTTTGCGCTGCCCTTGCGGAGCCTGTGGGAGGATTCGTGAGTGGACACGCCTGAACGCGTGCTCCTTCGGAAGAGCACACGGAGGAGGGGCACATGCCGCAGAAGGAACAGCCGAAAGTCCATCGGTGACCGGCTCGTGACCAGGTAGACGAACGCGTGATGGTCAAGGCCCGGCGACACGCCAATCGGGAGCTTGTCCGGGAAGTACCGGACGGTCTTTTCTGGGCCGTCGCCGAACGTCAGATGCGGATACTCGCGGGCATCGAGTCGGCTCTCCAGATGACGGATGAAATATCGCCGCTTGTCGCGGGCCGGACCAAGCCACGTGCATGTTGGTTCGTCGAGCACCGCATCGAGGAGCATCACGCGCTCGATCATCCGCCCCGGAGCAGCGGGCTTCCTGAATCGGGTGTCAGGCTCACCCACGGCCGCCCAGAGCGGCTTGTAGTGGACGTGAATCATTCGTCCGCGATGAAGCTTGCCCGTCGCGATCGGTGTTGCGAATCTTTGACGATGAGCGTCTTGATGAAGTCGGTGCTCTTCTGGCCGTGGACGATGCCGGCGAACGAGCAGTACTGGCGCTCGACGAAGACGCCAGAGTGCAGCAAGACGTTCAGCAGAAACCGCGCCTGGCGCTCGGTGAAGCCGAACGACGAGATCGCATTGAGGCGCTCGGCGTTCACGATGTCGATCGTCCATCGGTCAGGCGGAGGCGGCAGGTTCACCCGAGCAGCTCCTCTGCAAGCTTGGGATGACGCGAGCCGCCTCGTCTACCGGTGCTCGCACATCCGCCGAACAGGCCGCCGATGGCGCGATAGCAGCTGAATCCCGACCGTGCGACAGCCCCGGCATGGGCGCCGCGATAATGGCCGGTCACGATCTCGATGTCTTCGTGGCGTGATCGCCCGTCACGGTCTTCGTACTCGATCCGTGCATCAGGGAAGTGAACATGACCGTCGTCGTACGGCAGGTCGTGGTCCCGAGCCCAGCGTGCAATCTCCTCCGGTTCCCGATCCGGTCTTCCGTCGCAGTCCTTCCGCCCGCGATTGCGCTCGTGCAGGAATCGCTGGTAGTCGCGCTTCAGCTCGTAGTCGAGGACGACGCGATCGACTCGGCCGCCCTG
>JALDXQ010000324.1:0-5738 GCA_032156805.1 Acidobacteriota bacterium
GCCTTCGACCAGATCATTTCCTCGAGGGGACAGAGCTGAACCCTCTGCCCGAGGACCTCGCTCTCGGCCGCATAGGTGAACCACTCGTCGTCAACCTGGGCGACACCGTTGCCGGAGCTGAACACGATGTCCATCACATGGGCCCCGCGGCCGACTTTCGCGAGCCAGTGTGGAAACGGCAGGTGGGCTGCATAGTTCGCCTGTCTGAACAGTTGCAGGGTCTGCTCGATGTCGGAGGCCCGCACGAATACGTCGAGATCCTTGGTCCGGCGGTCGATTGCCGTGTAGCGCGCGTATGCGAAGGTGCCACCCACGAGGAACGGAATCTGACGGCTTCTCAGGAGGGCCAGTGCCTCGCTGTAGAAGGTCGCTAACGGCTCCCCGGCGACCGGGACGTCATTTGTTTCCATACGGCTCTCGCGGTCGGAGGCTTCCCGTCCTCCATATATGATGAAGTCCAGGCACACTCGAATTGCTATTGTTTTTGTCCTTCGATAAACTCCCGCCCGTCCGCTGCTCGTAGCCTCACACACTCAGTCGAGGGTCGCCCGCTGAACGTGTCTTGCATCGTCCCCGCCGAGGGAAGTAGCCAACCCGGCGCGCGATGCGCGTGCCCATGCTAGAGCGATTAACACTCCAGTTCGAACGCGCGCGGACCAGCCTGTTCTTCGTGCCGGCACTGTTTATCGCGGGAGCGATGGTGGCCGCTGGCGCGATGCTCCAGATCGACGTGTATCTCAGCGCTGCCGCTGTCGTCCTTCCAAGTTTTCTCCAGACGACCCCTGAAAGCGCCCGAAGTTTGCTTAGTACTGTGGCATCGGCCACGATCACTGTCGCCGGCGTGGTATTTGCCATCACGCTCGTTTCTATTCAGCTGGCGTCCAGCCAATTCTCGCCCCGCGTCATTCCTGGTTTCTTGCGCGATTCCCGGCAGCAACGCGTCATTGGGCTCGCAGTAGGTACCTTTACCTATTGTCTCGTCGTGTTGCGCGCCGTACGCGGTTCGTCGGAGCCTGGTCTTCTTTTCATTCCACATGTTTCCAGTGCGATTTCCCTTGCGTTGGCGATCGTCACGATCGTTGCGCTCGTAGCGTATCTCGACCGCAGCGCCCGCTCGATGCAAGTGGGCCACATCATCAACTACTTGACCGCACAGACGACTCGCCGAATTCGCGAGATCTATCCACACAAGGCCGGCGAATCTCCGCCCGTAACGATGGCCGATTCACCGCTTCCGGGCGGGCAGGGATACGTCGTGCGCGCGCTGGCGAGCGGGTGGGTCTCGCATATCGACACCGACGCGCTGCTCCAGCTCGTGCCGCCGTCCGGGCTCATGCGGCTCGATGTCCGAAATGGCTCGTTCGTTGCCGATGGCCAGACGATCGCCGCCGTTTGGCCGTCACCGGAGGATACATCCGCGTTCACGGCCGCGACGTGCAACGCTCTCGTCCTGGGGGACTCCCGCATTCTGTTGAAGGACGTCGCGTTTGGGATTCGCCAGCTCGTGGACATCGGGTTACGGGCTCTATCACCTGGCATCAACGATCCGACCACCGCCTACGACGTCATCGTGCACTTGGGGATCGTCATGCGCGAGTTGCTCTGGCGCGACCTGCCACCACGGGTTCGCATCCTGGAGGGCGGGCGATTGGTGACGGCGAACGATCTCTCCCACGACGATTACATCAATCGAGCTTTCGATCAGATCCGTCTTGCGGGGGCCCCTCAGTCAGCGATCGCCGCCACTCTCATGCAGACGCTCGGCGGCCTCGCTGCGGATCTGGAGCGAGATGACCTTACGGAACGGGCGGTGGCCGTCAGGAGGCAGGGCATACTGACGCTTGCAGTTTACGCAGCAACGTCCCCGCTTCCCGACGATCTCGCCAGAGTGCGCGCCTTGGCTGAGCGCCAGGGGTTTGGTTCGAACTCACCTTCGCAGTCGTCGAACCGTTGAGATGGTGTCCGGCTCGCACTGGTACTCGCGCTGAGCGGTAGCGACCGCACGACATTTCGTGGCTCGCACGTCCCTACGTCACTCACGCACCCTGAGTGACGTTATGTCGATGGCAGATGTCCACCTCGCCGATCGTGAACGAACAGGCGTGTGGCACAACCGCTGCAGTCCTCTCGCACAAAGAGTCGTGCAGGACGCGTACGTGATGTGCACCACCCGTATCACGTGCGGGCGCTCGAGCCGCGAGGATTGGAATGACGTCAGCAACGCTGCTGCAACAAGTTGATGCACTACAACGAACTATTCAGGGCGTGGTCATACGACCGGGTAATTCAGAGTACGACCAGATCAGAACGGTTTGGAACGCCATGATCCATCGCCGACCCGCGCTCATCGTGCGTTGCGTCGCTGCCCGGGATGTCGCGCCGGCCATCGCCTTCGCGCGCGACCATGGCTTCGAGATCGCAGTCCGCGGTGGGGGACATAACATCACGGGCAATGCGGTGTGCGACGGGGGAGTCATGATCGATTTGTCACCCATGACCGGGGTGAGCGTGGATGCCCAGCAGCGCCGGGCTCTTGTGGATCCCGGCGCCACGCTTTACCACCTCGATTCAGCGACTCAGGCGCACGGCCTGGCCACTCCCGTGGGCATCAACTCCACGACCGGTATCGCCGGATTGACGCTTGGCGGAGGCTTCGGCTGGCTGACCCGCAAATTCGGCATGACGGTCGACAACCTGCTATCCGCCGACGTGGTGGCCGCCGACGGGAGACGACGGCACGCCAGCGCGCACGAGAACGCCGATCTGTTCTGGGCCATTCGCGGAGGGGGCGGTAATTTCGGGATCGTGACGCGGTTCGAGTTCGCGCTGCATCCCGTGGGGCCGAACGTGGTCGCCGGCTTGATGGTATTTCCTTTCGATCAGGCCAAAGCGGTGCTCACGCAGTACAGCGAGTATGTCCAATTAGCTCCAGACGACCTCAACGTCTGGATCGTGTTACGCCAGGCTCCCCCGTTGCCTTTCGTGCCCGCATCCGTACACGGCCGCGAGGTGGTTGTGTTGGCGGTGTTCTATGCCGGAGAGCTCGACAAGGCGGACGCCGCGATCAAGCCTCTACGTCAGTTCGGCACGTCGCACTGGGAGCACATCGACAATCAGCCTTATCTCATCTGGCAGCAGGCATTCGATCCCTTGTTGACCCCGGGCGCGCGCAACTACTGGAAGTCGCACAACTTCACGCAGTTTAACGAAGACGCCATCGATTGCATGATTGAGTTCGCAGGCTGTTTGCCGTCGTCTCAGAGCGAAATTTTCGTTGGGCTCGTCGCCGGAGCGGCTAATCGTGTACCAGCGTCTGCTACAGCGTATTTTCATCGTGATGCGCGATTCGTGATGAACGTGCACGCGCGATGGAACACGGACGCTGCGGACGAGAGGTGTATCGACTGGGCCCGGTCGCTCTTCAAGGCATCCGCCCCCCACGCATCCAAGGGCGCATACGTGAACTTCATGACCGCCGACGAGAGACGACGCGTCGCAGCCGCGTATGGCGACAACTACGAGCGATTGGTTCAGATAAAGCGGACGTTCGATCCCGACAACACCTTCCATCTGAATCAGAACGTTCCGCCGTAGTCACAGAGCCCGGAGCGCTAAGCCCGAGAGTATCTCTGGGTCGAGACGTCCGCTGACGGGCGGCGGATCCCCAGTTTCTTCATCTTCGCGTGCAACGTCGTCGGCTTGAGACCAAGAACGTCCGCCGCCCCCGCGGGACCGCTGATTCGCCAACCCGACAGCTCCAGGGCGCGCAGAATCGCATGCCGCTCTGCGTCGCTGAACCGGATCACGTTTGCGGCGCGCCGCTCTTCTCCACGCTGCCGTTCCCGCCCTTCCACGATCGCCAGCGGCTCCTGAGCCTGTTGCGACGAGTCCAGGGTCGATGTAAGCGGGATCAGCTCCTCCCCGATGACGGTGCCGCGGCTGAGAATGACGGCGCGTTCGATCACGTTCTGCAGCTCCCGGATGTTGCCGGGCCAGTCGTACGCCATCAGGCGTTCGAGTGCCACACCTGCCAGACGCGCCGCCATCTTGTGCTGACGCTCCGCGAAACGACGGATGAAATGCTGGGCGAGTGGAGCGATGTCGTCGCGGCGCTCGCGGAGCGGAGGGATTCTGATCGGGAAGACATTCAGCCGATAGAACAAGTCGCTGCGGAAGCGTCCGGACTGTAGGCCGGCAGCCAGATCCTGATTGGTTGCGGCGATCACACGCACGTTCACCGCTTCGAACCTCGTGCCGCCGACGCGTTGCACCTCGCGTTCCTGCAGCACGCGGAGCAGTTTCGCTTGGGCCTGCGCCGGCAGGTCTCCGACTTCGTCCAGGAAGATCGTGCCAAGGTTGGCGAGCTCGAACTTTCCCGGCTTCCGGTTCATGGCGCCGGTGAAGGCCCCCTTTTCGTATCCGAACAGTTCGCTTTCGACCAGCGTCTCTGGAAGCGCCGCGCAATTCACCGCGACGAAGGGCTTGGAGGAACGGCGACTCTGATCGTGGAGGGCACGGGCGATCAACTCCTTGCCGGTGCCGGTCTCGCCCACGAGGAGCACGGTACTGTCGGCCGGCGCAACGAGCTCGACCTGCGCGAGCACGTCCCGGAAAGCCGGACTCTGCCCGATGACGGCGTCGAGGAAATGCGCTTCGCGCACCTGCTTTCGCAGATCACCTACCTCGCTGCGGAGCGCGCGACGTTCTCGCAGCAGCCGCTCGAGTCGCGCGCGGTCGGCCTCGATTGCCTCGACCTGCCTCGCGTTCCGGATCTCCGCCGCCGCGATGGCCGCAATCGCTCGTAGCCGCGCCACGTCGGAACGACCGGGCGGCGTGTCCGCCGTGAACCTGGGTGAATCAAGCCCCACGATGCCGATGGCCTGCGACTTGACGATCAACGGGATCGTGAACACCGACCGCAACTCCGAATGCTGCACACGTCCCGGGTTGAACCAGCGGTCCTCGTGCCGTACGTCCGCTACGAACACCGTCTCACGCCGGCGAAACGCGAGGCCGACGATGCCCTGATCGCAGGGAATGCGGGCGTTGCCGAATGCATCGCCGCCCGGACCACGAAAGGCCGTAGTGATCAACTCGTTCGTCGCCGGGTCGTGCAACAGGATCCACGCCGAGCGCGCACGGAAGACACGCTCGACGACAGCGAGCATCGCATCACAGGTTTGAGCCACATCGAGTCGTTCGGCCAGGGCAAGGGTCGCATCCAGGAGCGCTTGCTCCGGGGCAGTCAGCTCGCCAGACACCTCATGGGGAACATCGGGTGACATGCCGCTCCTCCATGTGTTTCCACGTCATCGGGAACGATTGACGTCATTTGGTGAGTTTCGCGAACTCCAGTGTTGCGCGAGTCGACGAACCAGCCGATCCATGCAGAAACCGGGCGGGAAAGGCCACGTGTTGCAAACGGCGCACGGATTGCCGAGATCTCGCACATGGCCAACATCCGCTCCGCACGGCACGGCGATGTACTGCGTGTGACTGTCTCGGGCCGGTTGAGCACGAGAGACATGCGACGCCTGGAGCACGCCTGCGGGCCTGCGCTCACGTCCCACCCCGCCAAACTCGAGCTCGACCTTCGCCGCGTCACGCACGCGGACGCCACCGCCGCCGCGGTGCTGCTGTAGCTGGCAGCCTTGGCCGGATTGGCCGTTGCCTTGAAGCGGTCGCCGAACAGCTTGCGCCACAGGCGCGTGGCCTCCTCCATGTCCTCTTCGTCCTGC
>JALDXQ010000325.1:0-5704 GCA_032156805.1 Acidobacteriota bacterium
CACCGTCGCGCCCGCGATGTTGTTCGCCGTCATCGTCTCCCGTACGAGCCCGTCGACGAACGCATCGAGTTCCGCTGGAGGAATCGCCTGATCGCGCGAGAGCCGCGGTTGTGCCGCAGCGCTCGGCGGCAACAACATGAGGAGGAGAACGGCAGCGACGACAGGCCGATCGTTCATACGCGGAGGTGACGGCGAAGAACGGCCGGAAGTTCAGGACGCAGTCCGCCTTCAGGCCTCAGCTCACGATCGGGTCCACGTCCAGCCGCCCCCACCCGTCTCTACCCGGCACGGGGCCCGCGCGCCCCGCACGCGCCCTGTGCGCCCAATCGTCCGAATCGATCCGACGACAGCACCCCATGCTGAATAGATCACTCCGAGCCCAGATCCACTATCGTGACGTCGGTATGCCCGAAATCGTCGCCCTTGAAGAGGAGCGGCTCTCCGCTCGAGATCGCGAGCGCGTACGAGAAGCAGTCGCCGTAATTCAAGCCTGCGCGATGCCGTCCCTTTCCGAAGCGGCCGAACGCGCTGCATGCCACCTTGCCGTGTTCCGCGTCGACCGGTACGAGCTCGATGCCTGCCCGACCGATGAAGTGATCCAGGTCGCGCAGTCCTTCGGCGCCGTGTCGCGTCTCGATGACGATTGAGATCTCGACGAAAGTCGCGACGGACATCAAGCGAGCATCAGCGGCCTCGATGGCTTCGATGAAGGCACGCCGTTCCGGTTCGCGTTGCAGGATGGCAACGAGCGCAGACGTGTCGATGACCATCTAGTGCGGCAAACCGTGTTCGTCGTAGCCGAGAATCTCGTCCGCGGATCTGGCGTCGAGAACAGGCAGGTTGGCGCAATGCTCCGCAATCGCCTCGAGCTCATCGGCCAATCGCCGGCGAGAACGCTCGCGGCGCACGCGCGCGAGGCGATCGCGGAGAGCCTTGGTCACCGCTTCGGTCTTGGTTTCGCCGGTCTGTTTGGCTAGCTCGGCCGCGAGCCGTTCCGCTTCTGCGCTACGAATATTAAGAGCCATGTCAATACGTGTAGACGTTTAGCTACAGTGTAGCACGACCTCTGCGTCGAGACACTTTCCGGCAGGAGCAAGTGACTCAGGCAGCAGCAATTACTTGCATCGCCTCAAGCCACCGACGGATGGATTTCCGAGTCGTTGTGTGACGACTGCCTCACGTTCTCAAGCCTGCAGGTGGATGTCGCGATCCCGGCAGGCGCGCGTCTGGCTCGGCACCAGCATCCTCACCCAGTGGGTGCTCGCCACTAATCCCACCGAGATCCGCGAGCTCATCCCTCCGTCACCTTTCGAGGCGATCGGCTCCTTTGTAGACACGGGAGCTGCAAACGCTAAGGAAGGTCAAAATGCGTGGTCTCGCTGCGGCAGTTTTCATCGGCACGGTAGGAATCTCGAGCGCGCTGGCACAGTCGCCGTACCCGTTCCGGACTGACGTCGTTGGCCGCGGACCGGCGATGATTCTGATTCCCGGGCTGAATTCGTCCGGCGCCGTCTGGAACGCGCTCGTCGACGACCTGAAAGACCGGTACACGTGCCATGTCTTGACGCTGGCGGGATTTGCCGGCGAGCCTCCAATGGGCGCGCCTTTCCTGCCCGCGATCCAGACTGCGCTGCTGCGATACATCGAGGAGCATCGCCTGACGCGTCCCGTGTTCGTCGGACATAGCCTGGGCGGCGTCATTGCGCTCGGGCTTGCCGCCGCCGCACCGGATCGAGTCGGGCCCATTGTGACGATCGATGGCGTGCCTTTCCTGCCGGGCTTGACCGATCCAGAGGCGACCGCCGAGGCCGTCCGACCGATGGCGCAGGCCATGCGCGACGCGCTCGTGCGGGCGTCCGATGCCGAGCGGGCCCGCCAGGCGACAATCTCGCTGCCGGCAATGATCATCGACCCCGCGCACGTGCAAGTGGCGGCAGAATGGGCCGCTATGTCGGACCCAGCGACGACCGGCCACGCCGTGATGGAGCTGATGACCACGGATCTCCGGCCCGAGGTGTCCCGGATTCGTGGGCCCGTGCTGCTCATTGCTCCGGCACCCGCCGGCGTCGCCGGCGATCGCATCCGCCAGCGCTACGAGCTACAGTTCGCGCCTATTCCCAACCATCAGATCCTCTTTGTCCCGAACGCGCGCCACTTCGTCATGTTGGACGATTATCGGACGGTGCTGTCGGCCATCACCGGGTTTTTGAACTGAACAGGTCCCAACATGGAAAAGGCATCAGCGTGTCAGACTGTCGCCCTCGTGGATGTCGAAGGCGCGCGCCTCGGCGATGAGCCCGCATTCACCAGACTGGTCGAAGCGACGTGTGTGCTCGTGTCATCGATTGCGCTTGCGATCGTGCGGGATCCGGACGTGAGCCGCGACATCGCGCAGGATGTGTTTCTCGCGGCGTGGCACGACATCGGGAAGCTGCGAGAGCCATCCAGCTTTCTGCCGTGGCTCCGCCAAATCACTCGCAACCGCGCGCATCACGTCCTCCGCACATCGCGGCGGCGCCGCCGCGTCGCGGAGAACGAAGCAGGCGAGCGGCTGGAAGCCGTGGTGGATGGACGGCCTGATGTCGGGCAGGAACTGATTGCGGAGGAGCGGCGCCGGGCGGTTGCGGACACGATTGATCTTCTGCCGGAGCAAACGCGCGAAGTGATAACGCTCTTCTATCGCGAGGGCCAGTCGGTGGCCCAGGTGGCGTCGCTCCTCGACCTGAGCGAGGCTGCGGTGCGGCAGCGGCTGTCGCGCGCGCGGCTTCGGTTACGCGACGAGCTCCTCGACCGCTTCGGTCACGATCTCGTCGTCACGGCGCCCGGCAGCGCGTTCGTCGCTGCGGTGGCCACGGCCATCAGCGTGGGAGCGCCGGCCGTGGCTTCTGCCGCAGCGATTGCTGCCGGCGGGGCGAAGACCGTTGGCCCGTTTGCAAAAGTCGCTGGCCTGTGGCTTGGCGGCGCCGCGCTGGGGGCCGCCGGGGGAGTCCTGGGCGTGGTGCTCGGTCTGCGTCACCTCGAGAGCACTCCGTACGATGACGAAGAGCGAAGGGCGCTGATCCGGCTCAAGCTGGTCGCGGTCGCGACGACCATCGCGGGCGCAGGTGGAATATCCGTTGGACTGCGTCTCACTCACTCGGCGATCGGGCCCATAGTCGTGTTCAGCCTGTTCGTGCTGAGCCTGGCCGGGATTTATCAAATCTGGCTACCGCGGATTCTTCGGCGCCGGTACGACGCCGAAATGCGCGCAGATCCGATCCTAGCCACCGCGAAGCGCCGCAGCGAGCGGAGGATGAAAGCGCTGGGCTGGTCGTTGGGCCTTCTCTTCGGGCTGGGTGGGCTGCTGGCTGGGCTCCGTTCAGGCGGACTTCTGTAGCGTCGACACTCGGCACGCATTCGCGTCACCGCCAGATTTCGTTGACAGCTTGAAAAGGGCGGCTCATGACTCACGCGAAGGATGTCCACCATAGCTCGCGAAGAATTCCGGCGGGCGACGGTGGACCGCCCAAAAGTTCGCTGTGATCTGGCAGGAGAGCCGCGGGTTCTCCGACGTCGACCGCTTGCCCAGCGCCTCTGCCGCCGCACGTCCCGCTGCGGTCAGCGTCACGGGCGGCGGGAACCAGCCGGCGGGTGCGGCCGGCATCGGCAACTTGCCGGCCTCGATCGCGGCGACCTGGCTGATCGGCACCAGCCCGGCGCGCCCGCCGGGCGGCGTTGCCAGGATGTGTTGCTCCTGCGCCCAGTCGCCGGCGAGGTTCGGCCTGCCCGACGGCAGCCGGAAAGGTCGTTTCGTGCGATCGATGGGTTTCGCGCCGCTCAGCTGCTGATAGCGCTCGAGCGTCGGCGCATCGCCAAGCGTCAACGTCCGCACATGGCACGCAGTCGGATCGTCGCGATGCGGGTTTCCCGCGACCTTGATGGACACCCGGTTTGAACATCTCCGGCGACCAGCCCGAGCGTCGGAGCACCGTGGCCGCCCGCATCTCGCATTTCATCGCGACGACCTTGCCGTCGTCACCGACGACATCGAAGTAGACATACGAATGCGGGTCGACGAAGTCGAGCCGTGTCAGCCTAACTCGAGCTCTACGTTCCTCCGTGGATCGTAGCGGCCGATGCCGTGGTGCGTGGAGGCGCGTTGGACGACCACCGGTACCGTGAGCAGGGTGGCGACGAGCACCGCGTGTGTCACTCTTGTCATCATTGTCCCCCTCGGCATCCCCCGACGAGCTCCTCTGCCGTGTAACTTCCGCTCAACGACATCACACTCTTCATCGCAGGTCCCGGGTCACTGCTGTCCACGGCCGCTTGGTTCCGTCGCTGCTTGCAGCGCGAGCGCGACGATTTCCACCGCGTCGTTCACCCGTGCCGCAACAGCGATGTATTGCCGCCCGGCTTTCGTATAGGTGACGGGGAATCCACTGGTCGGTCCGGGCAACGCGATCTCCGCGACGACCGCGCCGGTCTTCTTGTCCCACGCGCGAAGGACTGGCGTCGCACCGCCCTCGCCTCCGAACAACAGCGTGCTGGTGACGAGCAGACCGGTCCCGAATGTCTGTGCCCCTGTATTGGGAATTTCTAACCCTTGCAGCCGCGGATTCTTCCTGATCGCCTCGGGCGTGTTGCCATGCGGCACCATCCACAGGCGGTCACCCGTCTTCAAGTCGACGGCGGTGATGCGCGAATAGGGAGGCTTGATGAGCGGAAGACCGAAAACAGCCGTCGGCGGACCGACCGCCTGACCGCGAGGGTTGTGATAGAGAACTCCCGCGTTTGGTCGTCCCTCCACGACCTGCGCGCGAAACAGACTGGTCTGCGATGCGACGTAGAGCACGTCGTCCACTGGATCAACGGCGCCACCGGGCCAGTTCACGCCACCAACTGCGGACGGCGCCGTCAGCGTGCCCATCGTTCCATCAGCCGCATTCGGCAGTGACGAGGGCGTGTAGAGGCCACCAAGACGGAACTGACGCGCGATGCGAAGCGCCTCGGCCTTGATCTCGGGCGTGAAGTCGACGAGATCGTTTTCGGTCAGTCCTTGCACTTCGATGGCGGCTGGTTTGGTTGGAAACGGTTGCGTGGGTGACGTCCACTCACCCGGCACGTCGGACTTCGGCACCGGCCGCTCCTCGATCGGCCACACCGGCTTGCCCGTCGCACGGTCCAACACGAAGACGAATCCCTGTTTGGTGAGCTGAATGACCGCCTTGACAGGACGGCCGTCCGCGGTGATGTCCGCAAGGATCGGCGCCGTTGGCGGATCGAAGTCCCAGATGTCGTGGTGCGTCAGCTGGAAGTGCCACGCGCGCCGGCCCGTCTTTGCGTTGAGCGCAACCACCGAGTTCGCGTAGAGGTTGCTGCCGGGCCGATATCCTCCGTAGTAATCGCTCGTCGGAGATTCCGTGGCGATGTAGAACATGCCCAACTCGGGGTCCGCCGTAACGGGTGCCCAGAAGCCCGCATTGCCCGTGTACCGGTTCGACGCCTCGCGAAGTTCCGGACGCTCCTTCGCCCACGCGTTCAGACCACCAGGGACCTCCCACAGTGTGGGATCCGCAGTGAGCCACGTCTCAGCGCCCTCTTCCCCAGGGCGGGGAATGACGTTGAAGCGCCACAGCATCTTGCCGGTTTTCGTGTCGTAGGCGACGACGTCGCCCGGGATGTTCATCGGCCATTGTTCGTTGATGGAAGCGCCCGGAAGGTT
>JALDXQ010000326.1:0-5674 GCA_032156805.1 Acidobacteriota bacterium
TGTCCTATCAGGTCCTCGCGCGCAAATACCGCCCGCAGCGCTTCGACGATGTCGTCGGGCAGGAGGTCGTGACACGCACGCTGCGCAACGCGATTGCGAGCGGGCGGATCGCGCAGGCGTTCGTGTTTGCCGGGTCGCGCGGATGCGGCAAGACGACGACCGCACGCATTCTTGCACGCGCGCTGAACTGCGTGAAGGGACTCACGCCCGATCCGTGCGGTGAATGTGACGCCTGCGTCGAGATCGCCCAGGGGCGGGACCTCGATGTCCTCGAGATCGATGCTGCCAGCCACACCGGCGTCGACAACATTCGCGAGGTCGTGATCGCAGGACTGGCGTTCCCGCCCGCCCGCGACCGCTACAAGATCTTCATCATCGATGAAGTCCATCAGTTGTCGACCGCGTCGTTCAACGCGTTGCTGAAATCGATCGAGGAGCCTCCGCCGCACGTCGTCTTCATGATGGCGACGACCGAGCTGCACAAGATTCCGGACACCATCCTGTCGCGCTCCCAGGTGTTCGAGTTCCGCACCATCTCGCCCAAGGTGATCATCGAGCAGCTCGGCCGGATCGCGCAGGCCGAGCAGATCGAGGTGTCGGAGTCCGCGCTCGCCTTGATCGCTCGTGCCGCCGAAGGCAGCATGCGCGATGCGCAGAGTGCTCTCGATCAGGTCATCGCCTTTGCCGGCAAGACCGTGGGTGTGGACGATGTCTCGACCGTGCTCGGGTTGGTTGGCCGCGACCTGCTGATGGATCTGATCGACGCGATCGTGTCAGAAGATGCGCAGCGCGCGTTTGCGCTCGCCGATCGCGCGGTTGAATCAGGGACCGACCTTCGCCTGGTGTGCCGCGAGTTGTCGCAGGTCGTGCGCGACATGATGATCGTGTCGGTCGATCCCGCGCGGGTCTCCGATGGTGTGCTCAGCGCCGACGAGCATGAACGGGTGACGGCGCTGTCGCGCGAATTCTCGCGCGAAGATCTGATGCGCGCGTTCGACCTGCTCTCGACGGCCGAGCAGGAGATTCGCAACACCTCGCAACCGCGCTACTACTTCGAGATGGTGCTGCTGCGGTGGATGCACCTCAGGAAGCTCGTGCCGCTGACCGATCTCATCGAGCAGTTGGGTGGATCGGGAACTGGAACCCGGACGCCGGCACCGACAAGCAGCAAGCCCGCACCGACGATCAGCAGGCTCGCACCGACGAGAAGCTCCGTCGCACCGACCGCCGCTGGCAGCATCGCACCGACTAGTAACAAGGTCGCACCGACAAGCGACAAGCTCGCACCGACGAGTGACAAGCTCGCACCGGGCGGCGGCAGCCTGAAAGACAGCCTGCTTGCCGAGATCCGGTCAGGTAAGGGATTCTTCTACAACACCGTTGTTGCGCAGGCGCAGAAGATCGATGTCGCCGGCGATCGGGTCACGTTTACGTTCCTGCCCGCGCATCGTGCGTTGCGCGAGCAGTTCGAGCAATCGCGTGCCTGGCTCGAGGCTGCGGCCGAACGTCTGACCGGCCGGAAGGTCAGCGTCACCGCGGTCCAGGCCGCAGACGACGGCCCGGCGCCAGAGGCGGAGCAGAATGCATCGCCGGCCGCTTCAGCGGGCAAGAGAGATCTGAAGGCCGAAGCGCTGTCGTCGACAGGTGTCCAGGCATTGCTCGATGTTTTCCCGGCCGAGATCCGGGATGTGGAAGAGATGTAGCAGGGAGCGGGAGACGACCGTGAACATCGCAAGCGTCATGCAGCAGGCCAAGCAGATGCAGGAGCAGATGCAGAAGCGCATGGCCGAGATGCGCATCGAGGCCAGTGCCGGCGGCGGCATGGTGACCGTCGTGATCAACGGCAGCAAGCAGCTTCAGTCGCTCCGCATCGACCCTGAGGTCGTCTCGAAGGAGGACGTCGAGATGCTCCAGGATCTGATCCTGGCCGCCATCAACGACGCCAATCGCAAGGTGGACGAGCAACTCGGACAGTCGATGTCGGGTTTGCTCGGAGGCCTCAAGATCCCTGGACTCTTCTAGCCTTGTCCCTGCCAGAGCCCCTTGCCAGGCTGGTCGAGCAGCTGCAGAAGCTGCCCGGCATCGGCGCCAAGAGTGCGCAACGCCTGGCCTTTCACATCCTGCGGCATCCGCGCGAGGACGCCGAGCATCTGTGCGCGGCCATCCGTGACGTCAAGGAGCGCGTCACGTACTGCTCGAATTGCAATAACATCACCGACGCCGACCCGTGCGGGTTCTGCACGAGCGCCACCAGGGATCAGCGCCTCATCTGTGTCGTCGAAGAGCCGCAGAACGTCACGGTCGTGGAGAAGACGCGCGAGTTCCGTGGCGTCTATCACGTGCTGATGGGAGCGCTCTCGCCGCTGCATGGCGTCGGGCCAGACGACCTGAAAATCAAGGGACTCCTCTCGCGGGTGGGGGCAGGCGGCGTGGACGAAGTGATCCTGGCGACCAATCCGACCGTCGAGGGCGAAGCCACTGCGTTGTACCTGGCGCGACTGCTCAAGCCCCTCGGCGTTCGCGTGACGCGCATTGCGATGGGCATTCCCGTCGGCTCCGACCTCGAGTACGCCGACGAAGTGACGATGACACGAGCGATGGAAGGGAGGCGCGATTTGTGATGTGGCGATCAGTGATTGCTGATTCGTTGGCGATTGTTGATTCTGTGATTGGTGATGAGTGATGAATCGTGGCCATCAACCAACAAATCGCCATTCACCAATCGACAATCAATAACCAATCACAGATCAATAATCACCCCATCACCAATGCTCCCTGCCTCTTATCAGATACCTGCAGCGATCGTCCTGCTGCTGGGTGGAACGGTCGCCTGCTTCTTTGGCTACCGGATGTTCCGTCTCGTGCTCGCGATCTTTGGTTTCATCTTCGGTGCGTTCGCAATCAGCTCTGTGTTTCCTCCGAGCGATACGACCTGGATGGTGGGCTCGGCCCTCATCGGCGGATTGATTGGTGCAGGCATCCTGTTCGCTGCTTACTACGTGGGCGTCGCGCTGTTTGGCGCCGGAATCGGTGCTCTTGTCGCCAATCTCGTGGCCTCGGCTACAGGACAGGAGCTCCACTTCCTGGCCGTTGCCTTTTGCGCCGTCGCCGGGGCAGTGGCGTCGATGTACTTGCAGCGCTACGTCATCATCCTAGGTACCGCGTTTGGCGGAGCCTGGACGATGATCGTTGGGGCGATGGCCCTGATCGGTGATGGCGTCGCGAGAGCCGCCGTGGCGGCTAACGATGTGTGGGTGCTCTATCCGTTGGATCCGGCACCGGGAAGGCGATGGGTCCCGGTTGCCTGGATTGTGCTGGCATTGATAGGAACAGCCGTGCAGTTGGGTTGGACTGGCGGTGAAAAAGGCCGGGTTGGGCGTCGAAGACCGAAGACAAGATAGGCCGGGTCCTGCACGATGGCCCCGCCGTCTCCGTCTGTCGCGGCGAATCAGTTAAGATCAGAATATGCGGAAGACAGTAGCGATTCTCTCGGTGTGCAGTTTCATGGTGGCGTTCTCGTTTGCCGTGCTCGGTGCACAGGGTGGCAAGGCGAGCGCCGGTGTGTATACGGCAGAGCAGGCGACCAACGGTGAGGCGCTCTACAAGGAAATGTGCGCCGCGTGCCACGGCGACAACCTCGAGGGCTCAGGTCCGATGCCGCCGCTGGCGGGGATGGACTTCCTGGCCAACTGGAAGGGCAAGACGCTCGGCGATCTCTTCGAGAAGACGCAGACGACGATGCCCGCGACTGCGCCCGGCACGCTGATGCCCGCGCAGGTGGCAGACGTCCTGGCGTTCATGCTCAAGTCGAGTAAGTACGCGGCAGGTTCGACAGCGCTCGAAGGCAAGATGGAAGCGCTGATTCCGATTCAGATCGACGCCCCGATGTAAACACGAAGGTCGCGAAGTGTTCGAAGATCGCGAAGCGCTTTCGCGATCTTCACGCCCTTCGTGTCTTGGTGTTATCGCGAGGGGCAGGACTCCAGCAGCCGGATATATCCCTCGACATCGAGAACCGCGTCCGTGGTGGCGCCGGTCGGTGCGCGGCTCGGGCTGCCACCGACTTGTGCCTGCGGTGCACCGCCGCCGATGCGGACGCGTCCGCCGGCCGTGCTGATGCCACCTGGTCCGGCAAGTTCGGCTTTGCGAACGAGGCCGGTGACTTCGACCATCGAGCCTTCGCGATTCTCGATTTCCTTCAGCACATCCTTGTTGCCCGAGAGACGGAAGCGCCGGCCCGGCGCGAGCTCGCCACTCGCCGGCTCATGCCCTTCACGGGCGGTGACGATGAAGGTGCGCCCCTTGGTGCAACCGGTGACGGTGATACGCGAGGAGTCCTTGGGGACCTCGCGTTCCTGCGCGGCGACGAGGGCGCCCGTGGCGAGGAGAGCGACGACCGGCAACAGCTGTTTCATGGGACCAGTGTACGCCGGTCCTCTCATATTGCGTCTGACTGAGCCTTTCGCTACGATCGGAAGGTTCGCCCGCCTGCATTCCTCGGTAGCTCAATGGCAGAGCATCCGGCTGTTAACCGGAGGGTTGCTGGTTCGAGTCCAGCCCGAGGAGCCATTTCCGTTCGTTGGGTTACGGCTCTCCGTAACCGTGCATTCCATCCTTTCTGAACAACTTTTCGACAGAGTCTCAGCGATCGTGGACGCCAGTGCATGATGGTTCTCGAATTCCTTCGACAAAGTGCGACCTGATCAGCGGAGCTGAACGTTGAGCATCTGGCCAAATACCGATTCACGGGCAAGACGCGTAGACCGGTAGCGGCGACGGCTATATTGCACGCCAGCCCACTCGGGTCGGCCGTGATCAAGTTGATGAGAGGCCACGCACTATCGAGCTGCTTCGAGACGATTAGAACGATTGACGTGGTCTTCGGCGCGAGGTCCACGGAACGCGTGTTATCCGGCCCTGCGCTGGTATTCGCGCCACTTCCGTCAACTGGTGTTTCTAGTCGAAGCCGACCACATGACATGTTCACAATCCCGTCCAGATCCGTTGGATTCAGTAAGAGCAAGGGCCGAGAGAGACAGGCTGACGCGCGCCTAGAGGAGGTGCAGGGGAGCGAGTGTCTCACGGTGACGGTTCGGACGCTGACGCGACGTGCCTATGGCGGACAAGGACATCGACCTCGCGCTCTCCGGCGGCGGCTTCCGCGCGGTGCTCTTCCATCTCGGCGTGGTTGCGTGTCTCCGGGATGCCGGGGAGCTCACCCACCTGCGGACCACCGCGGCCGTCTCCGGCGGGTCCATCCTCGCGGGTCACCTCCTGGTTCGTTGGGAGGACTACACCCACCCTGACACCAGCCGCTTTGCGTCCGCCGCGGAGGAGCTGATCCATTTCACTCAACGGGGGATACGCAACAGAATCGTCCGCCGTCTCCCTTGGATCATCCTCGCCGCCCATGTGCCCATCAGGAGTCGCAGGCCGAGTTGGCTGCTGGAATCGTCGTCGGCGCTGCTGGCCCGTTACTACGACCGATATCTGTTCCGAGGCGCCCGCCTGTCGGATCTCACCGGTGGAGGGCGGCCGCTCGTCCGCTTTGTCGCGACGAACGTCAGTGACGCCGGCCTGTCCTGTTTTTCGCAGAACGGCTATGAGTTTGCCGACGTCGACGCGGTTGGGGCCCACGCTCCGTTCCACACCAACTCGTTACAGCTGTCGCTCG
>JALDXQ010000327.1:0-5627 GCA_032156805.1 Acidobacteriota bacterium
CCTCGAGCGTGTAGTTCATGCTCGACTCGAAGTTGGTCTGCGAGCCGTCGTAGTCGACGCCCAGGCCGCCACCCACATCGATGTACTGCAGGCCGGCGCCGAGTTTGGCGAGCTCGGTGTAGACGCGCGCGGCCTCGTTGAGCGCACCTTTCACGATGCGGATGTTGGTAATCTGGCTGCCGAGATGGAAGTGAAGGAGCTTGAGGCAGTCCTGCATCCCGCGCGACCTGAGCTCCTCGAGCCCACGCATGATCTCGGTGACCGTGAGGCCGAACTTCGATCGGAAGCCGCCTGACGACTGCCATCGACCGCTGCCGCGGGCGGCCAGCTTCACGCGCATCCCGATCTGCGGCCGCACCCCCATCTTTTCAGCGGCCTCGATGATCAACCCGAGCTCGGTGTATTTCTCGACGACCGGGATGATGTTGCGGCCGATCTGCTGGCCGAGCATCGCGGTCTCGATGAACTCGGCGTCCTTGAACCCGTTGCAGATGATCGGCGTGGTGTTGTCCGCGATCGCCACCACGGCCAGCAGCTCGGGCTTCGAGCCCGCTTCGAGGCCGAAGTTATACGGCTTGCCGAACTTGTGGACCTCTTCGACGACCTGCCGCTGCTGATTCACCTTGATCGGGTATACGCAGCTGTATCCACCCTGGTACTGGTGCTGCGTGATGGCGGTGTGGAAAGCCCCGTGAATGTCGCCCAGTCGATGCTTGAGGATGTCCGTGAACCGAATGAGCACCGGGAGGCTGATGCCACGGAGCTGGAGGCGATCGACGAGCTCCTTGAGGTCGATGGCCTTGGCCGGGTCCTTTGTGGGATGAACCTGGACGTGGCCGGCATCGTTGATCGAAACGTAGCCGTTACCCCAGCGGGCGACTTCGTACAACTCGGCGGCTTCGTGCACGCTCCAGGCACGTGTCGTCGAGGTGGCGGCCGTGATCGGCACAGGCCGTCCGTTGGTCAGAGTGCTCATGAAAGAGATGATAAACGCCTTTCGGTCTTCGAGTGCCCATTCTTCAGTGGTCGTGATGCTTTTTTCGTCCGCCTTCGCGCTTCGCGCTTCAGCGGGACAAGCCGGCGTGACCACGACGGGAGACGGCAGACCGAGGACTGGAGACGAGAGACGAAGACAGGACACAATAGACGGTCGCATGTCCGAGCGTATGCCCGCCATCAGGGTCCTGCTGCTGCCGAAGGACACCAATGCTTACGGTACGATCTTCGGCGGCGTGATCCTGTCGAACATCGATCTCGCGTCGGCGATCGAGGCGCGCAAGGTGGCAGCGCACCGCTTCGTGACCAGGGCGATGCGGGAGGTGGAGTTTCACGAGCCGGTGTACGTCGGAGACATCGTGGACTTCTACACCGAGACAGTTCGTGTCGGCCGCACGTCGGTGACGGTTCGTGTCGAGGTCGAGGCCGAACGCTGGGGAAATCCACCGCTGGTCGCTGGTTCGACGGGGCACGGTGAGCGGGTCAAGGTGACGCAGGCCGAAGTCGTCCTGGTCGCCGTCGATGCGCAGGGCCGTCCGGTGCCGGTGAGGCCGTAGCCAGGGGCGTGGATGGTAGACGTGGATCGCAGTGGTAGCTGGGCGTTCTCATGAAATGGATTAGCACGCGAGGCGCGTCGCCGCCGATCTCGTTCATCGACGCGCTCTTTGCCGGGACGGCCCCCGATGGGGGGCTGTACATGCCGGAGCGCCTCGACCCGCTTCCGCCTGGCATCGTCGACCGTCTCCGCGGGGCGGACATCGTCGAGATTGGCACCACGATCGGTGCGCACATCCTTCGTGACGAAATCACCCGGCAGGCACTGCAGCCTCTCATCCGGGAGGCGCTCGACTTCCCGATACCGCTGGTGCGCGTCACCGATCGCATCTCGGTCCTCGAGCTCTTTCATGGGCCGACGATGGCGTTCAAGGACGTCGGCGCAAGGGTCCAGGCCCGCCTGCTGCACCACTTCACGGATGGAACACCGCTGACCATCCTGGTAGCGACCTCGGGCGATACAGGGAGCGCCGTTGCACAGGCGTTTCATCGCGTGCCCGACGCCCGAGTGGTCGTGCTTTACCCAGAGGGGCAGGTGAGTGACGTGCAGGAAGCGCAGATGGCTTCGCTGGGCGACAACATCACTGCCCTGTCGGTGCGCGGCACCTTCGACGACTGTCAACGGCTCGTCAAGCAGGCTTTTGCCGACGACGCCCTTCGCTCGCACGTCTGGTTGACGCCGGCAAATTCGATCAACCTCGGCCGCCTGCTGCCGCAGGTGTTTTATTACTTCGTGCTCGCGGGACTGAGTTCAGGTCACGGGCGAGGACCGGTCGTATCGGTGCCCAGCGGTAATTTCGGGAATCTCACGGCCGGGCTGATCGCGAAGCGAATCGGCTTGCCGGTGGCGCGCTTCGTTGCCGCAACCAACGTCAACGACGCCGTTCCGGAGTATCTCGAGTCCGGCCGCTATGAGCCGAGGCCGTCCATTGCCACGGTTGCCAACGCGATGGACGTGGGAGCGCCGAGCAATTTCGAGCGCGTCCAGGCGCTCTACAACGGTGACCTTGCAGCACTCCGCCAGGACATCGTCGGCTACGCCTACGAGGATGCGCAGGTGACCGCTGAGATCAGAAGCGTGCACCAGCAGCACCGGTACCTGCTCGACCCGCACAGCGCAATTGCCTGGCTGGCTCTGAAGGATCATCTTGCCGAGGATCGCGACGCACAGGGAGTGTCTCTCGCGACCGCGCACCCGGCGAAATTCCGGGAAGTAGTCGAACCCGCAATCGGTCAGGGCATCGAGCTTCCTCGTCCGCTGGCCGAGGCGTTGTCGAGACCTCGGCGCTCGATCTCCATGCCCGCCGACTACAGCGCCCTCGAGGACTTCCTGCGTGGCACACCAGCTCCCAGTGCCAGGACCTAGATCGGAAAGCCTAAAGTCGAGAGCCCGATGACCTATCGCCCTAGTTCTGGACAGCTCCCGGAGAGAGGAGCGATCCCCGCCTCCTATACCTGGAATCTCAACCACATTTGTCAAAGCTGGGACGAGTGGGAGGCAAGCTATCGGGAGCTGGACGGGGAAATAGAGGCCTTCAAGTCCCGTCAGGGGACGCTGGCCAAGAGTGCGCAGGCACTGACCGACGCCTTTCGTGCGATGGACCGGATGGGCGTGCTCAGCTACCGTGTCTGGTACTACGCGTCACTGCGCTACGACGAAGATCAGCGTAACAACGACATCAACGCGCGTCGTCAAAAGGTCCAGATTCTGTTTGCCCGAGAGCACCAGTCGAGCTCCTGGTTCAACCCGGAGCTGCTCGCCATCCCGCTCGACACCATCCACAAGTGGATGGAGACCAGTCAGGATCTGGCGTTGTATCGTTTCGCGATCGAAGCGTTGTTCCACGAGCAGGAGCACGTACTCGATGAGCAGGGGGAACGGCTGCTGTCGTATGCGAGCCGCTCGAGCAGCGTGTCGCACGATAGTTACGCCGCGCTGACGACGGCTGATATGAAACCGCCGACGATTGGCCTTGCCGGTGGCGAACGCATCACCCTGAGCTACGGGCAGTACCGCGCGATTCTCGAGACCAATCGAAACCCGGAGGATCGGGCCACCGCCTATCGCGCGTTTCACCAGGTCTATGCCGACAACCGGAACACGTACGCGGCGCTCTATAACGGCGTGTTGCAGCGAGACTGGTTTCACGCGCGGGCCCGTGGGTATGCCACGACGCTCGAAGCCGCGCTACACGGCAACAACATCCCTTCATCGGTCGTCGAGACGCTGATTCGCGTGACTCGAGACGGCGTCGCGCCGCTGCGGCGCTATCACCGGTTGCGTCGTGACGTGCTCGGGGTCGGGAGTTATCGGCTCTCCGACCTGTCGATACCGCTGGTCGAACACGACGCACGTTACACCTACGACGACGTCACGCCATGGATTGTTGATTCGGTTGCTGCGCTCGGTGACGAGTATCAGCAGCACGTGCGCGAGGCATTCAACGGCCGGTGGATCGACGTGTTCGAGAACGCCGGCAAGCGAAGTGGCGCCTATTCAGCACCCGTGTATGGGGCCCATCCCTACATGCTGCTGAACTTCAACGAGACGCTCGACGCCGTGTTCACACTGGCACACGAGATGGGCCACTCGATGCATACGCTGTTGGCGCATCGAGCGCAACCCTTCGTCTACGCCGGTTACACGATCTTCGTCGCCGAGGTGCCGTCCACGCTGAACGAAGCGCTGTTCCTCGACTTCATGCTGCAGCGGGCCGACAACGCGGGCCAGAAGGCGGTGCTGCTGCAGCACGCGATCGACAGCATTGCCAGCACGTTCTACACGCAGGTGATGTTTGCCGACTTCGAGCTGCAGGCGCATCGGCTGGTCGAGCAGGATCAGCCCATCACCGCGGAAGTGCTGAGCACGATCTACTCCCAGTTGCTGCGTGACTACTACGGAGACGTGGTCGATGACGAGCCGTTGTCGTCGATGACCTGGGCGCGAATTCCGCACTTCTTCAGCACGCCGTATTACGTCTATCAATACGCCACGTGCTTTGCCTCGACTGCCCGGTTGATGCAGGACCTGCGGTCGGCGAATGCCGTGACACGCGAGAACGGAGTAGGGCGCTATCTGTCCCTGCTGCGTGCCGGAGGCAGCGGCTACCCGATGGATCTGCTCAAGACGGCCGGCGTCGACCTGAGCCAGCCGGATACGGTTCGGGCGGTGGCCACGGAGCTCGACACGCTGGTCTCGCAACTCGAAACAGCCCTGAAAACCTGAAGATTTCGGCCACTTGACCGTCTGTTTGGCTGCATGTATCATTACATCCGGATAGACGGATAGATGGTCGCACCCATTCTGGATCACATGACGGCACTGTCGGACCCGACGCGCTGCCGCATGTTGCTGCTGCTGGAAAAGCACGAACTGACAGTTTCCGAGCTGTGCTCCGTGCTGCAGATGCCGCAGTCCACCGTCAGCCGGCACTTGAAGACGCTGGCCGACGATGGATGGGTCACCTCGAGGCGCGACGGGACGAGCCGCTTCTACAGCATGCCGGTCGACGACCTCGACGCGGCGGCGGCGCGGCTGTGGCCGTTGATTTCCGAGCAGGTCACCTCGACGAGGGGCGCCGAGCAGGACGAACGTCGTCTTCGTGGAGTGCTGGGTCGTCGTCGAGCCAAGTCTCAGGAGTTTTTCGCAACCGCGGCTGGCGGGTGGGATCGTCTTCGCGGCGAGCTGTTCGGCGATGAGTTTTTTCTGTGGGCGGTGCTTGGTCTCATCGACCCGACGCTCATCGTCGGCGACCTCGGCTGTGGTACGGGACAGCTCACGGAAGTTGTGGCGCCGCACGTCAGACGCGTGATATCGGTTGACGGTTCCGACGACATGCTGGAAGCGGCGCGTGAGAGATTGAGCGGCGCAACCAACGTCGACATCCGTCAGGGAGAACTGGAAGGCTTGCCGATCGAATCGGGCGAGCTCGACGTCGCGATGCTGTCGCTCGTTCTGCACTACTCAGCGGAGCCGCCGCGCGCGCTCGCGGAAGTGGGTCGTGTGGTGCGAACCGGTGGACGCGTGCTCGTGGTCGACATGTTGCCCCATGACCGCGAGGAGTATCAGCAGCAGA
>JALDXQ010000328.1:0-5626 GCA_032156805.1 Acidobacteriota bacterium
TCTAACGTCGACGTTTCACGCGTGTCCTGCCAACCCAGCTCCATGCGCCGAGCGAGATCAGGGATCAAGGGATCCCGTATCGCGTCTCGAGTCGCGAATCACGAATCCGCCACCGATCTCGCCGAACAACGGCTCAGCGCTGGGTCTGGCCGGCTGTGAGGCGGCCTGACCCGTCTGGGGACCAGGCAGGTGCCTGCATTCGCCAGTCGATTGGACCCAGTCATCTGTCGCCACCAGATTACGCGGGCCTTCTGTGGGAAGTCTTGAACAAACTGGCTGCGGGTACCGGGCTCATGTGGTGGAACCGGGTCGTGCGGAAAACGCCAGTCTGTCGCAGATGTCGGAGTCGAGCGTGTCTGAATAGCCAGCGCGGCACCTGGTAGGAATTAACGCGCAGAACGCGCGGCCTCATCCTGTTCGATTCCGCAGGCGCAAACGTTCATACGCATACGGACGGTTGCTCTCAGAGGACCGTCGGCCCCTTCCGAAGGAGGCGCCAATGACCGCCGCGAGTACTGCTTCCGGCGCGTCGGCCTCGGCCGCGCCGGGAATCTTCATTCTCCTTCCTTCCCGATCTCCGAGGCCAGCATCCGCGCGGCACAAGTACATCAGCTACCGAGAGCTTCAGCGGATGCCGATCGAAGGGTTCGCCGGCCCACTCGCGCACGAGCTCGCGGTGCCCAACGTGCGGGCCAATCTGGCGGAGCCAGCCTATAGCCCAACGACGCGCCTTACGAGCAACGGACGATCGCGCATGGAGCGGTCATCGTTTCCCCTAGTGCCACGGCTTCGGATTCCGTGGACGGCCCGTCCGCTTGACCTTCTGGTCGCGAGGAACGCTCTTTTTCGATGTCTGGCGCTTTGTGATCTTTTTCCCGGCAGTCTTCTTGGTCATGGGTTCCCTCTGTCGTCGGCGTCGACGATCAGCCGTCGACGATCAGTAGCCATCGCTCACCACATTTCGTCTGAGTTGATAGCGTCTACTCGAGGTTCCGCTGGACACGACCCGTTCCCGCGAGCAATATCTCGACCAAACGAAAGACTGGCCCGTCCACCGGGCCTGACACACGAATCGGCCGACGAACATCCGTCTGCTGCCGACACGGGTGCCCATAGACAAGGAGGGGCTGCGTGATCTGAACGAATCGTGCATGAGAAAGGATTGAATATGGCAAAGAAAGGCGCCAGAAAGGGCAGCAAGAACGTTCCACCGGAGGAACGCCCCACCAGGCGCACGTGCGCCACGATGCAGGTGCACGAGCGGCTGCTGCGCACGTCACCTGGGTATCGCGAGGCCCGCGACACCAGCGAGAATCAGGCACTCCGAGCCGCGGTGCTTCCCATCGGAGGACGCGCCGGCTGCACCCGCATTCCGGTGGTCGTTCACATCGTCTTCAAGACGGCCGCACAGAACATCTCCGATGCGCAGATCAACAGTCAGATCGAGGTGTTGACGGCCGACTTCAGGAAGAAGAACGCCGACGTCGCCAACGTCCCTCCTCCCTTCGCGCCGCTGGCCGCCGATGCGCGCGTCGAGTTCGAGCTGGCGAAAACCGATCCGTCCGGCAATCCGACGACGGGTATCACACGAACCCCAACGAGCGTAACGTCGTTCACTGACGACGATGCAGTGAAGTCGGCGGCGACCGGCGGGGCTGATGCGTGGCCGAGCGACAAGTACCTGAATGTGTGGGTCTGCCCGCTCGCGGGAGGCTTGCTCGGCTACGCGCAGTTCCCCGGCGGACCGGCGGCCACTGACGGTGTCGTCATTCGTCACTCGGCATTCGGCACGACCGGTACCGCGGCCGCGCCGTTCAACCTTGGTCGCACGGCGACGCACGAGGTCGGGCACTGGCTGAACCTCAGACACATCTGGGGCGACGATGGTAACGGCTGCGCGGGTAGCGACCTCGTCGCGGATACGCCGAATCAAGGATCCGAGAACATCGGCGTCCCGACGTTCCCGCACATCAGCTGCGGGAACGGGCCGAACGGCGACATGTTCATGAACTACATGGACTACACGGACGACGTAGCCATGTTCATGTTCACGACAGGGCAGGTCACACGCATGCAGGCCACGCTCGATGGTCTCAGGAGCGCGATCGGCTCGTCGATTCCCTGTGGCGCGAAGCCCTTGCCGAAGGACATCATCAAGGAGCCGCCGAAGGAGTTCCCCAAGGACCTGCCAAAGGATCTGCCCAAGGAGTTCCCGAAGGATCCGCCGAAAGATTTCCCCAAGGATCCGCCGAAGGAGTTCCCCAAGGATCCACCCAAGGAGCTCCCGAAGGATCCGCCGAAGGAGTTCCCCAAGGATCCGCCGAAGGAGCTCCCGAAGGATCCGCCGAAGGAGTTCCCCAAGGATCCGCCGAAGGAGTTCCCCAAGGATCCGCCGAAGGAGTCCCCCAAGGATCCGCCGAAGGAGTTCCCCAAGGATCCGCCGAAGGAGTTCCCGAAGGATCCGCCGAAGGAGTTCCCGAAGGATCCACCCAAGGACTTCCCCAAGGATCGGCCAAAGGATCTGATCAAGGACTTCGCGAAAGATCCCGCGACCGAGCCAGGGAAATTCCTGCCGGGCGATTTGCCGCCGAAGAGCGTCTTCGATCCGCCGAAGTCGTTCGTGGAGCCGCCGATCGATCTTCCCGGCGGTGGTGGGATGCTGCCGGGCGGCGGCGCTCAACCGTTCGTGCTCGCAACGGGGGCTGGCGGTGCCGTACGAAGCACGCTGGTGGACGCGTACGCACAGCTGCTCGGCCAGTATGCCCGTCTTTACGCGGCAGGCATGCTCGACGCGTCGGGGCTCGCCGCATGGCAAGAGGCAGCCGCGATTTACCAGCGTCTGATCGCAGGGGGCGCAGTGTAGTCATCCCGTCTCTTGGTTCGTGTTCGGAAACCACCGTGCGGGGGCCCGGCGCCTCCGCACGGCTGTCAGGTGCGGCCATGATTCTCATCGTCAGTCATCCAGCCAACGAGCACGTCGACGAAGTGCGGCAGCATCTCACGGCCGATTCGGTCGTCGTCGACACGGCGTCTTTTCCTGTCACACTCGGACTGACCGCCGCGTTGAGCAACGAGCGCGAGAAGATCAGACTCGCGTTGCCCGGCGGCGGCGATCTGTGCCTGTGCAAGATCGGTGCGGTCTGGTACCGGCGAATCAGTCCGTACGGCTTCCACGACAACCTGAGCGACCCCACGGCGAGACTGTTCGCATGGTCCGAGGCGAACGAGGCGTTGCTCGGCGTCTGGTACTCGATCAAGTGTTTCTGGATGAACCCGCCGACGGCCGACGAAATCTCGCAGCGCAAGATCCGTCAGCTTCAGGTGGCGCGCGAGATCGGGTTGTCGATTCCCGATACGCTGGTCACCAATGAGCCCGACACGGCCCGCGCGTTCGTCGAGACGCATGGCGTCGGCAATGTCGTGCGGAAGGCTTTTCGCAATATCGTTCAAGCCCCGCGCGAGACGTACCGGCTTCGCGAGGCCGACCTCGGGCTGTTCGATTCCGTCCGGTATACGCCCGTGATTTTTCAGAAGTTCGTGCCGGCTGAGCTCGATTTGCGCGTGACGATCGTCGAAGACGATCTGTTTGCCGCAGCGATCTCGTCAGAAGCCATGTATGCTGCTGACTATCGTCCCGGACTGCGCAGTGCGACTGTCGTGCCCTACGAACTCCCGGCGCCAATCGCAGAACGGCTCTTCGAACTGATGCGTATCTTTGGCTTGAAGTTCGGCGCCATCGATTTGCGCGTGACGCCGGATGGCGACTACGTGTTTCTCGAAGTGAATCCCGCCGGCGAGTACCTGTTCATCAGCCACCGCACCGGACAGCCGATCGCGGCAGCGATTGCCGCGTCGCTCGAGCGCCACGATCGCGAGCGACACGATTGCGGACCGTGTTGAGCTCACCATGGCCAGGCAGACACCGAAGCAGATCACGAAGGAGATCATCGGAACGTGGTTGCACTCCCATGAGGAAGACGGCGCCACCGAGGCGGTCTACCGGCCCGGCGACTACGACTTTCCACCGGCGCGCGGCCGTCGGGGGTACGAGTTCCGTTCCGACCACACGTGCAGCTCGATTGGCATCGCGGCACGCGACGGCTCGATCCGGACGTCGTGTACCTGGAAAGTGACGAAGGGCGCCGAACCGGCCGTCGTCCTCACGTATGCCGACGGCCGAGAGGAGGTGCTGCGGCTCGTCTCGGTCGACGCCGATCGTCTGGTGCTGCGGAAGGGGTGACTCCCGCCTGTTTTGAACAAGCTGCCCTCCACCGTGCGGCCAGACGCGGCGTCGGATCCAGGCAGCATACGCATGCACAGCGTATAATCCGCGGCGCGTATCGATTCCAGTCAACAACCTGTCCCGGCTCACGATCGTCGGGATCGCGACGGAGGATGATCCATGGAGCGGACCGTCATGGCACTGGTGGCTGTGTTCGCGACCGTGACATCGGTCACGGCACAGACGGTATCACCGCCTGTCGTGCTGCCGCGGACGGAACGATACGACTTCACCTCGAAGGTGAACGCCGCGGCGTATCGCGTCTACATCTCGCTGCCGCAGGCTTACGTGCACGAACCGGCGGCTCGGTATCCGGTCATCTATGTGACCGACGCGATCTGGATCTTCGGCCTGACCGTCCAGACGCAGGTTCTGCTCCGCATGGGCAGCTTGATGCCCGAGGCGCTGGTCGTCGGCATCCTCCGCGCCGGTGTTGACGAGGGCAATGCCGAGAGTCGCGTCGCCGCCGCAGAGCGCGTGCCGGATCTCACGCCGACGCGTGTCGAAAGCGAAGAGGCGCGGTACCAGCGCGACTACCAGCGCGACATCGTGCGCACGGGTGGTGCGCCCGAGTTTCTCCGCGTGTTTCGCGAGGAGCTCATCCCAGAGATCGAGCGCCGTTACCGCGCGAACGGCGACCGCACCTATGTCGGCTACTCGCTCGGCGGTCTATTCGGTGCCTATGCGTTGTTCCATGCACCAGATGCCTTCCGGCGAATGGTCCTCGTCAGCCCGAGCCTGTGGTGGGACGAGGGCATCACGACGAAGTGGGAGGAAGCGTTTGCCGCGAAGCACAAAACGCTGCCAGTGCGACTGTTCATGTCCGACGGCGAGCTGGAGACGTCCACGATGCTCGCCTCGATGCGTCAGCTCGCCAGCACGCTCACCCGTCGCAAGTATCAAGGGCTCCAGCTGCACACACGGATCTTCGAGGGCGAGTCGCACCTGTCGACGTTCCCGGTGGCAGTCACACGAGGGCTGCTGACGGTGTTCACACCCGAGAGCGAATCGTCAACCCGCTGATCGAGTTCAGCCACTCCTTCGACCGGTTGCCGATCGACATTGCAGCACTGCGGCGACGCGCGATCGGTCAGACGACGGTCGCTTACCACTGCAGGCGCATGCCCAGTTGTCCTTGTCGTGGTGTCTGCCATCCAAGGCTCGTCACCTGTCCGAAGTACGGACTTCCGAGGTTGGTGTTGGGATCGGCAAAGTAGTAGCGGTTGAACACGTTGATCAGTTCGAGACGATAGGAACGATTAACGGGTCTTCGACGCGCGAGGTTGACGGAATGCCCGTTATGCGGCCCTGCCCTCCCGCCAGCACAGCGCGGATTGCCCGTCT
>JALDXQ010000329.1:0-5563 GCA_032156805.1 Acidobacteriota bacterium
ACGCGACCTCGGAGTATTCGATCAAAGCGAAGATGGGCGACCGCCAGCTCGACTCAGGCGGCCTGGAAACGCTCGTGCTCGTCAAGAGTGCGGATGGGGCGTGGAAGATCCGCCACTCTCATACCTCGAGCCGCCCACGGCGGCCACAAGCGTAGGACGAACGTCGTTCTGAGATAACCACATGCAACACAACCAACACGGTGAACGCAAAAGCGGCGAGAATCACTATCTTCGCCTGGCCGCCATGATCGTGCTGTCATTCATCTCGATGTACGTGCTGATGTACGCGATGGTGAACACGCTCGGCGATGTCTACAACAGCCTGAACCAGGTCTACATGGCCGGACTGATGACTGCTCCGATGGTGGTCATCGAGATGCTCCTGATGTCGGGCATGTACAAGAACAAGAAACTGAACGCCCTGCTCATCGCTGGAGGTTGCGTGGCGGGTATCGCGTTCTTCCTCTTCATCAGACAGCAGACCGCGATCTCGGATCGCCAGTTCTTGCGGTCGATGATCCCGCATCACTCGGGGGCGATCTTGATGTGCAATGAAGCGTCTCTTCAGGATCAGAGGATTCGCGAACTCTGTAAAAACATCGTGGCCGGACAGCAGCAGGAGATCGACCAGATGCGGGAACTCTTGGCAGACCTGAACGGGGGCCGGTAGAAGGCACCACGCTGCCGTGTTGCGAATGTCCTGAGCGCGCATAAGTTCATGTACCCGGTACTGTTTCGGATCGGCGACTTCGAAGTCACAAGCTTCGGCGTGATGGTGGCTCTCGCCGCGTTGGTAGGCCTGTGGCTGTTTCGCCGGGAGTTGCTCCGGTCGAAACTGCCACTCGATGCTACCGATGCAGGACTTGTCGGCGTCGTCGGTGGCCTCGTCGGCGCGAAGCTCCTGTGGACGGTTGAACACGCAACCGAAGCGCCACTCCTGGAGCTGCTGCTCTCGCGCGGCGGCTTGAGTTGGTATGGCGGTCTGATTGGGGGCGTAGGGATTGGCCTGGCTTACATCGCCTTCAAGCGGTGGCCGATTGTTCCGATCGTTGCTGCCGCAACCCCAGCGCTCGCGTTCGGACACCTGATCGGACGCATCGGTTGTTTCCTTGTCGGTGACGACTATGGCACGCCGTCGACGCTGCCTTGGGCAGTCGCGTTTCCGGACGGGCTGCCACCGACGACGGTGCCGGTGCATCCGACGCAGCTGTACGAGGCGATCGGGCTCGGACTGCTCGGATGGGTACTGATACAGTGGCGCCGACGCGGCGTACCTGATGCCACGGTCCTGGGACGGTACCTTGTCTCAGCTGGTGCGCTGCGATTCGGCATCGAATTCCTGCGAGTCAATGAGCGCGTGGCCTTTGGACTCAGTGTCGCGCACCTTGTGTCGATTGCAGCGATTGCCTTGGGCGCCATCGTCATCGTAATCGCTCACCCGACGCGGCGTGCTGTTTCCTCGCGCTCACGACTTTCCTGATGCGACGCTTCTATCTCATCACCCGCGATCTGCACCTGTACGTCGGCCTGTTTCTCAGTCCATTCGTTCTGGTCTTTTCGGCGAGCGTGTTCTACCTGGTCCATGGCTTTGCGCAACGGCCAGCTCCAGTTCCGTCCGATTCTTCACGCACCGTGAACAACGTCGCTGTTCCGGCCGGCCTCGCCGGCATGCAGGTGCGCGCGCGCGTTGACGCGCTCCGAGCGGTACTCGACCAGGTGGGCGTCAGCGGCGAAATCGACTTCGTTCGACATCTGCCCGGTGAGCACCGGGTGATCGTCCCGGTTCGATTGCCGAATCGTGACACCGTCGTCTCGTTGGATTACGAGCAACGGACGGCCACGATCACGTCGCGTGAACACTCGATCGGTGATGCCCTTGTGTACCTGCACAAAATGCCTGGACCCCACAACGTCGACGTGCGCGGCAACTCGCCGCTCATCCGCTGGTGGAAGGTTCTTGCAGACGCAACTGCGTACTTGACGCTATTCATAACGATAAGCGGCATCTATCTGTGGATTGCACTGAAGGCCGAGCGGCGCGTCGGCCTCGTGCTGGTCCTTGCCGGCGCAATCACGTTCTGGGGGCTCGTGTATGCCATCGCTGCGTGAGGATGAATTGGCGGGCGAACGCCGCACGCGCGGCGCCGTCGATACGGTCCTCGTGTGGAATCGCCGCGTCCACTACTACCTTGGTCTGTTTCTACTGTTCTTCATCTGGCTGTTCGCATTCACAGGGCTTCTGCTGAACCACCCGCGGTGGCAGTTTGCTCAGTTCTGGCCGAATCGGATTCAGAGCACGACTGAACACACAATCGCAGCTGTGACCGCAGCCAACGACACCGACCGGGCGCGCGATGTGATGCGACAACTCGGAGTCGCCGGAGAGCTCCAGTGGCCGGCGACGCAGCCCGCGAACGGACCGTTCACGTTTCAAGTCAATCGACCTGGGTTCAACGTCGACGTGAAGGCCGACCTGCAAGCGGGACGCGCGACCGTGCAACGAACGCAACTGAACGCGTGGGGGGTGATGCACATCCTTCACACGTTTACGGGTGCTCCCGCTGCAGACTCGCGGAACCGGCGAGACTGGACGCTGACGACCCTTTGGGCGCTGTCGATGGATGCTGTCGCGGGAGGGCTGATCGTGATGGTCCTCGGCAGCTACGTCATGTGGTTCCGGTTGAAGGCCAAGCGTATCGGTGGAATTATTGCCTTGGCGCTCGGCTTCATCAGCTGTGGAGCGTTCATCGGTGCGTTGCGGTGGCTACTCTGATTTGGCAGGCTGAAGAGCAGGTGGTGTCCTCAGCTCGGTCGATGCGGCGATTATGCCTTGGCGGTCGCGTGAGAGCCGAGGCTGGCGAAGCGCGGGTCGGGGTGGAGGGCGTCGAGGCGAGGGTCTACTGGTAAATACGCGATCCAGCCCGATCGTTCGTGCACCGCACGCGTCAACCATCTGAATGCGTCATCGTGGTCGCCCAGGGCCGCACGGATGACGCCAATCTCGTACGCAAACAGGCCCTTGTCGCCGCGCAACCGCTCGAGGCCGTTAGCGATCTGCAGCGCTTCACGCCGATCTTGGAGAACGGCGAGCGCGTGACCGAGCCCCGCGAGCATCACGGGGCTGCTTGACGAACACCGCACGGACTCCCTGAGGGCCGCGATGGCTTCAGCACCCCGTCCGAGTCGCTCAAGCGCCCACCCGGCGAAAAAGTGGCCCCAATGGAAAGAGGGTTCGACGCGGACGACGCGCTGCGCCTGTGCCAAGGCCTCCGCAAAGTCCCTCGCCATATAGTGGTGCCACGCGACGTGGGCGTGCATCAGCGGATTCAGCGGGTCGAGTTCCACAATCCGACGACACGCCGCGAGAGACTCCGGAAATCGTGCGGCGGCACACAGCGCGTGCGAGTGCCAATGGTGCGCGTCCACCCACGCCGGATTCAACGCGATGGCCTGGTCGAACTCTCTACACGCGCCATCGGCATTCCAGTCAAAGTGGAGGCGCGTATAGCCTACTGCCGTGTGTCCTGCAGCCAGCTGCGGATCAAGTTCGAGAGCCCGCGCCGCCGAGGTCTTCGCTTTGGCGAGCGCCTCGCCCGGCGGAAGCACACCGTACTCCCACGCGCCGAGCGTGCCGTAGACACCGGCGAGGGCCGCATGTGCCGGGGCAAAACTCGAGTCAATGGCAATCGCTCGCTCGAATCGATCGAGCGCCTGCCACACGACGTCACCCGGACGTTTGTTCCAGAGATAGCGGCCTTCGAGGTACAGGGAATACGCCTCGGTGTTCGACGTCTTCGACGTGACGAGCGGTGCCGAGGCCTTGGCGACGCGCCTCGTCAGGGTCTCCGCGATCATGCCAGCGATGTCGTCCTGAACCGTGAAGATGTCGTCGAGTCGTCGGTCGAATCGACCGCTCCACGCGCTGAAGCCGTCGCTCGCGCGCACCAGTTGAACGGCAATCCTCACGATGTCGCCAGACTTGCGGACGCTGCCTTCGAGGAGCCACGACACCATCAGTTCGCGGCCGATCGACTGTGTGTCTATCGCCTTGCCCTTGAAGCGCGTTGACGATGTGTACGAGGCGACACGTACGTCGGGCACGCGGCCGAGGGCATTGATGATCTCCTCGCTCATGCCCTCGCAAAAGAATTCCTGGTCCCGAGCCGCGCTCATGTCGGTAAACGGCATGACGGCAATGGAGTTCTCGAGCACAGCCGGTGCGGGTTGGGGCGGAATAGCTGATGCTGCCGGGGACGGCGTCGAGAGCGCAGGAGCCGCCGCTGCCTCGCGTGTCACAGTGGCCGCGAACCGGTACCCGCGCTTCGGCACCGTCTCGATGTAGCGAACGTCCTCCAATTCAAGCAACTGCCGAAGGCTGAAGATGCCTTTGGTCAGGTTCCCCTCTTCAACCGCCACGTCCGGCCACACCGACTTCAGCAGCGTGTCCTTTTCCACGAGCCGACCGGCACTTGTGACGAGGGCGACGAGCAGGTCGAACTGCTTGGGTGTGAGCGAGATGGCCACGCCGTGGCGTTTCAGCGAGCGATCGGCCACGTCGAGCACGAAGAGACCGAACCTGTAGACCGGGCTCGCGCCTTCCGGCATGGGGAAGAATTCTACAAGAAAAATTCCAGACGGCCGGAAGGACTCCCCCGGGGGTGCATCGGTATCTTCGACGCCATGTTGAACGACTCGGGCGCCCTGACAAGCGACACGACCAGCGACGGCAGACCGACGCTCGTGACCATCGTGGCGGTCGACGGCTGGGACGACTCAACCCTTCTTGCACTGACCGCCGCCGTTGCCATGGGGAGCACCGCGGTCGTCGCCGGGCACACCGTCGCTCTTGGCGACGCGGCCTTTTTCAGACACCTCGGGCTTTCCATCGAGAACTTGGGTGACTGGCCGGAACGGCTGCGACAGCGTGGCGAACAGGTCCTGTTCGTGGCGGTCGATGGCCGGACGGCGGGATTCCTTGGCGTCGCCGATGCCTGGACCGGACACACGCGTACATCTGTCATGGAGGGAGAGATGCGAGACGCAGTATCGAATGCCGATCAGTTCCCCACAGCGACCGCAGATTTGCCGAAGGCCCAGTCAGCGCAATTGATCTCGCTGGCCGACGGCGCTCGGTTCAACCTTCGTATCGCGCCGGTAACCAAGCGCCTGGGCGACACGACGGTGCGGATGCTCGCCTACAACGGGTCCATTCCAGGCCCGGCGCTTCGCGTACCACAAGGGTCCAAGGTCGTCGTCAATGTTGTCAACGAAGGAGATCTCGAGGCGACCGTCCACTGGCATGGGCTGCGGCTGGAGAACCGCTACGATGGCACGCTCGCGACGCAACGCCCGATTCCGGTGGGCGGCACGTTCACATACCAGCTGACGTTCCCGGACCCCGGGGTCTACTGGTACCACCCGCACATCCGCGAGGACTACGGCCAGGAGCTGGGCCTCTATGGGAACATCCTGGTTGTTCCCTCCGAGCCGGACTACTGGCCGCCAGCTCACCGCGAGCTCACCCTCACGCTCGACGACATCCGCCTGGAAGACGGGAAGGTTG